>DDEO01000027.1 GCA_002336725.1 Bacteroidetes bacterium UBA1952 | reverse complement strand
CGTCATGGCGGGCTTGACCCGCCATCTCCATAATGCGGGTTGTCGGCATTAAAGACCAGGCTCGCCCTCTCCACAACACAGAATCATGGAGATTGGGGCGTACTACACAGCAACGAAAATGCTGCATGAAACGACTTTCGCAAGAAGTCTATTCACTGGCCCGGTGCCGCCCTTTTCAGGAATGTAAACAGATTGCCTTTTTTCCGTCCTTTGGGCAATCCTTAACCCTATGGCCTTCGATAAATGATTAAATTCGCACCTTTCTTTTTATCCCTCATAACCAAAACGCTTGAAAAAAACCTTCTTGTTGTCGGCGGCGCTGCTGGCTGCCCTCGGCGCGGGCGCACAATCCCGCCCGTTATCCGCCAAGACCACCGGGCGGATTGCTTTTGAAAAAACCATCCCCGGCTGGCTGCTCGATGCCAACGGAACCAACGACCTTTCCGGCCTTGATGCGTATGGCAAGCCACTTTCGCTTTCCGGAAATACCCCGCTGGAGAAGGCGCAGGCATTTGTGAATGGCCGCCTCCGCGAGGCCGGTATTCAGCCGGAAGAATGGTCGGTGGCGAGCAATGTCTCCACTGCCAAATTCACCTATGTCTATTTTGGCCGCAGCATCGCCGGGCGCGAGGCGCTGTTCTCCCACCTGCGCTTTCAGTTTGCCCACGACGGCACGCTGGTGCGCCTTCAGGTAGCCGCTCCGGAAACGCCTTCGGGCAGTGTGTCGCCGCTGCTGACTGCCGACGCGGTGAAACAAGCGGCTTATGCCGACCCACACGCCGGCGAAATGGTGCAGAATGTAGTGGTTAGCCCCGGCTGGATATGGATGCCCGAGACCGATGCCGATGGCCGGATGCGGATGCAGCCCGCCTATCCCTTTACCGCAGAAGGCATCAGCGAAGACGGACAAACACCCGCCGTTTATGAAGGCTATATCAGCGCCATGACCGGCAAGCTGCTGCTGCGCCACAACCGCACCCGCAACGACCTGAACCTGACGATTAAAGGAAAAACAAAAGCCCTGCTGCCCATAAGCCCGATAGACACCGTGGCGTTTCCGGATCTGGCCATCCCGCTGGGAAGCAGCACGCTTTATACCGACACCAACGGCTTTGTAGATGGCCCGGGCGTAACCCTGCCCGCCACCCTGACACTGCCGTTGCAGGGCCGCTGGTCGAAGGTGAATGTCGGCGGCAGCAACGGCCCGACACCGTCTATGACTGTTGCGGTTTCGGCTTCCGGAAATGCTGTTATACGCACCGATAGCCTGCCCTATCAAAACGCCTATTACCACGTTACCCGCATCCACGATTTTGTAAAATCCCAACTGCCGGCCTTCACCGGTATGGACGTTCGCCTGCCGACCAATGTGGACATCACCACCGGCTCGTGTAATGCTTTTTACAACGGCAGTTCTATCAACTTCTTCGCTACCGGCGGCGGCTGCCCGTCCGGCGCTTATTTCGCCGATATTATCTATCACGAATACGCCCACGGCATCAACGAAAAATTCTACAATCAGCAGGGCGGCGGACGGATGTATAACGGCGCTATGAACGAAGGCTATGCCGATGTGTGGGCGATGCTGCTTACCAAAGTGCCGGTTATGGGCGAAGGCTTCACGGGGGGCAACTCCGTCATCCGTCGCTACGATAATGTAACGAAAAAAATCCCGATGGACATCAAAGGCGAAGTACACGCCGACGGCGAGATGATTGCCGGTGCCTGGTGGGATGTGGCCCGCTATCTGGGCGATGCCGATAGTATGCGCCCGATTTTCGTTGAGGCGTTCTACAGCCTTGCCGATGGCCATGCCGGCAACGAACCGGCGATTTACCGGAAAGTGCTGGTCTCGGCCCTGCTGGCCGATGACAACGACAACAACCTGAGCAACGGCACACCGCATTTTGCGGAAATCATTCGCGCCTTTGCCAATCATGGCATCTATCTGGGCGCTTATACCACCGTAACGCACAACGAGGTGGCGCATCAACCGGCCAATACCTTCATTACCATCTCTGGCAAAATCACAATGGCACAGCCCGCTGTATTTGGCGGCGCAACGCTGCTGTTTCGCCCCCGTGCACTGCCGTTGGCAGCCTGGGACAGCGTGCAGGTGGCCATCACCGGCGACACGGCCTTCGCTGCTCAAATTCCGGGACAGCCTGCCGGAACAATCATCGAATATGCGCTTCGTATAAAAAATGCACTCGCCCCGGAAGATATAACCTACTACCCAACCGGTTTCCGGCCCGAGCTGACCGTTTTTGAATCGACCCTGCCCTATCAGTTTGGCACGGGCCTGCGCCTGATGCAGAAGCAGGACTTCGAAGCCGATACTGCCGGTTGGCAGGTGGGCCGTGTGCCGGGCGATAATGCCACTGCCGGTATCTGGACCTGGGGCACGCCCATCGCCAGCTATCAGACGGGCAATGGATTCCCGGCGCTTGTCATTCAGCCCGGCAACAACCATACGCCCGGCGGCAATAAATGTCTTTTCACTGCCAACTTCTCCAACGTCGATGGCGGCACGACAACGGTGGTTTCTCCGCCGTTCGATCTCAGCGGCATGAGAACCCCAATGATTGAATATTACCGCTGGTTTAGCAACGACCGGAGCCTGAACGCCCGCACCGACTACTGGCGCGTGCAGGTTATAGATGTCCGGAACGGCATTCCGTTTACGGTGGAAAATACCCGCCAGTCGGATTACAACTGGCGGCGCCGCCTGTTCCGCGTAAGCGACCACCTGGGTTCCAGTGCAAATGCCGTAGCACTGCGGTTTATCCTTACGGATTTGCCGACTTCCAACAGCCAACTTGAAGGCGCTATCGATGATGTAGCCCTTTATGACCAGGAAGACCCCGCAGCAGTGAGCAACCTTTCGCAGCTCGACGCGCTCCGGGTATATCCCAATCCGGCTTCCAACCTGCTGACGGTAGAGATGGACGGCCAGGCAGTTGATGCGTCCGTGGGCCTCTACGACCTGCAGGGCCGCCTGCTGCTGGAAGGAAAGCTCTCCGACGGCGCTCACCGCGTGGATTTCCAGACCTCGCGCCTGGCTTCCGGCAGCTATTTCCTGCACATCAAAGCCGGTGGCGTACAGAAAGTGAAAAAAGTACAGATCCTTCATTAAAAGCAGTCGTTAGCACTGCGTTTCGCCTCCCACGGCCTGCGCTCCTTCTGAAGAGCGGCAACCCGCTTGAGATACCGGATTCCGGGGAGCAAGGCCGGTATCAAATCTTCGGCAGCGACGAGCATCTGAGCCATTAAAAAGGCCGTCCTGAAATCAAATTCGATTTCAGGACGGCTTTTTTGGGTTAGCGGAAGGCAGGGGGCGGCGGGTGCGTTTGCAGATGACTTTAGAGACATTGGAAGACGGCTTGTTTTCCGGAAATTTCCGGAATTGCTGTTCCTTTTTAGCTATCACAACATTAGATTCAGGAATTAACCCCTTGAAAATCGGACACTTGCGAAGGATAGATTCGCTTCACAGCTTGTGTTGAATTTGATTTTGTGCGGGCCATGATGCCCGTCCTTGCCATTTAACATATACGCGATCCTAAAATCACATCAACCTTCATCAACCTTCATCAACCTCATCAACCTTCATCAACCTCATCAACCTTCATCAACCTCATCAACCCTATGAAACATGAAACATCAAACCTTGCCTACTTTCGCCCCTGATTTACCGTATGGAAGATTTCCTCTCCTTTTTGTCGCCGGTTCATTTCCTCGACACCCAATTGCCGGAACTTTACAACCGGCAGCAGTGGGGCCATATCCTTTGGGAAAAACGGCAATCGCCCACCGGCTATGCCGATGCCGACCTCGTGATTCTGGGCTGTGGCGAACTGCGTAGCGGCGACCCCGGCGCACCTTACAGCGAAAGCCCCGATGCCGTGCGCGCTGCTTTCTACCGGCAATATTGCTGGCATCCGGATGTTGCCGTTTATGACCTCGGCAATCTGGTGGAAGGTGCCACGCTGGACGATACCCGCGCGGCGCTGCGCATCGTGCTGCACGAGCTTTACCGGCAAGGCAAAACGGTGATGCTCCTCGGCGGCAGCCACGACCTGATGCTGCAACAATACGAGGTCTATAAACTCGAGAACCTGACGGCCAACATTGTCGTTGCCGATATGCGCATCGACCTGGACGAAGACGACGTGGTAACGCCTACCAATTTCCTTTATGAACTGCTCACCGGGCAGCCCAACTATGTGCGCCACTACAGCCACATCGGTTTTCAGAGCTATGCCAATCACCCGCACACGCTGGAGATGCTCGATAAGCTGCGCTTTGATTTCTTGCGGCTGGGCTGGCTGCGCGAATCCATCGAAGAGGCCGAGCCGGTGCTGCGCAGCGCCGATGTTTTGGGCTTCGATATGGAGGCCATTCGCTTTGGCGACGCGCCGGCCAATGTGGGCGGCTCGCCCAACGGCTTTTCGGGCGAGGAGGCGTGCACCCTGGCACGCTATGCGGGCATGAGCGACCGGCTGGAGTCGTTTGGCATCTATGGTTTCCGGGCAGAGCGGGATCAGAAGGGCATGACGGCACAACTGATTGCACAAATGATATGGTATTTTATTGATGGCCTTTCGCTGCGCAAAACGGAGCCTTCGCTGGACAACCGCGCACAGTTTGCCGAGTTTCCGGTTGTTTTTGCCGATAACCACGGGTTGTTTCTGAAAAGCCGCCGCACGGGCCGCTGGTGGATGCAGTTGCCCAATCATAAATTCATCCCCTGCTCGCTGGCCGACTACAAAACAGCCCTCGCCGACGGCATTCCGGAACGCTGGCTGCGGGAGCAGGAAAGGAGTTTTTAAAAGAAGATAGAAAGGTGCTTATCCCGGCCCGACCCTGCGGAGACGGCATCCTGATTTCCGGAAAATCAACCTCTTTATTCCTTCCCTTTACGCATGGCATCCGCCTTGAGTTGCATCGTCAGCTCGCGGCCAAAATAACGTTCAATACGGTTTTCGGCAATATAAATCAGGGGTGTGAGGACGATGGCCATGGTTAGTTTGTAGGAATAATTGACCAGTCCCACAGCCAGCACCCTTTGCCAGCCCCAGACGGGCCCGAAGGCAATGGAAAGCACCACAAAGCTGTCGATGAGTTGCGAGATGGCCGTAGAGCCGGTTGCCCGCAGCCAGACCTTCTTCTCGCCCGTTACGCGCTTGATGCGGTGGAATACCCACACATCCAGCACTTGGCTCACCAAAAAGGCCACGAGGCTGCCGAAGATGATGCGCATACTTTGCCCAAAGATGGAGTTGAAGGCCGCCTGCATATCGGGCACGCCGTTTGCCTGCTGACTGCCGACCCAAAAACTCTTGTCGGCGGGCATTTCTATGGCTATAAAAAAAGCAATAAAGGCATAACTAATGAGCGCAACAGCGATGTAGGAAATGCGCCGCACGGCCCGCGGACCGTAGTATTCGTTGATAATGTCGGTGAGGACAAATTCGAGCGGCCAGAGCAACACGCCGCAAGTGAGGGTGTAGGTTAGTCCTTCCTGCCCCAGAAATTTAAAAGGCCGGACGGGCAGGCCCAACAGTGTTTCCAACGAGAAAAGCTTGTTGCCGATGCACTCTGCTATCAGCGCGTTGGCCACAAAAAAGGCAGTCATGGCCAGGAAGAGTTTCGCGGGCTTGTCGGGGAGGTAGCGCATAGAACGGGGCGAGTAAAAGTCGGCATTTTTTAGAATCCAGACTTCCCAACGAAGGTGGGGCCTTTCCCGTTTTCCGGAAAGCAGATGTTCAAAAAAATCCGCCCCGGCAAGCGCAGCACGACGAGGTATCCACGCCCGATTCTGCAGCAGGATTTCCGGAATGCGCCCCCGATTTGCCATCGCCTCCGGCAATCCCTTTTAGTCGTCTTCTCCCTTGCGGCTAATCAAACTGGTGAGCGGGTTGCGCAGTCCTTCAAAACCCATCAGATCCACTTTTACAGAGCCGAGGATGACCGGCGAATTGATGCGCAGCGGCAGGCGGTTGGCATCATCGCTGATCCAAAGGGTCATTTTTTCGCCACCTTCTTTAAAGACATTGCCTTCGATAAGGAGCGGCGCGAGCTTCAGAGCGTTGAAGGTTCCGTAGCGCGTCTTGATGCGCTCCTTGCCGAGGTATTTTACATAAAAATCATAAATCTTGTCTTCAAGATACATCTTGATGGGAATGCGGGAGCCGGGCGTGTAACTGGCAAAATCAATATTGCGGGCGTAATAAAGCGTTGAAATCACATCCTGAAAACACGGCGGCAGGCGGGTTACCTGCTTCGGAGAAGTCGCGCGGCCATTGGCTACGTCGAAGGCTACGACTTCTGTGAAATGGATGCTGCCTTCGTTTACCTGCCGGACAAACCGCAATGGGCGAAGCGTTTCGGCATCCACAAACGACTCGTAGCGGTCGCGCACTTTAAAGAACCATTCGTAGCTGCGCAGCGTGCGTCCTTCACCCACAAAATGATAGGCTGGGCGGCTGCCTACCACGCCATTGCCTATCGTAAAACTTGCTTCGCCGGCTCCCACCCAAAGGGCGCTCATATTATACCAGGCCTTGAAGCGCAGCACCTCGCCCTGCTGCCAGGCGGTGTTGGGAATGTAGCAATTATCCTGTGCAGGAGCCGCCACGCTGCATAGCAGAAAGAGCAAACCTAAAACATACCGGAGGAGCAATTGCATAAGCGGGGACATCAAAAATTCTGGGAATAAAATTCTTAGGCCAAAGGCGGTTGGACGGCGGCGGTGCCCGAAGGTTTGACCGTCCGGAACCAGAGCAGCGCACCCGCCAGCGAGGGCAACGCCAGATTAGTGAGCCAAAGCACCAGCGTAGCCAGGAAAATGGCCGCGCTGCTATTTCCGGAAATATCAAACAGAAATAATGCCACAGCGCCCCGCACCCCGATTTCGGCCAGCGCAAAGTTGGGAATGACAGCCAGCAGGCTAAAGAAAAAAGCGCAGCGCAGCCATCCCTGCACCGGCAGCATCGGCACCGAAAGCCAGTGGAGCAGCAGCCAGAATTGCGTGGTATAGATGGCAAAGCGCAGCAGCGACCACCAGAGGGCCGTCCGGAGCATCGGGACGGGTATTTTTCCGGAAATTTCCCTTCCGGAGGGCATCAGGCGACGCAGCAGCGGAATGCGCAGCAACCGGCCCACCCAGCGATCCGAGTAGAAATACAGCCCCAGAGAAGCGAGCGCACCGGCGATAGCAAGCACCGCGACCAGTTTTGGGGGAAGGTAATTTCCGGAAATTTCCGTAAAAAGTGCTGCCGGGATGGCCCAGAGAAAGAGGGTTGCCAGTTGCGAACCCGCACCCAGCGCACCGGCCACGGTTCCGTTTTGGAGCGATATTCCCCGGAGCGCGAGTACCCGTCCGGGATAATCGCCCATTCGGTTGGGTGTTACCGCCGAGGCCGCCGTGCCGCACAACACCGATATAAAAGATTTTTTCAGGCCGACGCGCGGCGCACCGGCAGCCCGCAGGAGTTGCCGCCATTTGTGGGCTTCTACCAGAAAACCCATTGGCAGCAAGAGCAGCGAAGCAATAAAATAAAGGGGACTTGCGAGCGTAACGGCTCCCCAGCCACCGGCGCTCTCCGACACCCGCAGGTGTATTTGCCGCAGCAGCAACAGGAGCAGAAGGATGCTCGCCCAGATGCCAATTCGCCGAAAAACTTTCTTTCGGGTAGCTTTGTCATAAAACAAAGAGCGCATGAAGCCGGAGGAAAGCTGTGTGATTTTAGGAATAGACCCCGGAACCGTGGTGTTGGGCTATGGGCTTGTCAGGGCATCCAAAGGTAATCTCTCCATGCTGGAAATGGGCGTGTTGCGCCTCGAAAAATATGGCGACCATCCGCAAAGGTTGCAAAAGATTTTCAGCCTGATGGAAGAACTCATCCTGAGATACCAGCCCAATTGTATGGCTTTGGAAGCACCGTTTTTTGGCAAGAACGTGCAGAGTATGCTGAAGCTGGGCCGGGCGCAGGGCGTGGCTATGGCCGCCGGTATGTTGCACAATTTAGAGGTAGCCGAGTATTCGCCCCGCACCGTGAAGCAGAAAACCACCGGCAAGGGCAGTGCTACCAAAGAGGCAGTACGGGCGATGCTGGAACTGACGCTCCGGTTTCAACACGAAGCGGAGATGCCGCTCGACGCTACCGATGCGCTGGCGGTTGCACTCTGCCACTACTACTCTACACTGGCTTCGGCGGTGTATCTGTCTGGCGAAAATTCCGGAAATAATGCAACTTCGGGCGCGTCGTTGGCTTCACCGAAAAAAGGCAGCCGCAAAAAAAATGCGGCTGCCTGGGAAAGCTTTCTGGAAAAAAATCCGGAGCGGATGGGTTAATAATAATTCCGTTCGTATGCCTCGCCGGCACCGCTTCCTATCTCAAAGCGCGGACACATGGTTTGATCCGTTGCGCGGTCGGCGCGGGGGAAAAATCCGCGCATAAAGAGGGAGAACTCCAGCGTGTTGCCCAGCATCTGGGCCGCTGTGTTGGTATTGACCTCATAGCTGGCGGTGAACGCCAGATCCCGGAAATCAATCTTCACCGTTGGTATGATAGCATCGTTGAGCCGGTAGAAAGCGCCTGCATAGAGCGAGAGGTTGCGCTTAGAGTTGTAGGCATCCCGGTAGTGGTAAGAGAGCAGGCCGCCGCCAATCCACTCCTGATAGGGATGCTGATTGGTGTAATTAAAGTGCGTGGTCAGTCCAAAACTCGGTGTCATCAGCACCGACAACCCTGCCTGCGCGGAGTATTTGCCGGTCAGGCGGCTAAAGGTGCGATCTTCCTGCATGAAGCTCTCTTTGGGCCGGGTGATGTGATAGGCAGAGAGGCCCACATAGTAGTTGGCGCGTCGCGCCTTTCCGATGGAAGAGTTGAAGGAAACGCCGCCGCCCAGGTCAAACTGGTTGAGCTTTATGTTCGCAAAATTCTCCCCGCTGCTCAGCCCCGGATCATAGCCATTGCTGCCATACTGGCTGTTGGTCGTAACGCTTGACGGGAGGAAAGACCGCTGGATATATCCGGCACCAAACCCAACACTGATGTAGGAGCTATTCTCATCTTGAAGGTGTTTGTTGTAGTTGATGGTGGGCATGATCTGCATCGTGTTCAGCGAGATCGCGCCGGCCTTGTCGTAGGTTACCGTCAGCCCG
The DNA here is from genome assembly GCA_002336725.1 of Bacteroidetes bacterium UBA1952. GTDB lineage: Bacteria > Bacteroidota > Bacteroidia > Chitinophagales > Chitinophagaceae > UBA1952. The sequence goes on along the minus strand of DDEO01000027.1, from coordinate 9,842 downwards.
TAGGAGAAGTAATCGTTGGTGGCAGCGCTGAGGCGCGTGCGCGCCTCGGCAGATGCCATTATGGTTTGGTAGGGTGTCGGCAGGTTAGACCACTGGCTGCGATAGTTGGCACCCACCTTGTAATCGCCGGTGTAGATACCGGTGAGGGCGGGATTGCGTAGCGCGGCGTTCTCATAGAACTGCGCAAAGTGGATGTCCTGTGCCTGCGCCGTTCCGGCAAGGAAGGCCAGCAGCAGGGATGCTTTCACCGCGTTCTTAAAAAGGCTCATAATCTTCGTGTGGTTTGCGGTTGAGAAAGGGTTTTAACGAATGATGCTGATGTCGCCTTTCATGGAAATCGGGTCGCCGTTTTCGCAGACGCCTTCCAGCATCCACACATAGGTATCCGGCTTCAGCGGCGTACTCTTGAAGGAGCCATCCCAACCAGCATACTCATCGTTGAGATTGATGTTCTGTGCCTCATACACCATTTCGCCCCAGCGGCTGAAGATGCGGAATGAGGTTACGGTTTTGAGACCAGTACCGCGTGGATAGAAGCGGTCATTCTGTCCGTCGCCATTCGGGGTGAAGGTGTTCGGCATAAATACCTGACTGCTGTTACACTTGGTCAGGATGGTTACCTCGTCGGTTCCCTCACAGCCATAGTTGGAGATGCCGTGCAGCGTGTAGGTAATGGTGTTACGCGGCGTAGATACCGGGTTGAGGCAATCGTTGCAGCTCAGGAAATCTACGGGAGTCCAGAAATGTTTCACTACATCTGCCGCCACACTGCCATTCAGCGTAACACTGGAGCCGGTGGCCACTTTGATGTCTGCCCCTGCATTCACGACTGGCAGCGGCACTACGGTAATCGTTACCGGGAGCGTGTCTATATAGCAGTTAGCATTGGCAATTGCTACGCGGTAGGTGGTTGTCTGGGTCGGGCTGGCCGTCGGGTTGGCGATTCTGGGATTCGACAGGCCGGTGGCGGGTGTCCAGAGGTAAGAAGTGCCGCCCGTTGCCTGAAGGCGGATAGAGCTTCCGATACACAGTGTAGTGTCGCGCGTCAGGAGGGCTGCGTCGTGCGGAACGGTCGTCAGGTTGAGCGTATCGGTGTTGGTACAGCCATAGATATCCGTTCCGGTAAGCACATAGGTTGTAGGGCCGCTGATGGTTGCGAACGGATTTTTACAAGCCGTGCAGGAAAGCCCCGTTGCAGGCGACCATACATAAGTAGCCGCGCCGAAGGCATTGAGTTCTGTAGGAACGCCTGCACAGATAGTGCGGTCGGGGCCGGCGGTAACATTCGGCAGTGCATTCACGGTGATGAGCACCTTTTTCTCTACGGAGCAGCCGGTTCCGGCGGTCAGCTTCACGGTATAAGTAGTGGTGATTGCCGGACGTGCAATCGGATCGGTGCAGTTGGTACAGCTCAGTCCTGCGGTTGGCAGCCAGCTGTAGATGCCTCCCTGCGTGCTTGAGGCGCTGAGCGCAACCGTGTCGCCGGCGCAGATGGTAGCCGATGCCGGTGTTACGAGCAGGTCAGGTGCCGGGGTAACGGTGATTTTGACATAGGCGGTGTCCGGGCAGAGCGATACACCGGTACCGATGACGCGGTAGGTAGTGGAGATAACCGGATCGGCGACCGGATTGGCGCAGTTGGTGCAGCTGAGGCCTGCCGACGGATACCAGTTGTAGTTGAGCGCCCCGGTTGCATGCAGTTTAGTCTGGGTGCCTTCGCAGATAGTGGTGTCGTCTGCATTTGCAGTTACTTTGGCTATCGAATTAACGATAATCGTGCTGTTTACGGTGGTTGCGCAACCGTCTGCCGACCTGCCTGTTACCTGATAAACGGTGTTGACCGTTGGCGAGGCGATAGTCGTGTCGCGGTTGGTAGTGCTCAGACCTACGGACGGCGACCAGCTATAGCTTGCCGCACCGGTAGCGACGAGGCGAATGCTTTGTCCTTCGCATATCGTAGCCGAGTCGGGCAGTACGCGTACTACAGGCAGCGGATTTACGGTTACGGTTACGTTGGCCGTATCCGTGCAGCCGTTGGTTGCGCCTACTACCTGATAGGTGCGGGTGGCGTTGGGCAATGCGGTAGTACTCTGACACGTCTGGCAGGCCAGGCCTATGGCAGGAGACCAACTATAAGAAGTTGCGCCCGTGGCACTCAGGCTAACGGACTGTCCGGAACAAACAACGGCCTGCGAAGCAGTGGCTGTTACCGTTGGCGACGGCAGGATGTAGATAGCTACATAACCGGTGTCTGTACAGCCATTGGCCGGGTCGGTTCCGACTACGGTATAGGTCGTTTGGTTAGTGGGATTGGCAACCGGGTTGGGGCAGGTAGTGCAGCTCAGGCCCAGTGCAGGTGTCCAGAGATAAGTTACGCCCGGCCCTGCGGTAACGTTGAGTTGTGCGCTTCTTCCGGAACACAGGTTTAAGTTGTTGCTGGTATTCACCACGGGCGAAGGCAGCACGGTTACGACAACAGAATCCGTATCGCTGCAACCAAAACCGTTGATTCCCACAACATGATACGTTGTTGTCGTCATCGGCAGGGCAGTAGTGTTCATGCTATTGGGATTGCTCAGGCCGGTGGTCGGAGTCCACTGATAGATGCTTGCACCGGTGGCCGAAAGCACAACAGAACGACCAGAGCAGATAGTGGTATCATTGCTGACGGCGAGCGTTACGCCGGGGTTGGATGTAATAGTAACAGAAGAAGAGGTACTGCAACCATTCAGATTGGAGCCGGTAACCGTATAGACCTGCGTACCCGGAGTGGCCGAAGGAGATACGGTTGGACTGGCACAATTAGTACAACTCAACCCCGTAGTGGGCGTCCAGCTATAGTTGTCGGCGGTTCCCACATTCGGGATGGTGTAGGTTTCTCCCGGACACAGGCCTTTGTTAGGCCCTGCATTGATAACCGGCGAAGGGCGAACTGTAATCGTTATCGTCTTGGTATCCGTGCAGTTTCCGGGATTGGTTCCAACAACCGTGTAAGTAGTCGTTACCAGCGGTTTAGCAACCGGATTCGCAACATTCGGGTTGCTCAGGCCGGTTGCCGGCGACCATTGGAAAGATGCTGCGCCGGTAGCCTGCAAAGAAACAGAATCACCGGAGCAGATATTAGCCGTAGCAGGGGTGATGGTAACGCTCGGTGTCGGGTTTACGGTAACCGTTACATAAGCCGTATCAGCGCAACTTCCGGAACCATAGGAGCCAATAACGCGGTAGATTGTTGTCGCCGTGGGAGAAGCTACTGGATTCGGGATGTTGGGATTGCTCAGACTGGCAGTGGGAGTCCAGACATAAGCAGTAGCGCCGGAAGCCGTGAGTTGGGTAGAATTTCCGGAACAGACAGCCACGTTCGGGCTTACGGTTACGGTTGGCTTGGAGCGTACATCTACCAGCACCTGCGCGGTGTCAGTACACCCATTGGTTGTACCGACAACAATATAGGTCGTTGTGGCGGTTGGCGCTGCGATTGGGTTGGGAATAGTGGTGCTGCTCAGTCCGGCTGTCGGCGGAATCCACAACCAGGAGTTCGCACCGCTGGCTACCAGTTGGGTAGAAGTGCCCGTACATATAGTACCGCCGCCGGTAACAGTAACCGTTGGGCTGGGCTTCACCACAAATACCTTACTAATGGTGTCCGTACAGTTGCCGGCAGTTACCGTGAGCTTTACGCGGTAAGTTCCTGCCGTAGCAAAAACTTTTGCCGGATTCGCAGTATTGTCTGTTGTGCCATCGCCAAAGTTCCAGAGCCAGGAAGTTACTGCTCCGGCAGTACTCAGCGAAGTATCCGTAAACTGGATAGGCCGGCGGGTACAGAAGTTAGATGAAGGAGTAAAGCTATATCCGGCAGTCAACTTGCCCACCCGGATGGTGTCTGGCCCCGGAAAGGCAACACGGCAGCCGGTGGGGCTTCCGAGCACCAGCTTGGGGACGTATATGCCGGCTGTTGTGTAAGTGTGCGTCCGTGTAGAGCTGGCCGCACTGGTGGTGTCGACAGTTCCGTCGTCGAAATCGTAAGTAACGCTCGTAGCGGATTGGGCGTTTACGGCAAAGTTTACTGTAAGCGGCGTACAGCCTCCGATCGGTGTATAGTTGAAAGTAGCTGTCGGGCCGTACACATGCACGGTACGGGTAAAGCTGTCGCGGCAACCAGTGGGCGTTGTAACCACCAGTTTGATGGTATAGCTGTTGCCGGGGCCTGTGCCCGGAGTGGTATAGACGACGGTGGGGTTCCGCTGCGTTGAAGTAGCACCATTGCCGAAGCTCCAGTTAAAGATAGTTCCGGCAGGCGCAGAAGAGTTGGCAGTCAGTTGCACGGCGAGCGGCGGGCAGGATGCCACAGAATCGCTCAGGGTGAACAGGGCTGCATTGGGAAGGATAGTAATATTAATAGTAGAAGTAGTGGAGTCTTTGCAACCGCCGGCAGCCGTAGCTACCAGTTGCACCGAATAGGTACCCGGCGCACCATAAGCCTTGCTGGGGTTAGCTGCTGTATCAGTTGTGCCGTCGCCAAACTTCCACAGATAGGAAACCGCATTGGTCGAGAGGTTCGTAAACGGAATGAGTTCGCCGATGCAGCGCACCCGGTTTTGCACATTGAAGAGGGCTTTCGGGTTCGCGGGCGTGATGTATCCCGGCTTGGTAACACTATCGCGGCAGCCAAAGCCATCTGTTACCACAAGGCTCACATCATAGCTACCGAGTGCGGCATAAGTATGAGCAGGAGAAGCGGCATTGCCTGTCAGCGGCGCGGTTCCGTCGCCAAAATACCAGGTACGGGAGGTAATTGTAGTACCGGGAGCACTGCTCAGGTCGGTAAAGGTTGTACTTCCTGGAGCACAGGGCGGCAGTGGGTTGGCTTTGAAATCAGCGATAATGCCCCGAACCGTAACATAGTTATTACGGGAGAAAGTCTTAGTGCACCCAAAGCTATCAGTGGTCGTCAGGGTAATGGTGTAGCTGCCACGTGTCAGATAAGTATGGCTAACAGGGCCGGGCGCAACCGCACCGCTGGAGTCGCCGTCGCCAAACTGCCAGCGTACGGACTGAATGCCAACCGTATCCGCCAGCGTGAAGGTGGCTACCCCACCCGGGCAAACCGGAAGCGGCGCTGCCGTAAAAGAAGTATTGATATTTTTCAGACGCAGCACTTTAGTCGTCGTTGACGTACAGGTTCCGTCCGAAGCCGTAAGCGTTACGGTAAAGTTTCCATAAGTCGCATACGTATGAGTAGGACTAGGTGCCGTTGAGGTGCTTCCATCTCCAAAATTCCACAGATAAGAAGTAGCTCTTAAAGACGTATTTGTGAACGTCTGAGCAAGTATATTCGGGCAATTTTGCGTATTTGTAAACTGCGCTTTCGGGCCGGTAACGGTGATGTAATATCCTTTGAAGGTTGTATCCAGACAACCGTTATTACTCGTGATAAGTCGGACATTATAAGTACCGGGTGTACCATAAGTAAAAGTTGTATCCTTTTGAGTGGCTCGGGTGCCGCCACTGCCAAAATCCCAGGAATAACCGGTCGCGCCGGCATTGGCCGCAGAAAAAGTAACCGGATTGTCCACACAGGCCGTTAGCGGCGTAGCACTAAAGGCAGAAGAAATTTTCGGACTTATAACCAGCGGGCGGGTGCTGATGAAAGTTGCTGTACAGCCCGAAGACAGAGTAGCAACCACCTGGAATGTATAAGAAGCAGCAGAGGTATAAGCGTGATCAACAGTGTTTGTAGTCGTAGTCTGCGTTGTGCCATCTCCAAAAGTCCAGAGGTAGGAAGTTCCAGGCGGGTTTCCAGGCACAAACGCCACGAAGCGGATGGGCACGTTCAGGCAGGTGCTGGGAGATATCACTACGTTCATCGTTACTGCACCTACCCGGATGGTTTCAGGCGAAGACGTAGCAGAACAACCGGCTGAATTGCTAACTGTAAGAGTCGCCTGGTAGGTGCCATTATTCACATAACTATGGTTCGGATTCGTCGCCGTAGAAGTTGTGTTGTCTCCAAAATCCCAAGTATACGTCAGCGGTGCAGTACCCGTAGAAGTATTGGTAAAATTAACCGTCAAGGGGTTTGTACACCCCGCCGTCGGATTGGCCGTAAAACTCGCCGTCGGATAGGCGGACACCTGAACGGTTTGCGTAGTACTCGTCGTACAAGAGCCTCGGTAATTGGTAAGTGTTACGGTATAGTTTCCGGCAGTACTGTAAGCCTTGGAAGGACTCGCCTGATTGCTGGTCGTACCATCCCCGAAATCCCACCGCACGCCTGTAGGCGCAGGTGCAGAAGTATTGGTAAAAGTTATCGGGGTATTCTCACAGACACTGTTTGCCGAGGCCGTAAAGCTGGGAACAGACCCGTTTGTAGAAACGACTATCGTCCGCGAAAAGGTATCCGTACAGATGCCATTGTTGGCTACCAGCCGAACGGTATAGGTGCCGGTCGCTGCATAGCTGTGGCCCGGCGAAGTGGCATTGGATGTTGCTGTATTATCCCCAAAATCCCAGGTATAAGTCAGCGCACCGCCGCCGGATGAATTGTTGCTGGTATTTGTAAAATTAACCGTAACTGGCACATTACAGGATGCAACCTGGCTGAAATTGAAACCCGCCTGCGGCTTTTGCTTAATCTTAATATAACTCACCCGCGTGGCGGAATTCGCACACCCGGCGGCATTCGTAACAGCTACCGCCACGGTATAAGTACCCGGCGTAGGATAGGTATAGGTTGGATTGGCCAAGGAGCTTGTGCCGCCGTCCCCAAAATCCCATACATACGTCAGCGGGGTGGGTCCGGGAGGCGTTACCGTTGAGGTAAAAGTAATGGTCTTGGGCGCACAACCGGTCGTGTCGGAGGCTACAAACGTAATGGTGGGCTTCGCCGCCACCGTTATGTAGCTGGTCTTTGTTACCGTGTTCGACTGCGCACCGTTGGAGGCCGTCAGCTTCACCGTATAAACACCCGGCAACAAATAAACCGCCGACGGATTTTGAACGGCTGCACCGCTACCGTTACCAAAATCCCAACTCCAGCTCGTAGGCCCACCGGTAGAGGCATCTGTAAAATTGACAACCAGCGGCGCACAGCCGGTGGTCATATTAGCCGTAAAATTAGCCGTAATCTGGCCCTGCGCCGTAGAAGCACCCAGCAACGCTACTATCAACACCGTAAACCACCTGGCCCAAAGCCGGAGCGCGTTTGAGGAAAACTCAGTCATAGACGTCTGTTATTTCAGAGAATTTTTTGCAAAGAAATGGCTTACAAAGTAATCAATTTTAACTTAAAGTTCCGTTTGACAAAACAGATATTTTATTATCAAACATTGAATCGGGCTTATTACACCTCGTTTTAACCCCTACTTCAATCGTTCCCGATACATCTGAACGGTGTTCTCCAATCCAAAATAAAGCGCATCGCTCACCAGCGCATGGCCGATAGAAACCTCCTCTAATCCCGGAATATGCCGGGCGAAATAGCGCAGGTTATTCAAGTCCAGATCGTGGCCGGCATTCAATCCCAGCCCGGTTTCTGCGGCCCGTTTTGCAGCTGCTATGTAGGGCGCAATTGCTTTTTCGGGATTCTCGCTATACTCCTTTGCATACGCTTCGGTATAAAGCTCCACCCGGTCGGCCCCAACCGCCGCCGCACCCGCGACCATCGCTTCGCTGGGATCCACAAAAATGGAAACCCGAATGCCTGATTTCCGGAAAACCGGAATGATTTCTTTTAAAAATGCCGCCTCTCTCGGCGTATCCCACCCGTGATTGGACGTAAGCTGCCCCACCGCATCGGGCACGAGCGTTACCTGTGCCGGCTTCACCTCCAGCACCAAATCCACAAATTTGTCTTCCTTCGGGTTGCCTTCAATGTTAAACTCCGTTCTTAGCAGCGGTGCCAGCGCCCGCACGTCTGCATAGCGGATATGACGCTCATCGGGGCGCGGATGAACGGTGATGCCCTCGGCGCCAAAGGTCTCAATGTCGCGTGCGGCCTTCAGCAGGTCGGGGTTGTTGCCGCCCCGGCTGTTGCGCAGGGTCGCTATCTTGTTGATGTTTACAGAAAGACGGGTCATGTGTTGATGCATTTTTGAGCCTGTAAAATTGCCCCCTTCCGACGCGCAACTGAAATTCTTTTTCTACCTTCCCCGCTCACGCCCAATTTATTCCCCATGATATCTCTTGCCCTCCACGGCGGTGCCGGAACGATTCCCAAAGGCTCGCTTACACCCGAACAGGAAAACCAGTACCTGGCCGCCCTGCGACAGGCGCGCGATGCCGGATATGACATCCTGCAAAAAGGCGGCCCCGCGCTCGATGCCGTTATTGCTGCGGTTACGGTGCTGGAGGATTGCCCGCTTTTCAACGCCGGGCGGGGTGCGGTCTTCAACCACGAAGGCGGCCACGAGATGGATGCCTCGGTGATGTGCGGCAAAGACCGGGGAACCGGCGCGGTGTGCGGCGTTTCCGGAATTAAAAACCCGGTGCAGCTCGCGCGGCTGGTGATGGAAAAAACGGAACACGTGTTGCTTTCCGGAAAAGGTGCCGAAGCCTTTGCCCATGCTCAAAACGTAACCTTTGAACCGGAATCTTATTTCTACAACGAACTGCGCCATCAACAGTGGCAGGAAGCTGTGGCCGCCGACCGGGTGCAGCTCGACCACACCGCCGCCGGGGGCAAAAAAATGGGTACGGTGGGCTGCGTAGCACTCGATATTTCCGGAAATCTGGCGGCGGCCACCTCTACCGGTGGGCTTACCAACAAGCGCTGGGGCCGCATCGGCGATACGCCCATCATCGGAGCGGGTACCTGGGCCGACAATACGACCTGCGCCGTTTCCTGCACCGGCGTGGGCGAATATTTTATCCGCGCCGTCGTCGGCCATGAAATCCATGCGCTCATGGCCTATAAAGGACTTTCGCTTCCGGAAGCCTGCAACGAAGTGGTGATGAAACAACTGGTAAAATCAGGCGGCGAAGGCGGGCTTGTTGCCTTAGACCGACAGGGAAATATATCGCTGACCTTCAACTCCGACGGCATGTACCGCGCCTGGAAAAACGACGCGACGGAAGGCGTGGAAATCTATGGCTGATGGTTGTTGATGGGAGTTGATGGGAGTTGATAGTTGTTGATGAAGGTTGATGGGAGTTGATGGGTTTTTGTCACCCCGGAACGGGTTCTTTGTTGTTGATGAGAGTTGATAAGGGTTGATGGGGTTGATAGGAGTTAGCGGGTTAAACACAGTGTTTGGACAGATGCTCTGAGCCGGGCAGAAAAAGATTCATCGTATCTCCACGCAGAAGCACTGCCTTCCGGCAAAGGAATAACGCTTTTGACACGGCGACCGCATAAAAGCAGAATACCCCGCCAACGGCGAGGATATCCCTGCAATTTCATCAACAAAAATCAACCTTCATCAACAACAATCAACTTTCATCAACTCTTAGAACGCGCCTCTTGGCGCGTTCCTACAAAACCCTCATCAACAACCATCAACCTTCATCAACCTTCATCAACAAAAATCAACCCTCATCAACCTTCATCAACCCGCATCAACAACAAACAACTTCCTACACACTGCCCATCACCGGTGGCATTTGCGGGCTTTCGCTGCGCATCGGCATAAACTCCCGGATGTCCAGATCATACCCGTTTCCGGCCTCCAGAATATGCACCTTGATATTCTCTACTGAAATTGGCGAGCCAAATTCGATATCGGCGATATTGTTGTGTCCGATGGAGCGGCCATCTACAATAATCACCGCACCCGATCCAATGCACTCCAGGTGGGTTCCTTCCCGCACAATCACCGCCGTGTCTTCGCCGAGGCCAATGCCGA
>DDEO01000151.1 GCA_002336725.1 Bacteroidetes bacterium UBA1952 | reverse complement strand
TATCAAAAATATTTTGAAAAAGACAAGGCCCTGGAACGCCGATTCCAGCGCGTGATGGTGGACGAACCGAGCGTGGCAGATGCTATCTCTATCCTGCGCGGACTGAAAGACCGCTACGAGAGCCACCACCGCGTGCGCATCAAAGACGAAGCCATTATTGCTGCCGTAGAACTATCTAACCGCTACATCACCGACCGTTTTCTGCCCGATAAGGCGATTGACCTGATCGACGAAAGCGCCGCCAAGCTAAAGCTCGAGATGAACTCGATGCCCGAAGAACTAGATGAACTGGAGCGCCGCATCCGCCAACTGGAAATCGAACGCGAGGCCATCAAACGCGAAAACGACGAAGCCAAGTTGGCCAATATCAACCAGAACCTGAGTCTGCTCAACGTGCAGCGCGACACCTTCAAAGCCAAGTGGCTCGAAGAAAAAGAACTGGTGGACGGTATCAACAGCGCCAACGCCGCCATTGAACAACTGAAACAGGATGCCGAAAAAGCCGAGCGCGAAGGCGACTACGGCAAGGTGGCCGAAATTCGCTACGGACGCATCCAGAAAGAAGAACACAAAGTAGCCGACCTCACTGCGCAACTGAACGCGCTCGGTGCCGACCAGCGCCGCATGACCAAAGAGGAAGTGGACGCTGAAGACATTGCCGAAAGCGTAGCCAAAGCAACCGGTATCCCCGTGCAGCGCATGATGCAAGGCGAGCGCGAACGGCTGCTTTTCCTCGAAGACGAGCTACACAAGCGCGTCGTGGGCCAGGACGAAGCCATCGAGGCGGTGTCGGATGCCATTCGCCGCAACCGCGCGGGCCTCAACGACCCCAACCGCCCGATTGGCTCTTTTATATTCCTCGGCACCACCGGCGTGGGCAAAACCGAACTGGCCAAAGCACTCGCCGAAGTACTCTTCGATGACGAACATATGCTGACCCGTATAGACATGAGTGAGTATATGGAGAAGCACAGTGTGAGCCGCCTCGTGGGCGCACCTCCGGGATATGTGGGCTATGACGAAGGCGGGCAACTGACGGAAGCCGTGCGACGCAAGCCTTATAGCGTGGTGCTGCTCGACGAGATTGAGAAAGCCCATCCGGACGTTTTCAATATTCTGTTACAGGTACTCGATGATGGCCGCCTTACGGATAACAAGGGCCGCGTGGTGAATTTCAAAAACACGCTCATCATCATGACATCCAATATGGGTTCGCACCTCATTCAGGATGCCTTCGACCATGCCGACGGCAAAGATCTCGACGCGGTGGCCGAGAACGCTAAAGACCAGGTGATAGATTTGCTGAAGCAGCATATGCGCCCGGAATTTCTCAACCGCATTGATGATATTGTCATGTTCCGTCCGCTGTCGCGCAAGGAGTTGCAAGGCATTATCCGCATTCAGCTCGAAGGATTGCGCCGGATGTTGGAAGGTCAGGGAATTGATTTGCAATTCACCGATTATGCGCTCGACTACCTCAGCCAGCGTGGCTACGACCCGCAGTTTGGCGCTCGTCCGCTCAAAAGGCTGATCCAGAAAGACATCATCAACTTGTTGTCCAAGAAAATCATTGCCGGCGAAATAGACCGTTCGCGCCCCGTGCTGGTAGATGTATTTGACGGAACCGTCGTGCTTCGCAACGAAGCGCCGCAGGAAGCCTAACAGCAACCTGTAAACCGATTTCAGAAATCCAGATTCCGGAAAATTCCGGAATCTGAATTTTCTTTTTTTAGGAATGCCCTTCACATCTCCCGTTCACAAAAACCTGACAGTTACGGGCTTTTTCTGTTTCAGAATATTTGCCTGATCCGTGAAAATCCGTCTGAATCCGTGTCATCCGTGTTCCATCCCCAAGAAAACCAACACAGAATCAAATCCCGATATTGCTCCGAAAAATCTTGACCGCAATGGCCAGCAGGATAACCCCGAAAAACTTGCGGACGACGGCAATGCCATTTGGCCCCAGCCAGCGTTCCAGCGTGCTGAGCGACCGCAGCGCGATGTAAACAATCACCAGGTTGATGAGAATGCCGAGGATGATGTTGTAAACATGGATGGTGGCCCGAAACGACATAATCGTCGTGAGCGTGCCGCTACCGGCGATGATGGGGAAGGCGATGGGAACGATATTTCCGGAACGCGTAGAATTGTCGGCGCGGAAAAGGTCGTGGCCCAGCACCATCTCGAGTGCCAGGATGAAAATCACAATCGAGCCGGCGATGGCAAAGGAGCTGATATCAATCCCCATAAAGCCCAAAACCTTGTCGCCCACGATGAGAAACAAAATCATCAGCAGGCCGGAGACCAGCGTGGCCGTGCCGGCGTGGATATCGCCCATTTTATTTCTGAGGGAAATCAGAATGGGCACCGAGCCGAGAATGTCGATAACGGCCAGCAGCGTGAGTGTTACGGTGAGCAGCGGCCCAAAGGCGATATTGTCGAGTCCATCCATACGGCAAAATTAGCGCGGTAGAAAGCCGTAAATTTGCGGAATTTCAGACGAAACTGATGGCTTTACCAAAATATAACTCCGGCGTAGCCGAAAGGCTGATGCGCTATGCGCAGATAGATACCCAAAGCGACCCTGCCTCGGACGCCCAACCCTCTACCGAAAAACAAAAAGACCTCAGCCGCTTGCTGGTAAAGGAACTGCACGCGCTGGGTATCGCCGATGCCCAACTGGACGACCACGGCTATGTCTATGCCACCATTCCCGCGAGCGAAGGCGTGGATGCGCCCACTGTGTGCCTCTGCGCCCACGTGGACACCTCGCCCGACAGCAGCGGCAAAGACGTAAAGCCCATTCTCCACAAAAACTATCAGGGACAAGACCTCGCATTGCCCGACGATTCTTCCATCGTCATCACCACCGAAAACCACCCGTATCTGAAGGAGCGCATCGGCGACGATATTATTACGGCTTCCGGAAAAACGCTGCTCGGTGCCGACGACAAGGCCGGCGTGGCGGTGATTATGGACACGGCAGCCTATCTGATGCAAAACCCCGATTTCCGGCGCTGCAAAATTCGCATCCTGTTTACCCCCGACGAAGAAATCGGGCGCGGCGTGGCAGCGGTGGACATGGAAAGGCTGGGCGCTGATTTTGGCTATACCCTCGACGGCGGCGAGCGCGGCCACCTGGAAGGCGAGACTTTTTCGGCAGATGCGGTGAAAATCACGTTCAACGGCATCTCGGCGCATCCCGGCTATGCCAAAGACAAGCTGGTGAGCGCCATCAAGGCGGCGGCACATTTTGTGGATGCCCTGCCGCACGACCGCTGGAGCCCCGAAACAACCGAAGGCTATGAAGGCTTTGTGCATCCCACCGGCATTTCCGGAACCATCGAGCAGGCGACCGTCTCGTTTATCATCCGCGATTTTGAGACCGATAAACTGCTGGCCCACGAAGCAAAGCTTCAGGAAATACTGGCCGAAAGCCTGAAGGCATTTCCGGGCTGCACCGCCGATTTTGAGGTGCAGGAGCAATATCGCAATATGCAAACCATTCTGGACGCACATCCACACGTGATGGCCTTTGCCGAAGAAGCCTACCGGAAAGCGGGACTAGAACCGGTGCGGATGAATGTGCGCGGCGGCACCGACGGCAGCCGGCTGTCATTTATGGGCCTGCCTTGCCCCAACATCTTCACCGGCGAGATGGGCATCCACTCGCGGCAGGAATACGTTAGTGTGCAGGATATGGAAAAGGCCGTGGAAGTGTGCGCAAATCTGGTGCAGATTGTGGCAGCCTAAACCTCCGGCTCCGGCCTCTGGCGGAAGAGGGGAGCGATAGGATGCGAGTCGTCAGGGCCTGTTCGAGAGGCGGCTTTTTAAAACAAAGAAAATCATGAAGAAACCCAATCCTTTACATACCGTATTGCTGGCGCTGGCGGCCTTGTCGCTCGTAGCCATTGCAATCGTCGAAATTTCCGGAATCAGCACCACGGCGCTTTTTCATAAATTCAATCCTGAGGCGGCGGCTGCGGCCACTACCAAGCCGGCTGCGATGGCGAAAACACGCATTGAGTTTGAGGAGACACACTATTCTTTTGGCAAGGTGCGCAACGGCGATAAGGTGCAGCACGTGTATCGTTTTAAAAACGCAGGCGACAAGCCGCTGCTGATTTCTAAAGTAGAAGCCGGCTGTGGCTGCACGGCACCTTCTTTTACCAAAGAGCCGGTATCGCCCGGCGCAACCGGCGAGGTAACAGTTGTTTTCAACAGCACCAACCGGGGCGGCTTTCAGGAGAAAAGTGTTACGGTTCACAGCAACGCGCAGGATGCGGTAACAAAACTTAGCTTTGACGCAGACGTAAGCCCGGACGTGAATTGAGATGTTTCCTGTTTCATGTTTCATGGGTTGGTGAGAGTTGATTATTGTTGATGAGGGTTGATAGTTCTTTGTTGACCTCCGGAGAGAGGCTTCCTGGCTCTGTCTTTTGGTTCTTTAATTCTGGGTTCTTTGGCACTTGATTCTTGGCCTTTGTATCTTAGTTCTTATCTCTTCGTTTTTTACGTTTCGTCTTCTGTCACCCCTCTCCTTCGGAGAGGGGCCGGGGGTGAGGCTAGTCTTTCGTCTTGAAAAAATACCTGTCGCTGATTAAGTTCAGCCATACCATTTTCGCGCTGCCGTTTGCGGCGGTCGGTTTTATGCTGGCCGTTCGGGATACCGGTCGGGGCCTGCCGCTGGAGAAGCTGCTGGCCGTTGTGTTGTGTATGGTATTTGCGCGCAGCGCGGCAATGGCTTTCAATCGCTACCTCGACCGCCGTTATGATGCGCTCAACCCGCGGACGGCCACGCGTGAAATTCCTGCCGGGCAAATCTCTCCGCGCAATGCCCTGCTGTTTACGATTGGGAGCAGCGTGCTTTTCGTGGCTACCACCTGGTTTATCAATCCGCTGTGCTTTGCGCTGTCGTTTGTGGCACTGGCGGTGGTTTTGTTTTACAGCTACACCAAGCGTTTCACGCCGCTCTGCCACCTGGTGCTGGGCGTTGGGCTGGCGCTCGCGCCCATAGGGGCCTATCTGGCCGTTACCGGCGTGTTT
>DDEO01000056.1 GCA_002336725.1 Bacteroidetes bacterium UBA1952 | reverse complement strand
GGCGTGCCCCAGGCGCGCTGGCGGCTGATGCACCAGTCAGGACGGCCCGCGATCATGGCGTGGATGCGGTTCTGGCCCTGGGCAGGGATCCACTGCGTCTGCTCGACGCCCTCGATGCCCAGCTCCCGCAGGCTCCGGCCCTTCCCGGCCAGTTCCGAATCCATGGTGATGAACCACTGCTCGGTGGCGCGGAAGAGAATCGGCGTCTTCGTGCGCCAGCAGTGCGGATAGCTGTGCTCGTATTTCTCTACTTTAAAGGCATGGCCACTCGTTTTGAGCGCCACAGCAATGTCCACGTCCACGTCTTTGTGATCGGGGTCATTGGTGTAATCCTTTACATGTCTTCCGGAAAGTTCGCCCAGTCCTTCGACGAATTTCCCCTGCCGGTCCACCAGATTGATGATACCGAGATTGTTTTGTTTGCCTACCTTATAGTCGTCCGCGCCAAAAGCCGGCGCAGTGTGCACAATACCGGTACCGTCTTCAGTGGTTACGAAATCACCGGTAACGACGCGGAACGGGTCGCCACCGCTTTTTTCGGCGCTGTTGGCTTCGTGGGGAATCAGTTGCTCGTAGCGCAGGCCATCGAGGTCGCGGCCTTTAAAGCGGGAAAGAACCCGCCAGGGCAGGACTGGCCTCACCCCCGACCCCTCTCCCCCGACCTGCGGTTGGGACACAGCGGAGGAGAGGGGAGCCGAACGTGCAGCAGCATAGCTCTCAAAATCGCCGTTCTCGCCTTCCGCTTTGAAATGCTTGGAAACCAGTGCTTCGGCCAGCACTACGGCCACGCGCTCTGTCGTGTAAGGATTAAAAGTCTCTACCAGAACATAATCAATATTCGGCCCAACGGTCAGTCCGAGGTTCGACGGCAGTGTCCAGGGCGTAGTGGTCCAGGCCAGAAAATAAACCGGCAAATCGCCCGCAGCACTGAAAATTTCCGGAAAACCGGCAGCGCGAAACATCGCCACCACCGTCGTGTCCTTTACGTTTTTATACGTGCCGGGCTGATTCAGTTCGTGGCTCGAAAGACCCGTACCCGCCGCCGGACTGTAGGGCTGAATGGAAACGCTTTTGTAGAGCAGACCTTTGTCGAAAAGCTGCTTCAGGCACCACCACAGCGTTTCGATGTACTTATTTTCAAAGGTGATATAAGGATGCTCCAAATCCACCCAATAGCCGATGCGGGTTGTCAGGTCGTCCCACTGCGCCTTGTAGCGCATCACGGCTTCGCGGCACTTTTGGTTGTATTCCTCAACCGAAATCTTAACCCCAATATCTTCTTTGGTAATGCCCAGTTCTTTCTCCACACCCAGTTCTACCGGCAGGCCGTGGGTATCCCAGCCGGCTTTGCGCTTCACCTGAAAGCCGCGCATGGTTTTGTACCGGCACACCAAATCCTTGAGCGTGCGGCTCATCACGTGGTGAATGCCGGGCAGGCCGTTGGCCGACGGCGGGCCTTCGTAAAAAACGAAAGGGCGCGCGCCTTCCCGACCCGAAATAGATTTATTAAATATATTATCCGATTGCCAAAAATCCAGAATTTCTTGTTGGAAAGCTGTGGTATTCAGATATTTGTATTCAGGAAATAATTTTGCCATATACCCCCTTCAAAATTTGCGCGAAGGTAAGATTTTTTTCCGGAATATAGGTAGTTAGTCATTAAGTGGCTGCATTTCAAAGGGTTCTTTCTAAAAAAAGCCGCTTCAGGAGCGCAAATGGTCAAAAGGATGTGTGTCCGTTGCCAGGACACCCGATTTAGAAATGATTCTAACCAACACCGTTTTTTGAAAATTCGCGCTGTTGTTTTTGTATAAAACTTCTTCCTCCCGGAAAGACGCGCTTCCCTTTAAAGACATATAAAAAGAGAAATTCCGGCATTTCAACGCCGCCGCTCCCCGCTGAAAAAGCCCGGCAAAACACCTTTAAACACTATTTAATTTGAACATCCTGATTATTGGCGGCGGCCTTTCCGGAATTTTGGTGAGTGCGGCATTGCGGAAAAAAGACATTTCCCATGACCTGGTAGAATCCCAGAACCCCTGGACCGGCAGCCGCGCATCGAGCGGCATTCTCAATCCGGTGATGGGCCGAAAAAGGCAGCGCGTAGCAAATCAAGACCTTCTGGCATCGGCTTGTGCAGCAGCCTATNNCCTATGGTTTTTTGGAGCAGCTTTTAGGGCTGAAATTTTTTCACCCGGTAGAAATTCTGGAATTTCTTGCAGAAGCCGAAATGCGCCCTCTGTTTGAAGAAAGAGCGCAGGAATTTCCGGAATTGCTGCGGATCGCACCCCTTCCCGATGGGCTTTCAGGCATTCTGAAAATCGCCCCCGGCACGCCCGTTGGCATCACAAGTGCGGCTTTCCAGTTAGACACGCTACCACTCCAGACTCATTATCTGGAACGGCTGCGGCAGGAGGGAAGGCTGATAGAAACGCTTTTCGACCCAACAGACATCCCGGCACCGGAGGGCGATTTTGTTTATAAAGGCAGGCAATATTCACATCTTGTTTACTGCACCGGCAAGCATTTTCCGGAAATTTCGGAAAACGGCGGCCTCCCGCTTTCGCCCAACAAAGGGCAGGCTTTGTTGCTCGAAATTGCCGACGACCTGCCCCGAAACCACATTTATAAACTCGGCAGCAAACTGACACTTTGCCCCTGGGGCGAACAGTATTGGTGGGCCGGCGCTTCTTTTGAATGGACCCATACGGCAGAAGGGCCAACGGCGGAATATGCGCAGCAAATGCAGCAACGCCTGCAGGAAATCATCCGGTCGCCGTTTCGGGTGGTGGAGCAGGTTTCCGGGTTTCGGGTTTCTTCCCGCGATCGGCGGGCGGTCTCGGGCTGGCTGTCCGCCCATCCCCGCATCGGCGTGGTGAATGCAATGGGAACCAAAGGGGTTTTGCAAGCGCCACAGGCCGCCGAAGAGCTGGTAGAAAAGCTGCTCCATCCGGAGGCCCGTGAGGGTTTATTCCCACTCTCGCGTTTCCGGAGCGTTAAGGATGCGCCGCAACTTCCCGACCGGCTTTTACGGCGGATTCCATAGCGTATCTTTGCTAAAGCCTTGTAGCAAACCATTATTTTTTTAGAACCGAACAGTACTTTTGTGGAGAAACGTTTTGTGGTAGCCGTTCTTTGTCCGGATGCAACTTTCAGCCATTTGCTGCAGGAAGCGCAGCGGTATCATTTAACCATTCTGGAGATGATTCCATTTCGCCCGAATGTAACCGACCTAACAGCGCAGATACGCGCAGGGCGGTCGGTTCTTTTTGTTTATAGCAATGGAAAATCCCTGCTCGCACACACAGAAGCAGAGATAAGAGCAGGGCTTACCGACTGCCATACCTATAGCGCACCTTGATGCTTCTTGTGTAAACGCTCCCGGTCAGGGCGTGCCTCTGGGAATAGCTTTATCTTGCCTGCAAATTTTTTTTCTCTATGATAGACGCTGCCCCATATCAGGCGTTGCTCCACGAACTGGCCCCTACTGACACCCGCCTGATTGCGGTTTCTAAATTCCAGCCGGTAGCGAAAATTCAGGCGCTCTACGACCTCGGACAGCGTGATTTTGGCGAAAACTATGTGCAGGAAATGACCGAAAAAGCCCAGAAACTTCCGGCTGATATCCGCTGGCATTTCATTGGCACGCTTCAGCGCAACAAGGTAAAATATATTGCGCCCTTCGTACATATGATTCAATCGGTAAACAGCTACGACCTGCTCGCCGAAATCGAAAAACGCGCCGCTCAGGCAGGCCGTGTACAGGATGTTTTATTGGAATTGAAAGTAGCCGCCGAAGACACCAAACACGGCCTGAACGAAACCGGCATCCTCCGCCTGCTCGACCAGCTCGACGGGCAGCCCGACGCTTTCCGGCACGTCCGTATCTGCGGCCTGATGGCGATGGCTTCTTTTACGGACGACACTGCGCAGCTCGCCGAAGAATTTACCCGCGCCCGCACGGCCTTCCAGCATTTCAAAGCCACGTATTTCTTTACCAGGCCGCATTTCAATATCCTTTCGATGGGCATGAGCGGCGATTACGGCTTAGCGATGCAGCACGGCAGCACGATGGTGCGCGTCGGCACGAGGCTGTTTGGTGCGCGGCCCGCGTCAGGCGCGGCTTAGCGGTAGCCGCCTCTCGCAAAACGGATATTCGCGCGGGTCGTTGCTCGCCACAAGCACCATTTTGTGGGCGCAGTAGTCGCGCACCCAGCCCAGATATTGTGCAATGCCCGCATCGTCGAGGTTGGTGCAAGGCTCGTCGAGCAGGGCCACCGGCGTATCGGCGAAAAGCGTCAGGGCCAGCTTTACCCTTTGCTTCATGCCCGAAGAGAAATCCGACAGCGGCTTGTGGCGGGCGCTTTGCAGGCCC
>DDEO01000130.1 GCA_002336725.1 Bacteroidetes bacterium UBA1952 | reverse complement strand
AGCCGAAAGTGGAGAAGCACGATGTGAAGGCCACCAAAGAGGCCATTCAGCGGCGGTATTTCAAGAACAATATGTCGGTGATGTTTTCGCTCAACGGGCAGGTACACGGACACTACACCTCAGAGTTTATCAGCCGGCAACTGAAGCTGAACCTGCTCAAAGACTACCTGCTGATTCATGTGGACTGTACGAAGATGAAGTATAGTTTCCGGAAAGAGTTGTTTATGGCCTCGCGCGACCGGCTGAAACAGGGTACGGAAGCAAACGCACTGCGGGAGTATCTGGGCCGCAACCTGCGGAAGGGACAACTGGATGAAATCAATAAGCGGCGCAAAGAATCTATCGGGCTGGAGTCGGAAGACACCAACGATTTGCTGAAGTCGTTTGCGAAAAATCTGCCCAAAGACAGCGACCTGTTCCGGCTGCTTCAAAACACGTTGAAGCTGGAAGAAAAAAAGGAAGACCCGAAGAAAGGAAAAGACGAGAAAAAGCCCGCTAAGCAAAAAGTGGAGCAGGCACACTTTCAGCCGAAGCGGTTTCCAACAGTGTTTAAGGCGCAGCTTAACTTTCCGGAAATTTAGCTCATAAATCCGATACACTGCACTTAATGAACCTGCCATACCATGAAGATTTACCAACAGGCAAATTAGCCGGGTGTTTCAATAACACTTCGGCTACTTACAAATTCTACTGGTTTCTGGCGCTGCTTCAGGCTGTGGGATCTGGCGAAACCACCATCTCCAAAAAACATCTTTTTGCCCGCATCGTAGCCAATGCCTGGTACACGATTCACTATTTCCACATTTCTTTTGGCAAGCAGGATAAACTGCAACGGGCCATAGAAATGATTCAGCAGAGCGAAGGTTTAAGAATTGATGAAGACCAACCTATCATTATTAGTACGCTTATCCAATCAGCGAGGCAAGACACACATGGGTATCTGAATTATTTCAATAAGCAGGTCCCGCACTGGTTTTTAAGCCCCTGGCTGCCGGGAAAAGACCAATCGGCAATTTATGCCGCTTCCCAGAATTTTGAGAATAAATGCCTGTACGCGCTTTATTCCGATGCCGTGAAAATTAACCCACTCTGGCTGGGCTACCTCACAAAGAACATTCGCATTCTGAAAGATTTCTGCTATTGGAATCTTACGCTTTATCTGCAAAGTAAAAATCCGAACACGCCGGACATTGCAAACAAGCTTGTCAAACCGGCTCTAAGAAACAGTCTTATTAAGCAGCGCCGGCAGTTCTGGGACCTTGTATTAAAAGAAACAGGCTCTGTTACCTGCATTTATACCGGAAAACAACTTGAAATAGGCGGATATGCAGTGGAGCACTTTATTCCATACAGCTTTGTTTCGCATGATCTGATCTGGAACCTAATACCCGCCGACCCGTCCTTCAATAGCAGCAAAAACAACAAGCTGCCGCCCTTTGAAAAGTATTTTGATGCCTTTTTTAGAATTCAAAAAGAAGCGGTTTCTGTCATCAGCAATGTTCAACCCGGCAATAAATTTCTGGAAGACTATCTGACCATCTTTCCGAACCTGCTGAGCACGTCCTCTATTGAAGAAACTTTTACACGAGACCGGCTGGCAGAAAGAATTCAGCCACTTCTTACCATAGCTGCCAATAATGGCTTTCATTTTATGCCATGAAAAAGGAAAATATTCATAGCCACCTGACCGCCAAGAAGAGAGAGCGGCTTTCGTTTCCGGCGCATTATCTGTTGCGAAACAGGCCCTTTAATGGCCGCATACTGGATTATGGTTGTGGTTTCGGGAAGGATGTAGAACTCCTGATGGAAAGAGGCCATGATATTTGGGGTTATGATAAATACTATTTCCCGCAGTTACCCGAGGGGCCGTTTGACACCATACTGTGCTTTTACGTTTTGAACGTTTTGGAGCCGGAAGAGCAGGCCGATGTATTGATGGAAATTTCGCGGTTGCTAAAGCCTGGCGGCAAAGCCTACTTTGCCGTCAGGCGGGATATTCATAATAGCGGGTACCGGCTTCACAAGCTGCACAATGAATTTACGTATCAGTGCAATGTTCGTCTGCCTTATGAATCCATTTTCCGGAACGATAGCTGTGAAATCTATGAGTACCAACATTTCAATCATCTCAGCCATGATACAAATTGTGTATTCTGCGGTTTGGGCACCGACCGCGAGTTGCTGTTAGAATCAGCAACAGCCCTCGCCTTCTACGATGCTTTTCCGGTAAGTCCGGGACACGCTTTGATCATTCCAAAGCGACACGTAGAGAATTATTTTGCGCTAAGCGTCCGAGAGCAAATGGCTTGCCTGTTGGTGCTTGATAAGCTGAAAAACATCCTTACTGAAAGGCATTCTCCCGCCGGTTTTAATATAGGTATCAACATTGGCGAGGCCTCAGGGCAAACCGTATCGCACGCACATATCCACCTCATTCCCCGCTACAAAAACGATGTGGACGACCCACGGGGCGGCGTGCGAGGCGTGATACCGGAGAAAAGGATTTATTAGTGTGAAGCACCACAAAAGATGTAGTTCCGTCTTACAATCTGGCTTACATTATTGTCTTTTCAATTACAGTGTCGCGCTTGAATTCATTGAAAATCAGGTGATAAGAAGAAGCAACCCGCAGCTTTACCAACTGATAGTGCAAGAGCCACAAACTCGCCTCGTCTTCTAAATAAGGGTCCCAGCCGGTATCGCCCAAAAGCCGGTTCCCGAAATCCGTCGGGACGTCGCCTTCAGCCGTAATGCCAAAGGCACGCAGCCAATAACGGATGGCGGAAACCATGTTTTTACCAACGCCTAGCTCCAACACTGCCGATTCTTCCGCAAAAGAACGGCCCGCTGCCGCAAAATCATACCCTTTCTTGAGCCAGAGCTGCCGGCACTGAAAGGAATCGTGGCCGGAAAAGGTATATTTCTGAGGTCTCTCTATCGTCTGTTCCATCTACAATATTTTTTCAGGCGCAAATTTCACCCAAGATACAGCGGCAAACCACTGTGCCAGAAAATATTTTACAGTCCAACCGGCCCCTTTTACCTGCCCGCCAACCAAAAAATAACTGAACACAACCTCACACACAACCCAAAAAAGCGCGNNGGGCCGCGCTTTTTTCATCAGAATCGTATCTGAGCCGGAATTAACCTACGGCTACACGAACAAACTTCGTAACGGTGAGGTCTTTGCCTACGCTTTTCAGATAGTCGGCAACACTCTTGCCATTGTCTTTCACGAAGGCTTGCGCCATCAGGGTGTTCTCCTTAAAGAAAGCGTTGAGCTTTCCTTCGGCCACTTTCGCCATCATTTCTTCCGGCTTACCGGCCATCTTGGGGTCGGTTTTCATTTGCTCCATCACGATGCCGCGCTCGCGCTCCACAACAGCGGGGTCAATGCTCTCGTGGTTGAGGCCCAGCGGGTTCATGGCAGCAATTTGCATGGCCACGTCGCGACCGGCAGCGGTGATGTTCTCAGAAACAGGCGCGTTCAGGCCCACCAGAACACCAATGCGGTAGTTGCCGTGGATATAGGGAATAACCGCGTCGGCCTCTACTTTCTCGAAGCGCACCACATCAATTTTCTCGCCGATTTTAGCAACCATCTCCAGCAATTTGTCGCCTACGGTAGCGCCGCCCATCGACAAAGCCTTGACACCTTCGATGTCGTTTACGCCGCCTTCCAGCGCAATGTTGGCCAGTTCGTTGGCGAAGTCAATGAACTCCGCGTTTTTGGCTACGAAATCGGTTTCAGAAGAAAGCTGAAGCACAATGCCGGTTTTGCCGTCGGCAGAAGCTTTCGCAACCACAACGCCCTCTTTGGCTTCGCGGTCGGAGCGGTTGGCGGCTACTTTCTGTCCTTTTTTACGCAGATAGTCAATGGCTTTTTCGAAGTCGCCCTCGCTTTCTACCAATGCTTTGCGGCAGTCCATCATGCCCGCGCCGGTGGTCTGGCGGAGCTTATTCACATCGGCAGCAGTAATAGTTGCACTCATGGGAAGAGTCAGATAATTTTAAGAAGTGATTTTTGGAAATTGGGCGCAAAGGTACGAATAATATCTCTCATTTTGTTTACCCCAGAAAGCCAGCAAACCGGAAGCGGGGCCTTCGGGGCGCAGCCCTGTCCGGGAATTTGAGCGCATAGAGAATGACTCTTCAGGAAAAACGCCTTCGCGCTCCGGCCCCGCCTACCAGTCTTTGTCTGGTGGTGTGGGTGCGTCCTGCGTTTCCTGTTTGCGGTCGGCTATCTTTTGTTCTTCCTGCCGCAGCGCCTGCAACATCCGCTCGGCCTGCTCTTTGGTCAGGTTAGAAGGGTTAGGTTTGGGCTGTCCCGGCTGTTGCTGCGGGGGCTGCTGCTGTTCTTTGTTCTGTTGATTTTGTTGCTGCTGCTGCTGTTCCTGCTGTTGCCGTTGTAGTTGCTTGCGGGCATAGGCATAATTGCGTTGTGCATCGGCCGTGCCGGGACGTTCGCGCAGGGCTTGCTTATAGGCATCTATTGCCTGCTGCCACTGCTTCTGTTCGGCGTAGCTATTGCCCAGGTTGTAGGCTGCGTCTGCATTCTTGCCCGGTCGCGCTGCTTCTTCAAAAGCCTTTGCCGCACCCGCATAATCCCCTTTTTTATACAAGGCATTGCCCAGGTTGTATTGCGCCGCCGCCCGCGCCGCACTGTCGCGCAGCGCCTTTTGAAACGCCTCGGCAGCCTGGGGGAATTTCCCTTCCCGATACAACTTCGTGCCTTCCTGCCAGGCGTTCTGTGCCCGCGCAGGCAGCGCCAGAAACACCAACGCAATGATGGCGGGCAACGCCGCCGCAGTATTCCGTCGGCGCTGTATAGGCTGCAACAAACTGTATAACACCAACAGCGCAAGCGCCCCACCGGCAAAAAACGGGAAATACTCCCGCGCCGAAGGCGCTTCACCCTTGTCGACAGGAAGGTCGGAAGAAGGCATAGATTTGATTTGCGCAGCCACCCGGTCGGCATCAGCCGCAGCGTCCTGAAGACGGCTATAGCTGCCGCCCGTCTCGCGGGCAAGGCTTTGCAACGAGGCCTCTTCCAACCGCGTAATCACCCGTTCGCCGTTGGGGCCGGTCTTGGGCGTGCCGTCGGCTTCCAGCAGGCCAGCGCCCTCCGGCGTACCCACGCCCAGCACCCGCAACTGAACCCCTTGCTGCCGCAGCAGTCCGGCGGCATCGGTAGCACGTTCGTCATGGTCTTCGCCATCGCTCACCAGCACCGCAACCCGCGAACGGCGCAGATTTTCCGGAAAACTACGAGCCGCCATCATCAGGGCAGGCGAAAGAATCGTTCCCTGCGTGGGCAGAGATTCCGGATTCACCGATTGCAAAGCCAGCCGCAGCGCACCCCGATCGGTGGTGAGCGGCGTTTGCAGATAGGGCCGTCCGGCAAAAACCACCAGCCCTATGCGGTCGCCGTCAAGCCGATCCGTCAGCCGCGTCATAAACGAAACGGCGCGGTTGAGGCGACTGGGCTGCACATCGCGGGCGCGCATCGAACGACTGGCATCCAGCACCAGCATCACATCTACCCCTTTCGACCTCGGCTTCGCACCACCCTTCGGCGCATAAAGGCCCGCTGCCGCAAGCGCAAGCAGAGCCACCGCCGCCAGCGGAAAAACAACCAGCCAGGCGCGCGGCTGCGGCGGNNCGTTGCCACCGCCGGTAGCCATAGAAAAGCAGCGCCAGCGCCGGCACGAGCAGCAAAGCCCAGAGCCGCTCCGGAAAATGAAAAGCCAGCATAACGGCAAAAATAAACCCCGCTTCCTGACAGATTATCTTTGAGGCCCTATGCCCCGCATTCCCGCCTGGATTTTCGCCCTGATTCTGCTGGTACACATCCCGGCGCTTTTTGTGGATGTAATGGACATCGACGCTTCGCAATATGCCGAGATGGCCCGCGAGATGGGCAGTTCCCACAACTGGACTTTTCTCTATGATCGCGGCGCGGCCTACCTCGACAAGCCGCCGATGCTGTTCTGGCTCTCTGCGGCAAGCATGAAGGTGTTTGGGCCAACCAATTTCGGATTTAAATTCCCGTCTTTCCTGGCAGCTATCCTCGCTGTTTACGCCACCTACCGGCTGGGGCGCAGGCTACGGGGCGAAACGGTTGGCCGGCTGGCGGCGCTGGTGCTGGCTTCGTGTCAGGGAATGTTCCTGATGACCAACGACGTGCGCACCGATACGATGCTGATGGGCTGGGCGGCCACGGCCTTTTGGGGCTGGGCCGAATACCGCGATAGCAAAAAGTGGAAATGGCTCCTGCTGACGGCGGCGGCGGTTGCTTTCGGGATGATGACCAAAGGGCCGATTGCTCTGCTTGCACCGGTCTTTGCCTTTGGTGCCGATGCCCTGCTGCGCCGCGACTGGAAGCAGATTCTGGACCCCAGATACCTCGTGGCGGCGCTGGTAATTGTGGTGCTGCTCGTGCCGATGTCTATTGGCCTGTATCAACAGTTTGATGCCGACCCGAATGTGTTTGTCAATGGCAAGGTGGGCGCTTCGGGTTTGCGTTTTTTCTACTGGTCGCAGAGCTTTGGGCGCATCACCGGCGAAAGCCATTGGAACAACGGCGCAGGCCTTGATTTTCTGTTTGTCAATATGCTATGGGCCTTTCTGCCCTGGATATTGCTGTTTGTACTGGCGTTGGGCGTTCAGTTTCGGGATCTTTTCCGGAAAAAATTCCGGCTGGGGCCAGGCGAAGAAGGCGTTGCGCTGGGCGGCTTTGTCTTGTCGTATCTGGCGCTGGGCATGAGCCGCTATCAGTTGCCGCACTACATTTTTGTGGTGTTCCCATTGGCGGCCCTTCTGGTAGCGGTGTTGATAAAAGATTTCGCCGATGGCAGATTTCCCAAATGGCGGCAGGCGTTTTCAAAAATCCAAACCGCTGTCGGCGGGCTGCTGCTGGTGGGCGTTTTCCTGATTCTGACGCTTGTTTTTCCAGCGCCGTGGTGGGCTTTTGTCGTGTGGGCGACTGCGGTTTTTTTGTGGCTGTGGGTGGTGCGCAGCACGGTAGCTACCGGTCGCATTGTGTGGGGCAGCACGGCTGCTATTTTGCTGGTCAATCTCTTCCTCACCACGGCTTTCTACCGGCCTTTGATGCGCGATTACCAGTTGGGCAGTCAGGCGGGGCGATTTATCCAAAAAAACCACATCCCCGGCGAACAGGTAATGGCCTATCGGGTGGCGGATCCGCTCAACAGTCTGCCGTTTTATGCCCGCAACATCATCCACACACTATCCGACTCGGGACACGCCGCCCAGAAGCGTTTTGCCTTCGTACTCACGGGCCGCGAAGGGCTGGAAGAGATGCACCGCGAAGGCATTTTTCCGGACACGCTTGCGCATTTCAACCGCTTTAAAGTGAGCGAACTGACACCCGGATTTTTGTCTGCAAAAAGCCGCCCGAACGCCCTAACGCCGTATTGGCTGGTGCGGATGCCTGACACCAACTGAGGTCGTTTTTCTGAAGCGCCTGCGGGAATAGCAACATCAGTATGCGGGGATATTTCCTCGGCTGCTATTCTTTTTTTTAGAAAAATATCCGTTCGGAAAAACAGCAATTGCAGCACTATTTCCGGCAGTCGGTGCGCTTTTGCGCCGCAGCAACACGGGGCTGTCAGGATATCCTGTTATCAAAACCCTGCGGGCCTTGCCGCCTGCGCCTCCCTTTCACACTCCCATCACCCGCATCGTTTCCGGAACAGGGGCTTTCGTTTGCCCCGCATATTGTCATGGAAATCCAATAAAAGCATTGCAATACTTTTATTGAAAAATCAAGCCTACCTTTGGGGTCCATTTATTCTAAAAAACAGCCCCTTATGACCACCACATTTTCCGGAAACGACCTCGACGTAACCCAGCTTCCGCCCCAGCAAAAACACCCCACGATTTTTCAGCGGTTTGATGCCCTTGGCGAAGGCGAAACCCTGACCATCCACAACGACCACGACCCCAAACCGCTCTATTACCAACTGCTCGGCGAGCGCGGCAATATCTTCGACTGGACTTATCTGGAGCAAGGCCCCGATTGGTGGCGCGTGGCCATCCGCAAGAAAGAAAGCGGCGAGGACGGCAGCCAAACCCTGGGCGAACTGGTAGCCAAAGACTTCCGCAAGGCGCAGGTTTTCCGGAAATATGGCCTCGATTTTTGCTGTGGCGGCAAGAAAACGGTGCAGGAAGCCTGCGCAACCAAAGGTCTTGACGTAACGAAAGTGGAAGCCGACCTGCGCGAAACCGACCGTCTGCCCGACAATCGCCAACTGCCCTACCGGGAATGGGAAGCCCCTTTCCTGACCGATTATATCGTGAACACCCACCACGCCTACGTGCGCAAAAATCTGCCCGATGTGCAGTTTTATGCCAACAAAGTGGCGCGCGTACATGGCGGTCGTCATCCGGAATTGATTCCGGTTCTGCAACTCGTAGGCCAGATTGCGCAGGAGCTAACCTCGCACATGGTAAAGGAAGAGCAGGTGCTTTTTCCTTACATCAAAGCCCTCTATGCCGCCAATGGCGAAATGCCCGTTCAGGCGGCCTCTTTCGGCAGCGTTCAAAGCCCGATTGCGATGATGGAAGCCGAGCATGAAGACGTAGGCAACGCGCTGGAAGAAATCCGAAACCTCACCAATGATTACACGCTTCCCGCCGATGCCTGCGCGAGCTACAGTCTGCTCTACCGACTGCTCGAAGCCTTTGAAGAAGACCTGCACCTGCACGTCCACCTCGAAAACAATATCCTGTTTCCCAAAGCACTGGAACGCGAAAAGGAGTTGAAAGGATAAGGTTTTACGCGGCGGGAGCGTCCGGTGAGCGCACGACTTGACAAGTCCGCACACGCCTCCTCTTCCCTCGCATACCAAATAGACAGCTAAAATGAACA
>DDEO01000230.1 GCA_002336725.1 Bacteroidetes bacterium UBA1952 | reverse complement strand
TGAAGCGCGAAGACCTCGTTACGACCGATAACCTCCGCCCGGGCGATGTGGTGGTTTCGCTGGCTTCTTATGGAAAAGCCATCTATGAAGATGCCTACAACAGTGGCATTGGCTCCAACGGCCTTACCTCGGCGCGCCACGAAATGCTGAGCCATTACTATGCCGAGAAATTTCCGGAAAGTGTGGATCCGGCGCTGCCCAAAGAAGTGGTTTACAACGGCAAATACCGCCTCACCGACGCTACCGAAACCGGCCTCGATGTAGGAAAATTACTGCTTTCGCCTACCCGCACCTATGCACCCGTGGTGCTGCAAATCCTGCAATATTTCCGGAAAAATATCCATGGCATCATCCATTGCAGCGGCGGCGCACAAAGCAAAATTCTGCATTACCTGCCGTCGCCGATGCGCGTGGTGAAAGACAACCTGCTGCCCGAACCGCCGCTTTTCAAAATGATTCAGGAAGCCGCCGGAACGAGCTGGAAGGAAATGTATCAGGTCTTTAATATGGGACAGCGCCTCGAAATCTACACCGATCCCGAAACGGCTGCCGCTATCGTTGAAATTTCCGGAAAATTTGGCATCGAAGCGCAGATCAGCGGTCGGGTAGAGGCGGCAGAAACCAAAGAAGTGATTGTGGAAAGCGCCCACGGACGCTTCTCTTATCTATAAAATCCCCCGGCTTTTTCCGGAAAACAAAAAACACCTGTCAGGATTCTGACAGGTGTTTTTTGGTTTGTACCGCGCTGCTATTTCAGCGGGTTGGCCGTAATCTTGTATTTCTGGTCGAAGCGAATTTGCGTACCCGCCGGCGGAATCGCATTGACATTGGCTGTTACGCGGATGGTCAGCGAGTCTTTCAGGAAATAATCCTTCAGGTTGTCGCCACTCGCATCCAGCGGAACACTGCTCAGCCCTTTGGGAAAAGGCGATTTGCGGGCCACCGATATCTCGGGCAGGCCAGGGGCAGAAAGTTTCAGCTCTGCGCTGTTGATGAAATCCAGGTTTTGCCCCGCAGGCAGCAGCGGAACCATTGAGAAAGCATCCAGCCTGACGGCCACCAGCTTGTCCGTATTGGTGTTATTGTCCTGCAATATTTTTGCTATATCCGTAGGAAAGGTGAAATAAAATTCCGGCAAGGCCGCACTGCCGCCCGGAACCGGAACCGGTGCCAGCGAATCGGCGATGGTAGAAGTAGCCGGCAGTTGCACCTCTGTGCTGTAGGGCTGCGTAAAAGTGATGTCGGCCAGATTGGTGAGCTTGTCGATTTTGTCTTTGCCGCAGCTCGCCAGCGACAGCGTTGCCAACGCAAAAAACAGGGTGTGGATGGTTTTTTTCATATAAAGAATATGTGTTTGAGGGTGTAAAGCTAATGGCCTTTTTGAATAGAAACGAAAACAAATGACAAAATACCCTTTTTCGGGTAGCTCAACCGGAGCGAAAGTGTTCTGAAGGCGTAATTTTGCGCCGCGATGAACGAAGTATTGCCGTCGGTGGCCTTCCATACCCTGGGATGTAAGTTGAATTTTTCGGAAACCTCGGCCCTCAGCCGTCAGCTCGAGGCGCAGGGCTTTCCCCGAAAGGCTTTCGACGAGGCCGCCGATGTGTATGTACTCAATACCTGCTCGGTTACCGAAAATGCCGACAAGGAATGCCGGATGCTGGTGCGCCGCATTCAGCGCCGCGCCCCCGAAGCACTCGTGGTGGTTACGGGCTGCTATGCCCAGTTGAAACCAAAAGAAATTATCGAAATTCCGGGCGTGGATCTGGTGCTCGGCGCGGCAGAGAAATTTCAGCTTTCGGCCCATTTGCGCACGCTCTCCAAAGGCGCGGCGCGGGTGGCCTGCAACGACATCGACGCGGTAGAAGGCTTCCATGCGGCCCATTCAGAAGGCGACCGCACGCGCACTTTCCTGAAGGTGCAGGACGGCTGCGATTATACCTGTTCTTTCTGCACCATTCCGCAGGCACGCGGACACAGCCGCAGCGACAGCATCGCCGGTGTGGTGGCGCGGGTAAAAGAAATTGCCGCAGGCGGCGCACAGGAAATTGTGCTCACCGGCATCAACCTCGGTGATTTCGGTAAGGGCTACGACGGCGGCAAGCGGCGCGAAGAAAGTTTTTATGAACTGATTCAGCAACTCGACGAAATTTCCGGAATCGAACGCTATCGGATTTCGTCTATCGAGCCAAATTTGCTCACCGACGATATCATTCGCTTTGTGGCCGGTTCGCGGCGATTTATGCCGCATTTTCATATCCCGCTGCAAAGCGGCAGCAACGCTATCCTGGCCAAAATGCGCCGCCGCTATCAGCGCGAACTCTATGCCGACCGCATTTCCGGAATTAAAAGCCTGATGCCCCACGCCGGCATTGGGGTAGATGTAATCGTGGGCTTTCCTTCCGAAACCGACGCACATTTCCGGGAAACACACGATTTCCTTCAAAGCCTGCCGGTTACATACCTGCACGTTTTTACCTACTCGGAGCGCGCCAATACTGATGCGTTGGATATCAAACCGGTGGTGCCGGTGAATATTCGCCACGACCGCAACAAGGCGCTGCGCATCCTTTCGCTCGAAAAACAAACAGATTTCCGGCAGCAGTTTTCCGGAAAAGAACGACCCGTCTTGTGGGAGAAATCTGCCAAAGGCGGCCTGATGCACGGCTACACCGACAATTATATTGCCGCCGAAACGCTCTACGACGAATGCAAAGCCGGCACGATTGAACCGTGGTGGGTCGGGTAGGAGCAATGCCTACCAAAAAGGCGGCCCGTAAAAAAACACCACCCGTCCGGTTTCTGAAGCCCGGCGGGTGGTGTTTATACAAGCTATCTTCCGGAAATAAAATCCTTTATCGCTTTTTGGTGCGCTGTGTATTCTTCTTTTTCTCCAGCTCGGCCTCGGCGGCTTTGCGCATCTCGCTCAGTTCTGCCTCGGTGAGATCGCTCTGATTGGTAGTGCTTTCGATAACGGCATCCTTATCAAGGACGATGGCGTTGGCCCCTTCGGAGGCTTGCTTTTGCCGGAAATAACTCCGGAAAAGCACATTCCCCTGGAGCGCCTTCATGTTCTCGCTGAAGTTGAAGGCAGCCTGATTAATATTTTTAACCGCATCGTCTGCCGAGGTCATAGCGCGATTGGCCGATATCGCGGCGCTGTCGAGGCTGTTGGACAGTTTGTTGGTATAAATCAGTTGTCCGATAGAGCCTTTTCCGGAACGCACCTGCGAACCCAGGTCGGCAAACGAAGCACTCATGCGATTGGCATTGGCCATCGTGCCTTCAATCTGCACGGCAAGTTCATCGTTATACATCAGGCGGCCAATGGTTCCCTTGCCGCTGCGAATTTCGGTGGCAATATCGGCCAGCGTTGCCGTGATGACATTGGCATTATCGGCTACGGCGGTAAACTTGGCAATGACCTTGTCATAATCGGTTGGGTTTACGGTGCCAATACGCTGTCCGTCTTTGAGCGGAGTGCGGCTTTGAGCGCCCGGCGCAATGGTAACGAGCTTGTCGCCCATAAGTCCATCGGAGCCGATAGTCGCCGTTGCGTCGGTTTTGATATACTGCTGATATTTTGTCTGGATACGCATATCTACGCGCACCGTAGTATCATTGATAACCGTAATTTTTTCGATAGCGCCCGCCGTGATGCCGGCAAAGCGCACGTTGTTGCCCACCTGCAGGCCGCCCACGTTGTTAAAAGTTCCATAGACGTTGAAGGTCTTGGTGAAAAGGCTTTTGGAACTTCCGATAAAGAAAATCCCAACGCCGAACAGCAACAGGCCTGCGAGGGTAAAAATGCCGATGCGTATTTTTTGAGAAGTAGTTGTGGCTTGCATCTTGAAGAAATCTTAAGCGGGTTGGAAGAAAGACCGGACAAATTCGTCCGGCGCGTTGGCGAGTTCGTCATACTGCCCTTCGGCGGTGATAGAACCTGCTTTCATGACAATAATACGGTCGCCGGTTATGCGGGCGCATTCCATGTCATGCGTGATGATAATAGAAGAAATATTATATTTCTTCTGCATTTCCCGAATCAATTCGCTGATTTCGCGCGAGGTTATCGGGTCGAGGCCGGTTGTCGGTTCGTCATAGAGCATGATTTCCGGCTTCAGAATCAGGGTGCGGGCCAGGCCAATGCGTTTGCGTTGTCCGCCCGAAAGGTCAGAGGGCATTTTGTTTACAGCATCCGCCAGCCCCACGCCTTCGAGTGCTTCTTTCACTCGTTTCTCGATTTCGGCATCGTCTTTCAGTTTCAAAACGCGGGTGAGCGGAAAGGCGAGATTGTCAAACACCGTCATCGAGTCATACAAAGCGCCGCTCTGAAACAGAAATCCAATGCGGATGCGCAATTCGCGCAGGCCATCTTCATCAAGGTCCTTCACTTCTTCGCCAAAGACCTTCAGCGATCCGGAATCCTGCTGCAACATCCCTACCATACATTTGATAGACACCGATTTTCCGGTTCCCGATTTGCCGAGTACGATTAGGTTTTCGCCGCGATAGAGTTGGTAAGTCAGGTCGGTAAGGACTTTATTTTTGCCAAAAGACTTGGCCAGATGCCGGACATCCACCACCACTTCCTGCTGGTTGTTTTGGGCCGCCGACACCGGCTGATTTTCCGGAAATTTTTCCGTTCGGCGCGTGTCGTTTGCGGTAGGAGGAATTATAGGGGCTTTCATCAGTTTCAGAGGTATGTTTTTAGGAATATGCAAAAACACTGGTTAGTTGCACGGCAATAGCATCCAGAACGATCACCCAGAGCGAGGCGCTCACAACGGCGCTGTTGGCCGCCACGCCCACGCTCTCCGTTCCTCTGTCAGAATTATATCCTTTGTAAGAGCCTACAAATCCAATAGCGAAGCCAAAAAAGATGGTTTTAATAACTGCCGGTATCAGGTCCGAGAAATCCAGCGAGCTAAACGACTTGTTGAAATAAACAACCAGAGCCACTTTATTGGAAATATTGGAGGCCACCCAGCCGCCGAGCAGCGCCAGCGCATCGGCAATAAGCGTCAGGATGGGCAGCATGATGGTGCAGGCCAGGATGCGGGTTACGACGAGATACTGCATCGGCGAAGCGCCCGATACTTCCATTGCGTCAATCTGCTCGGTTACCTTCATCGAACCCAGCTCGGCACCAATCGAAGAGGCCACTTTGCCCGCGCAGATAAGTGCGATGATCACCGGGCCAATTTCGCGGATGACAGAGATCGCCACCATGCTCGGCACAAAGCTCTGCGCACCAAATTCTTTCATGGTAGGCTCGCTTTGCAGTGTCAGGACGAAGCCGAGGATAAAGCCGGTGATGCCGCAAAGGCCCAGCGACTTATACCCAATGAGATAACATTGGCGAACAAATTCGCCCCACTCGAAGCCGGGGCGAAATAAATTCCGGAAAAAAGCGCCCAGAAACCGCACCTGCTCGGCAATGGCAAGCAAGGGTTTTTCCCAAAAGGGAGGGCCAGTCATAGTTTGCGACATAAAGAACCGAAGGTCGGGAAAAACGCGTTTGCGTCGGGTGTTTTTATGGCGCTGTTATAGAACCGTGCCAACCGGCAAAACAGGATATCGGCGCGGGGTTTCCGATGGGTTTTTGCCCTGCACGCTCACATTTCCGGAAAACGATCCGTTTCGGGCCTGTTGTCTTATGCCAGCGGCAGCGTAAAATAAAACGTTGCGCCTTGCCCTAATGCGCTTTCTACTCCGATCTGTCCTCCTTGTGCTTCAATAAAATCTTTGGAAATGGCCAATCCCAGCCCAGAGCCTTTGAGCCGTGCACCCGGTGCCTGATAAAAGCGGTCGAAAAGATGCGCCTGATGCTCTTGGGCAATGCCCGGCCCGCTGTCTTTGACCGAAAAATGAATCCAGGCAGCCGCCTGTTGCACCCGTACTTCCACGCGGTTGCCAACCCCTGAATATTTGATTGCATTGGTGAGAAAATTGTTGAGCACCCAAGTCGTTTTATCGGCATCTACTACCATTTCCGGCAGGTTTTCGGCGGCCTGCACCTCCAGCCGCACACCGTTTTCGCGGGCCATGGCTGCCACCGTTTCCAGCGCACTTTCTACCATGCGAACGGGCGCTACTTTTTGCCGTCGCAGCTCCATACGCCCGGTTTCTACCTGCGACATATTGAGCAATTCGCTGAGGATCTTGAGCATTCGCTGATGATCGTCTTTAATATTGCGCAGCAATTCTTCCTGCTCCGGATTCAACACGCCGGTGCGTACATCCTGCAAGAGCTTCAGGCTGAAATCCGAAGCCGCCAGCGGCGTTTTCAGCTCATGCGAAATCGTGGCTATAAAATGGGTTTTTGCGACATCCAGTTCTTTAAAAGAGGTAATGTTGCGGATGAGGAAAACCTGACTTTGTTGCGGTTCCTGTGCTACTTCAACAGTTTCTTTAACAAAATAATTTTCCTTTCCATTCACGACAATCTTAAACGGTGCGGGGCTGTCGTGCTGCATCAGAAAGCGGAATAAATCGTTGCGCGAGCTGATTTCTGTAGCCGGTTTGCCGATTACGTCTTCCGGCTTCAGGTGAAGCAGTTGCAGGGCCTGTGCATTGGCAAACAAGATACGCCCTTCCATATCCAATCCGATACCGGCATCTTTAAGGCTGTTGATAACGGCTTCGGCGCGTGCTTTTTCAAACAAAAGTTTTGCCAGATTGCTGCTCTCAAACTGTTGCAGGCGCTCGGCCATTTCGTTAAAAGCGGCAGCCATTTGGCCATATTCATCGGTGCGTTCCAGATGGATACGGTGTCCGTAGTTTTTGGCTGTCATTGCCTGAATGGCTTCCATGAACTGACCCACCGGCCCGGTCAGAACGGTTGGAAAATTGATGCTAAAACTCAGGGCAATCAGGAAGATTACCCCCGTGAGCACCGAGATATACGCCAGCGCATCGCCGGCTACTTTTTCGGCTTGTCCGTTTTTAAGGCTAATAGCATCCATATTGGCGGCCACTNNTCTTCAATCCAGTCTGCGGTATCTGTTTTGAAAGAAAATTCCGGGTTCCGGAGTTGCGCAAAAGCCCTTCGAAGCTCTTGGGTAGGCCGCCGTTCGCCTGCCTCGGTAACATTTTGCTCCTGAAGCCGCAGCGCACTATCAAATGCCTGCCAGTCGGGGTGTCTGTTTCCGGAAAAATCGTCTATGCGCAGCTGCATTTCGTGGGCGTAGGCCAGGCTCTCGTAGTTGTCTTTCAGCACGGCTTTTGCCTGATCCTTGAGCTTCACGGTATAATAAATGCCTACCCCGCCCGTCAGCAGCAGCAGCAGGAAAAGAAACAGCGTTCCCAGCCAGATTTTATTTTTGATGCTCAACGCCATAGTCAGGAGAGGATTACTAAATCGGTATCGCTTTTGGAGAGTGCGGTGAGCAGTTGGTTGAACATACTTTGCCGAAACAGCAGCCGGAAGGGGCTGAGGCGCGGCTTGCCCATGCAGATAGTGGTAATTTCTTTTTCGTGTACGATTGCCAGAATCGCGGGCGTTATAGGGTCAGCTTTTTTCTGAATCACTTCGCCGCCCAGCTCGGTAGCGGTTTTAAAATTATTGATAAGATGCCTTTGCCGGTCTAAAGGAATTTTGTCGGCGGCTTCTTTGCCGGTTTGCACATATAGCACCCACCACTGACTGTTGTAATAAGAGGCCAGCCGCGCCGTTTTGCGGATGATGCGCCGCGCCATGGCATCGTTGGAAGAAATGCAGGCCAGAAACCGCTCGTGCCGAAAGGGATTGGTTTTGTAATCAATGGAATAATCCACCCGCCGCTCTACCTGCCCGGCGACTTCCTTGAGCGCCAGCTCGCGCAGTTGCAGTATTTTCTCCGGCTGAAAGAAGTTGGTAAGTGCCTGCTGCACCTTAGACGGGTCATAGATTTTACCTTCCTTGAGGCGCGTTATCAGCTCGTCGGCGGGCAGGTCTATGTTCACCACCTCGTCGGCCAGTTGCAGCATCCGGTCGGGCACGCGCTCCTGCACCTCCACGCCGGTAATGCGTTTTACGTCTTCGTTGATGCTTTCAATATGCTGAATATTGACGGCGGTAATCACGTCTATGCCTGCATCCAGCACGTCCAGCACGTCCTGCCATCGCTTTTCGTTTTTGCTGCCGGGAATGTTGGTGTGGGCCAGCTCGTCGATGATTACCACTTCGGGATGCAGGAGCAAAATGGCATTCACGTCCAGCTCTTCCAGCTTTTTTCCTTTATAAAAAACCTCGCGGCGCGGCAGGAGCGGCAGTCCGGCCACGAGTGCCTCGGTTTCGCGTCGGCCATGCGTTTCTACATAGGCCACCTTTATGTTGAT
>DDEO01000020.1 GCA_002336725.1 Bacteroidetes bacterium UBA1952 | reverse complement strand
TTCGTGCATTCGTGGCAAAATTTCCGGAAAATCAGTTCCTTAAAGATTTCGACAGACGTTCTGCCTTCCGGAAAACCATTCGTGGCTATTCGTGCATTCGTGGCAAAATTTCCGGAAAATCAGTTCCTTAAAGATTTCGACAGACCTTCTGCCTTCCGGAAAACCCTTCGTGGCTATTCGTGCATTCGTGGCAAAATTTCCGGAAAATCAGTTCCTTAAAGATTTCGACAGACCTTCTGCCTTCCGGAAAACCATTCGTGGCTATTCGTGCATTCGTGGCAAAATTTCCGGAAAACGGGTTTTTCCCCAAACCGTACTTTTGCATTCCCTATGGCCCTTTCCTCCGATAGTCCGCTGCTGCACCAAACCGATTTTCTGCGCTTTGAAACGCCGCCGCGCATCGCCCTGGTGCGTACCGAGTGGAACGACACCATTGTTTCGGAAATGGTGGCCGGTGCAACGCGGACCATCATCCAAAACGGCGGACAGGCCCTCGACCCGCTGCTCGTCCCGGGCGCTTTCGAACTGCCTTTCGGCTGCCGACTGGCATCGGAATTGAGCGTGGATGCGGTGATTGCCTTCGGGGCCGTTATCCGGGGTGGAACGCCGCATTTCGACTATGTATGTAAGGCGGTTACGGAAGGCATTACGCAACTGAACCTGACGCTCGACGTTCCGGTTATCTTTGGCGTACTGACGCTCAACAACGAGGGCGAAGCCTGGGAACGCCTCGGCGGCCCACACGGCCACAAAGGCGAAGAAGCCGGATTGGCGGCGCTGAAGATGGTCTTTCAGCAACACGCAGTGAAGGCAGAAAAAGAGCGGCTGTTTCAGGAAATTCTGGCGCAGCACTGCACTCAACAGCCCTAATCGCATTTTAAGAACATTCCTCAAATCTCCCCCCTTGTACGTCCAACTCTTCGTTCCCTGCTTTGTAGATCAGCTCTATCCGGAGACGGCTTTCAACATGATGAAGCTGCTCGAAAGTGCGGGCTGCGAAGTGCTATATAATCCCGCGCAAACCTGCTGCGGCCAACCGGCCTTTAACGCCGGTTACTGGGACGACTCAAAAGCAGTAGCGAAGAAATTCTGCAAAGATTTTACGGGCCACGAGCCGATTGTGTCGCCGAGCGGCTCCTGCACTGGCTTTGTACGCAATTATTACCGGAAACTTTTTGGAGAAAACCTGCCCGCCGAATGCCCCGGCGATGTGCCGCAACGGGTTTTCGAATTTACCGAGTTTTTTACCGAGCAGTTGGGCATTCGCAAGGTAGAAGGCTATTTTGAAGGCCGCGCCGTGTATCACGATGCCTGCGGGGCACTGCGGGAATGTGGCATCAAGAGCGGCCCGCGCGAGTTGCTTTCCGGCATTCGCGGGCTGGAATTGGTAGAGATGAAAGAAGCCGAGACCTGCTGCGGTTTTGGCGGCACTTTTGCGGTGAAATACGAGCCAATTTCCATCGGTATGGCGCAAACCAAAGTGCAATCGGCCCTGGATGCCGGTGCCGATTACATCATCTCGACTGATGTTTCCTGCCTGATGCACATCCAGGGCTATATCGACAAGATGGGCCTACCACTCAAGACGCTGCATATCGCCGACGTATTGGCGGCAGGGCTGGAAGCGTAGAAAAAGACCTGAGCGCACGTACGTTTTTGAAAAGACTTGTCAAGTCCACGTACATTTTCCGGGGAGACTTGACAAGCCGGATGTTTCCCTTCAAACCATTCGCGTTCATTCGTGTATTCGTGGCAAATCGTAAAAAACACCCACGACTTATCAAGCCGTGGGTTATTTATTTTGCCTCACGCCAACTGTGCGTCGAGTGTAATGTCGCACTTATAAAGCTGGCTCACGGGGCATTCTGCCTTTGCCTTTTCGGCTATTTTCCGGAATTCTTCTTCGCTGAGGCCGGGTGCAGAAACTTTTGTTTTCAGGGCCGAGGTGGTGATGCCGTGGCCACCGAGTGTAATGCCGCACGACGTTTCGATGCTATCGGGCGTATAACCGGCAGCACCGAGTTCAAAGGCGAGTTTCATAGAAAAGCAGCCGGCGTGGGCAGCCGCGAGCAGTTCTTCGGGGCTGGTGCCTTCTTTTTGCTCAAAGCGGGTAACGAAGCTATAAGGCGTGTCTTTAAAAATGCCGGAATCGGCGTTCATGGTTCCTTTGCCTTCTTTGCCGGAGCCTTGCCAGCGGGCGGTTGCAGTGCGAGTCATGTTGAGTTAGGGGTTTGGAGTTTGGGGTTAGGAGTTACGTTTTCCAGTCTCCCCCTTCGGAGGGATTAAGAGAGGCCAGCCTGCATATTACGAATTTATTTCGATTTCGCTAACAGAGGGCAAGCCGTACTTTTGCACTCCCAAACACAGCCATGCAGCCTTCTGTAAAAATCTTTGCCGGTACCGGTTCCCACGAACTCGCCGAAAGCGTTGCCAAATCTTTCGGAAAAAAAATCGGCAGCATGACCGTCCAGAAATTCTCGGACGGCGAATTTCAGCCGGTTTTCAATGAGTCGGTTCGCGGCGACTATGTCTTTCTCGTTCAGAGCACCAACGCACCGAGCGACAACCTCATGGAGCTGCTGATGATGATTGATGCCGCCCGTCGTGCCTCCGCCGGATACATTACCGCCGTGATTCCCTACTACGGCCTCGCCCGCCAGGACCGCAAAGACAAGCCGCGCGTTTCCATTGCCTCCAAGCTCGTGGCCAACCTGCTGACTACCGCCGGTGCCAATCGCGTCATTACGATGGACCTGCACGCGCCGCAGATTCAGGGCTTTTTCGATATTCCGCTCGATCACCTCGATTCTTCGGCGATTTTTATTCCTTATATCGAGCAACTGCGCATTCCCGACCTCACTTTCGCCGCCCCTGATGTAGGCTCTACGACGCGTGTGCGCGAAGTGGCCTCGTATTTCGGCGCCGATATGGTGATATGCGACAAACACCGTAAGCGTGCTAATGAAATCGCTTCTATGACGGTTATCGGCGACGTTACCGACCGCAATGTGGTACTCATCGATGACATCTGCGACACGGCGGGAACGCTCTCCAAGTCGGCGGCGCTGCTCAAGGAGCGCGGCGCGCTGTCGGTGATGGCTTTCTGTACGCACCCGGTACTTTCCGGAAATGCGTATGAAAACATTGAAAATTCGGTTCTCGAAAAGCTGGTTGTCTGCGATACCATTCCGCTGAAAAAGCAGATTGATAAAATTGAAGTGCTGCCTACCGCCGAGCTTTTTGCCGTAGCGATTCGCAATACTTTTGAGAACAAGTCTATCTCCTCGCTTTTCTCCCACAATCGGCGCAACCGCGCGGTGAAAGTGTAGATTTTTAAAAAAGATGCGCTCCAAACCTATAAGGTTTCAAAAACCTTATAGGTTTTTTTATTTCCACGACGCTCGATTCCTTTTTCTGTCTTGATGCTTGTATCTTTTGCCTATTATCTTTTGTCTTGATACTTGATACTTGTATCTTCTGTCTTGATACTTATGTCTTTTGTCTTTTGTCTTGATACTTTTGTCTTAAAAAATTCCCTACTTTTGCAGCCCCTTAGCGGGAAAACCTGTCTATCCAACAAAACCCTTTCCGGAAATTTCCGGTTTTTCTTTTCCATTTAAAACTCACCCACCGTTTCAGCATCCGCCGTTTAAAGGGGAATATCACCGATAGTTGTTGAAAGGGACCAAGCATTTCTTTTTTAAGATGAAAACTGTTTCTATCCAGGGAACCAAACGCGACACTTTCGGCAAAGCCGCCACCCGCCAGCTCCGCAGCGAAGACCTCGTGCCGGGCGTTATCTACGGCGGCGAAGAAACCATTCACTTCACCACACCGGCCAAAAGCCTGAAGACACTGGTTTATACCCCGGATTTCCAGATTGCCGAAGTAGCCGTAGCGGGCAAAACCTACCGCTGCATTATGAAAGACCTGCAGTTTGACGTAGTAACCGACAAACTGTCTCACATCGACCTGCTGGAGCTGGTAGAAGACAAAAAAGTAATTGCCAACCTACCCCTCAAATACAGCGGTCAGTCTGCCGGTGTAAAAGAAGGCGGTCGTCTGGAACTGAAGATGAAGACCATTAAGGTGCGCACCCTGCCGAAATATCTGGTAGAAGCCATTGATGTGGACATCACCAACCTGCAACTGAACGGCAACCTGCGCGTAGAAGACGTGAAGGCCGACAATATGGAAGTGATGCTTCCGGGCCGTCAGCCGATTGCTTCTGTAGTAATGACCCGCGCCCTGCGCCAGGCAGAAAGCGAGGCCGCGAAAGAAGCTAAAGGCGGTAAGAAGTAGTTTTTTTAGACGAAAGTCTAAAGACAAAAGACGAAAGTCTAAAGACAAAAGACAAAAGTATCAAGACGAAAGAGAAGCCGCATATGTATAGAGACGCCCGATTTGGGCGTCTCTTTTTGATTTAAAGCACTCAACTTGCGACCTTAAAACCAAAATTTCGGAAAATCCCTCCGACTTGTCAAGTCCTCGGACAGCGGGCTGATTGACTTGACAAGTCGAATCTATTTCCGGAAAAAGTACCTTTAAAAACATGAAATATCTCCTGATTGGCCTCGGCAATGTGGGCCCGGAATACGATGCCACCCGCCACAATATCGGTTTTGATATTGCAGATGCCTTCGTTATTAAACACGGGGGCAACTTTCGCCTCGACCGCCACGCCTTTGTAGCCGAAGTGAAATGGAAGGGCAAAAGCATCACGGTCATCAAGCCGACGACCTACATGAATCTTTCCGGAAAGGCTTTTAGATACTGGATAGACACCACCAAAACGCCCGTAGAGAACACCCTGACGCTGGTGGATGATCTGGCGCTGCCGCTGGGCACACTGCGCCTTCGCGCCGGCGGCTCTGCTGCGGGGCATAATGGCTTGAAGAATATTGAATTGCTGCTGCAAACCCAACAATACCCGCGACTGCGCTTTGGCATCGGCAGTGATTTCCCCAAGGGCCGGCAGGTGGACTTTGTGCTGGGCAAATGGAAGCCTTCGGAAATCGAAACCGTCAAAACGGCGCTGCTCCAGAGCGTGGATGCCATTGAAGCCTTTATGACGATGGGCATGACGCAGGCGGCCAACCAGTTCAACAAAAATTAGCGCGTACTTTTCCGCTCTCTTTTTCTCCTTTAAAAAAATAGTTCTCCATGAAGAAAATGCTTCTCGGCCTCGCTGCCGCCACTACCCTATTTGTGGCCTGCAAAAGCGATAAAGCCGTTGATTTGAAATTTCGTCTGCCGCAGGACGAAGTCGTTCGTTACACCACCGATATGAAGCAGACGATTAACCAAACGGTGATGGGAAGTGCCATGACCGTACAGCAGGATGTGGTGTTCGGAATGATTTATAAAGTACTCTCCGTTCAGGGCGACAACCGCACGGTAGAAGTCTCCTATGACCGGATTGCAATGGAGACCGACGCGATGGGGCAGCATATTAAATATGACAGCCGCGACTCGGTGGGCAGCAATCCGCAACTGGCCATTCTGAACGGCATGATTGGCAAGCCCTTTCAGATGACGGTTTCCGCAACCGGGCAGGTGTTGCAGGTGAGCGGTTTCGACGCAGTGCTCAACGGCATGACCGGCAATCCCAACGACCCGGGCGCAGCCGCAGCACGGCAGCAGTTTGAACAGATGTTCTCTGACGAAGCCGTGAAACAAATGCTGGCTCAAAGCACCTATATCTATCCTGAAAAAACGGTGAAACCGGGCGATACCTGGACGAAAACACACACGAGCAATATGGGGCCTATTGCGATGGAAATCAACAACACCTACAAGCTGGAAAGCGCCAATGACAAGACGGCGAAGGTGTCGCTGAACGCTACTATCGTTGGGAAAACCGCTACCGGCAACGGAGCCATTCAGGGCATGACGGTGGATATGAAAGGTAAGCAATCCGGCACGCTTACACTCGAAATCGCTACCGGCATACTCCAGAAAATGGACCTCACGCAGGATATCGACGGCAATATGGAAATGCAGGGTATGAAAGTGCCGATGAAGATTAAGAGCGTTAGCACGACGACCGGCGAGCGGGCGAAATAGCTGGTTTTTTCCGGAAAACAGGACTGTATTTTCCGGAAAAGGACGCTGTTATACCGCATAAACCTATAAGGTTTTTAAAACCTTATAGGTTTGAACAAAAAGAAAACACCCGTCCGGTTTTAAAAACCGGGCGGGTGTTTTGGGATATCCACAGCCTGTCTACCGGCTGTAATTGGGCGCTTCTTTGGTGATGACTACATCGTGCGGATGGCTTTCGGCCATAGAGGCTGCGGTGATGCGGATGAACTGGGCTTCTTCCTGTAGGGTTTTAATATCCTTTGCGCCGCAGTAGCCCATGCCCGCGCGCAGTCCGCCTACAAATTGCTGCACCACTTCGTAGAGATGACCTTTGTAGGGTACGCGGCCCACGATGCCTTCCGGAACGAGCTTTTTAATATCGGCTTCTACATCCTGAAAATAGCGGTCGCTGCTGCCTTCTTTCATGGCCTCTACGCTTCCCATGCCACGGTAGCTCTTGAATTTCCGGCCTTCGTAGATGATGGTTTCGCCCGGGCTTTCTTCCGTTCCGGCAAAAACGCTGCCCGCCATCACGCAGGACGCGCCCGCCACAATGGCTTTCACCAGGTCGCCGGTGTAGCGGATGCCGCCATCGGCAATCACCGGAACACCCGATTTTTTAAGTGCTTGTGCGGCTTCCATAATAGCCGTGAGCTGCGGCGCACCCGCGCCGGTAACTACGCGCGTGGTGCAGATAGAACCCGGTCCTACGCCCACCTTCACCGCATCGGCACCCGCCTCGGCGAGCGCGAGCGCACCGGCGGCGGTGGCAATATTTCCGGCAACAATCGGCAGATTTTTAAAGGCATTTTTGACCCGCTTTACGGCTTCTATCACACCTCGGCTGTGGCCATGGGCCGAGTCGAGGGTAATAAGGTCCACACCGGCGGCCACAAGAGCTTCTACGCGGTCGAGTACATCGGCGGTGATGCCTACGGCAGCACCGGAGAGCAGGCGGCCCGTGCCGTCTTTGGAAGCGTTGGGGTGGCTTTTGAGTTGCAGGATGTCGCGGAAGGTAATCATGCCTTTGAGGATACCCTTTTCATCCACGATGGGCAGTTTTTCAATCT
The DNA here is from genome assembly GCA_002336725.1 of Bacteroidetes bacterium UBA1952. Classification (GTDB taxonomy): domain Bacteria; phylum Bacteroidota; class Bacteroidia; order Chitinophagales; family Chitinophagaceae; genus UBA1952. Next base: position 528 of record DDEO01000020.1, on the reverse strand, counting down.
TATATTCTTCCAGGATTTTCTCGGCCTGCGCCATAGTCGTACCCTGCGGTGCGGTAATCAGCTTATCGGCCGTCATGGCATCGCCCACCTTGCGGTTGTTGTCTTTCTCAAAGCGCAGGTCTCGGTTGGTGAGGATACCCACCAGCTTGCCGTTGGCTTCGATTACCGGAATGCCGCCGATGCTGTTGTCGCGCATCATGCGTCGGGCATCGCCCACGGTTGCTTCGGGTTGCAGGGTGAGTGGGTCGGTAATCAGGCCCGATTCGGAGCGTTTCACTTTGCGCACCTGCTCGGCCTGCTTCTCGATACTCATATTTTTGTGCAAGATGCCGATACCGCCTTCGCGGGCCAGTGCAATAGCGAGGCGCGACTCGGTTACCGTATCCATTGCGGCGGATACGAGCGGGATGTTGAGCCGGATGTCGCGGGTGATGTAGGTGGAGAGCGAAACTTCGCGGGGCAGTACCTCGCTGTAAGCAGGTACCAGCAATACGTCGTCGAAGGTGAGGCCTTCGCCGTAAAACTTAG
>DDEO01000208.1:27382-34732 GCA_002336725.1 Bacteroidetes bacterium UBA1952 | reverse complement strand
TACCCTCGCCGCTGCAAACAGGACAGGCGGGAAATACCATTGCAGAAACTGGCTCCCAAACAGAGATCGATTGCCGGAAATTTCCGGAAATGTGCGGGCAAAATGGCCTAAAAAAACCGTTGGACGGTCTCCGGTTTTCCGGAATTGTCCAACGGTTTTTTGTCATTTTTGAGTATGGCTCAGAGGCTACTTCTTCTTGTCGGCGGCCTTTTTGGGCACCTTTGCGCCTTCTTTGCGGGCTTCGGAGAGGCCAATCGCGACCGCCTGTTTCGGGTTGGTTACCTTTTGGCCGCTGCTGCCGCTTTTAAGTTTGCCTTCGTGCATTTCGTGCATGGCTTCTTCTACTTTTTCGCCTGCTTCTTTGCTGTACTTTGCCATAGTGGTAGGGGTTGATGAGGGGTGATGAGGGTGATTGTTGTTGGTGAGGGTTGATTGTTGTTGATAGGGGTTGATTATTGTTGATTAGTATTGATTGTCGATGGCGTTTGGGTTAAGGCCTCCCCTTTGGGGGATTGAGGGGGCCGGGCCAGACCAAGCCTCGCCTGCTATTCCTGCTCCGGCCACACGAGTTTTTCTACCTCAAAACCCAGCTCGCGGGCTTTTTGCAGATAGGCTCCCCGAACGGTATCCGGAATGGTTTTCTCCCGGCTCAAAATCCACAGATAGTCACGGCTTTGGCCGGCAACAAGGGCATATTGATACTGCTCGTCGATGGCAATGACATTATAACCGGCATAGAAAGGGCCGAAGAAAGAGACCTTCAGCATTCCGGTATTTTCCGGGCCGGCGGGGAGTGCCTTGCCAACTACTTTCGATTTTTTGCCGGATTTCTTGCGGCCTTTGTTTACCACTTTAATACTGCCGTCTTCATTGCGGGAATATTTCGCTGTCGCGTGGTCGATGCCACGTTCAAAGCGATAGTCGAAGCGAGCGATTTCATACCATTTCCCCAGATAGCGGTCGATATCAAAGGGGCTGACGGCTTCCACCCCATTGGGGATCGTTTTGCGACGGGAAAGGACCCAGGCGCCAACACCACCGGCAACGGCCAGCGCACTGACAGACAGGGCTACGGCTTTTAAGGATTTCTGTTTCATAAGAAAATATTTATCTGAAAAACCGGGCCAGCAGCCGAATAACCTTCCGCCTCACGAAAAGCGGCTCTGCAGAGGAAGTGTGCAGGCACCGCTCCTACAACCCTATTGTCAGCGGCACCCAAGGAAACACCATTTGTAAAGTCTGCGATCCGCTTTTCCGGGCCCCACGTCCTATAGCACGAAAAATTACCCATGAAACATGAAACATAAAACATGAAACATGAAACATCGCCACTTGGCAGGGTCTTTTTCATGTAGCAGGAAAACCTTCTTTTTCGTCATGAACCCCAAAACTGTAAACGTATTACTTGCCGGCCTCGCAGGTGCTGCGGTCGTTACCATTCTCAACGAAACCATGCGCCGTGTGGACAACAACGCGCCCCGCCTCGAAAAACTGGGCATGGATGCAGCCAATAAATTATTTGACAAGGCCGGCGAGCCGGCACCCACCGGCGAAAAACTGTACTGGGGTACGCTGGCTGCCGATTTGGTGATGAACGGCCTCTATTATGCCGGCACCGTTTCCGGAAAAAATACGGCTACCCGAACCACCGGCATGGGTTTGCTCGCCGGACTGGGATCTTTGTTTTTGCCCAAAAAACTCGGACTTGTTACCGCGCCCACAACCCGCACCCCCCAAACCAAAATAATGTCCACAGCCTATTATCTGCTGGGATCCTGGGTGGCCGCAATGGTGGCGCAAACGCTGGGCAATAAAAAACTGTTTGGATAGCCGCACTGATTTTTGCATATAAATTCCCCCCGGTCTTTACGCAGTAAGGGCCGAGGGGAATTTTTACATACAAGATTGAAGGGCGGTTGGATATCAGTTTCCGCAAATCGGTTTCTTTCTCCGCTTTCTTTGCCTGAAAGCGCCATCAAGGCCGACTTTCTAATATACGCACCTGCACGGGAAGCGTTGATTTTCAACTATTTTGAAACGCGATTTACGTTCTGGTAACGGGCTTTTCGGCCTTTTTCAAAAGAAGCCGTTTGGGCCGTTGTCAGCTTCGCCGGAGCTGCGCAAAAGCATCCGTAATCCGCTTCATCGCTTCCTGAAGATTTTCCATGCTCGTGGCATAAGACATCCGGATGCAGTTGCCGTCGCCAAAGGCGCTGCCATAAACCGTGTTCAGATAAGCCTTGTTGAGCAGATACATAGAAATGTCCTCGTCGGTCTGGATGCGCGTCCCATCGGGCGTAACCGCTCCAAAGTAGGCGCTTACGTCGGGGAAGGCATAAAAAGCGCCTTCGGGCATGGGTACTTTCAAATCCGGAATTTGTTGGAGGCTGCCAATAACAAAATCGCGGCGCTCGCGGAAGGCGGCAGTCATCTCGTGCGTCGCCGTCAGCGGCTGTGTCAGTGCTTCCACACCGGCGTATTGGGCAATGATATTAGCACCGGAAGTAAACTGACTTTGCAGCTTCTCGCAGGCCTGCACAATGGCTTTTGGCGCGGCCATATAACCCAGTCGCCAGCCCGTCATGGCAAAGCCTTTGGAAAAACCATTCACCACCACCGTGCGCTCGCGCAGGGCCTCAAATTGGGCAATGCTCTGATGGCCTTCGGTGCCGTAGTTGATGTATTCATAAATCTCGTCGGAGACGATCACCACCTGTGGATGGCGTTCAAAAACTTCGGCCAGCGCCGCCAGCTCGGCTTTGGAATACACCGCGCCGGTGGGGTTGCAGGGTGCCGAGTAGATAAACATCTTCGTTTTCGGCGTGATGGCGGCTTCGAGTTGCTCCGGCGTAATCTTGAAATGCTGCGAAACGGGGGCCTTTACATATACCGGCTTGCCTTCGGCGAGCGAAACGAGCGCGGCATACGTTACCCAGAACGGCGTGGGGATAATCACCTCGTCGCCGGGATTGATGAGGCATAGAATCGTGTTGGCCAGCGATTGCTTGGCACCGGTCGAAACGATGGTTTCTTCGGGCGAGTAATGCAGGCCATTGTCGCGGCGCAGCTTCTCGCAGATGGCCTGCCGCAGTTCCGGAATGCCGGCTACGGGCGGATATTTGGTGCGCCCTTCTGCCATGGCGCGGGTGGCGGCATGGCAGATGTAATCGGGTGTGCGGAAGTCTGGCTCGCCGAGGCTCAGGTCGATAAGCGGCACGCCCTGCGCACGCAGTTCGCGCCCGAGACGGGCCATTTTGATTGTCTGGGGTTCCTGAATGCGGTCGAGGCGCTGGGCGAGTACCACCGGCGCAAGCGTTTCTGTAGCCAAAACCAAAATTTTTTTAGAAGACCGGCTCCAACCGGATCTTTATTTTAAAAAAGGAAAGACGCAAAGGTGCGGCTTTTAATATAAAGTTTAGTGTGTGTAGGCATCGGTAAAGAAGGCCAGATAAAGCGCCAGCAGGGTGATGATGCCCACGGCAACGGAGAGCAGCAGAATGGTACGCCGATAGCCCTGATTGATGGTGCGCGCCTTGTGGAGTTCGCTGACGTTGGTAATCACATTTTCGATGCGGTTGAACGCCGTCTCGCCCTTCACCACATAGTCGTAAGCGCCGTAGCGCATACTTTCTACCGCCACCTCCAGCTTGTCTTGTCCGGAGAGCATGATGACCTGCGTGTCGGGGTGGGCCTCTTTGATGGCCTGAAGCACCTGTACGCCGTTTTTGGCTTCGCGATTCTGGCTGCTGAGGTGATAGTCGAGGATGACGATTTCCGGATTCAGGTGGAGGTTTTGAAGAGCCTCTTCGCCGGTTTCAAACACTTTGAGTTCATACAGAAAGCGTTCGGAGAGATAGTCTTTAAGCATTTCGTTCTGGATGGGTTCGTCGTCCACCAGAAACATATATCGCTTGGCATCTACCGCCATAATTAAAAAGGAGATGATTGAAGAAGCCTCAAGATACGCCGGATTTCCGGAAACGCACGAAAAGCCACCGACAGACAGCGGTTTTTCCGGAAATGACCCGCTCCGATGGCATTTCTGCCGGGGCCGTGGCGCAGGTTTTAAGCACCTTTGCTGCAGAAAGAAATTTCTGTAAAAGAAAACTGCTATGAATCCACGAATGAAAATCGAAATCTGGAGCGATGTCGTCTGCCCGTTCTGCTATATCGGCAAGCGCCATTTTGAAGCCGCACTCCGCGATTTCAAAGACCGCGCAAACCTCGACATTGTCTGGAAAAGCTATATGCTGGACCCCGACGCGCCTGCCGCCATCCACAAGCCCTACGCGCAGGCGCTCGCTGAAAGAAAGGGATTCCCTGCCGACAAAATCGCCGGAATGTTTCAACAGGTAACGCAAATGGCCCGCGCCGCCGGACTGGATTTTCACCTGGAGAAAGCCCTTGCGGCAAACACTTTTAAGGCCCACCAAATGATTCAGCTTGCCAAAACCAAAGACCTGGGCGACGCGATGGAAGAAGTGCTTTTTCGCGCATTTTTCACGGAAGGAAAAGACATTGGCGACGAAGAAGTGCTGACGCGACTGGGCCTGGAAGCAGGTCTCGATAAAGCAGAAATTTCGGCTGCTTTCGCCAACGAAACGTATGCGCAGAACGTATATTCGGACTTGGACGAAGCGCAGCAACTGGGCATTTCGGGTGTTCCGTTTTTTGTGCTCGACCGCAAATACGGCGTTTCCGGCGCACAGCCCGTTGAGGTATTTCTCAAGTCCCTGGAAAAGGCCTTTGATGAATGGCGCACCCAAAATCCGGAAATGAAACTGGAAGTAGAAGGCGGCCCGGCCTGCACCCCCGATGGTTTTTGCGGGTGATATTTCCGGAAATGCCGCTCTCAAAAAAGCCCATAAGGTCTCCGAAGACCTTATAGTTTTGTGTTTTTCCCTGCAGAAATCTGCGGGAAAATTCTGGTCATCCTGCCCGCCCGTTCCGAACTTCCCGGCGGCGCGTTTGTTTTATCTTGTAGAAAAATTATGGCCTTTAATATTCACCGTCCATTCCCGCCCGCCGGCGACCAACCCGAAGCCATTCGCCAACTTGTGGAAGGCATCCGCGCCGGCGATCCGTATCAAACGCTGCTGGGCGTAACGGGATCGGGTAAGACTTTCACCATGGCCAATGTGGTGCAGGAAGTGCAGAAACCCACACTGGTATTGACGCATAATAAGACACTGGTGGCGCAGCTCTACGGCGAGTTCCGGCAGTTTTTTCCGGAAAATGCAGTAGAATACTTTGTTTCTTACTACGATTATTATCAGCCGGAGGCCTATATCCCTACGACAGATACCTACATCGAAAAGGATTTGTCCATTAATGAAGAATTGGAAAAACTTCGTTTGCGGGCTACGTCCAACCTGCTTTCCGGGCGGCGCGACATTCTGGTGGTGGCTTCCGTGAGCTGTATTTATGGTATGGGCAACCCGACGGAATATGCCAACGGCATCATCCGGCTGCAACGCGGGCAGAACATTGGTCGGCAAACTTTTTTGCATGGATTGGTGAATGCCCTCTACTCGCGGGCGCAGCTGGAGTTTGGGCGCGGCTCCTTCCGCGTGAAGGGCGACACGGTGGATATCAACCTGCCGTATGTGGATTATGGCTATCGCATTACTTTTTTTGGAGATGAAATTGAAGAGATAGAATCCTTCGAAATCGAATCCGGAAAACGCATCGGGCGGATGGACACGGCGGCTATTTTTCCGGCCAATCTCTATATGGCACCCAAAGGGCAGATGACGACTATCATCCACGAAATTCAGGACGAGCTGGCCGCGCAGATTGCCTATTTCCAAAGCATCAACAAACCGCTTGAAGCCCAACGGATTAAAGAACGCGTGAATTATGATTTGGAGATGATTCAGGAGCTGGGCTTTTGTTCCGGCATCGAAAACTACTCGCGTTTCCTCGACCGTCGCCTGCCCGGCACCCGCCCCTTCTGCCTGCTCGATTATTTCCCCGAAGACTTTCTGCTGGTGGTGGACGAAAGCCACGTTACCATCCCGCAGATTTCCGGAATGTATGGCGGCGACCGCTCGCGCAAGCTCAACCTGGTGGACTTCGGCTTCCGGCTGCCCTCGGCGCTCGACAACCGACCGCTCAACTTTCACGAGTTTGAACAGCAGATGAATCAGGCGGTATTTGTGTCGGCCACGCCCGGAAAATATGAACTGGACAGAACCGAAGGATTGGTTGTGGAACAGGTGGTGCGGCCCACCGGCCTGCTCGATCCGCCGATTGAAATCCGCCCGTCTATCAATCAAATCGACGACCTGCTCGACGAGATAGACAACCGCGTGAAAAAGGGCGACCGCGTGCTGGTAACGACGCTCACCAAGCGCATGGCCGAAGAGCTGGATAAATATCTGGGGCGCATCAATATCCGCAGCCGCTACATCCACTCTGAGGTGGACACGCTGGAGCGGGTGGAAATCCTGCGCGACCTGCGCCTCGGCAACATCGATGTGCTGGTGGGCGTAAACCTGCTACGCGAAGGTCTCGACTTGCCCGAAGTTTCGCTGATGGCCATTCTGGATGCCGACAAGGAAGGTTTTCTCCGCGATGAACGCTCGCTGACGCAGATGGCGGGCCGGGCCGCGCGGAATGCCGATGGACTGGTCATTTTCTACGCCGATAAAATCACCGACTCGATGCAAAGGACGATAGACGAAACCGAGCGGCGGCGCGCCAAGCAGATGGCCTACAACACCGAACACGGTATCACGCCGACGACAGTGCGCAAGAGTGTGGAGCAAATCCTGAAGCAAACCAGTGTACTCGACATCAAGGGTGCCGACCCCAAGAAGCTGGCCGCCGACTATGCCCTGCCCGAAACGCCGCTCGCGATGGCCGCCGAAGCAGGCGATGGCTACACCCAAAAGCCCAAAGACCTCGAAAAGCTGATTGCCCAGACGCAAAAAGCCATGCAGAAAGCTGCCAAAGACCTCGACTTTATGGAAGCCGCGCGATTGCGGGATGAGTTGTTCCGGCTGAAGAAAGAAGTGGGTGTGGATTAGTTTTTAGTCAATAGCATGGATCTTGTTCTGGTGGCCTCAGTCCTGTGCGGTTAATTTTAAAATCCGCCCCGCTGAAAAAGTATATTGTAACCTTGACTGACCAGGAACGAACTATCTTGGAAACGGTACTCAGAAAAAGGAGTGAAAAATCAGGAGTCGTCCGATGTGCGTATATTAGACCTCTTGCGAAAGTCTATTTATTCCCTTCCGGGTGATACTGCCACCGTTGCTATGGTTGCCACAGATGCAAATATGTAATTATAAGCTGCTCCATAATATCCAGAACACAGAATAAGAATAATTGAGATTGCGGGTCAAG
>DDEO01000208.1:0-27370 GCA_002336725.1 Bacteroidetes bacterium UBA1952 | reverse complement strand
TCTCCACAACACAGAATAATGGAGATTGGGGGCGTACTACACAGCAACGAAAATGCCGCATGAAACGACTTTCGCAAGAAGCCTATTTATCCCCCTAAGTATCGTACCGTAATTAGTTTATAGAATAAAAGTCTCGTTAGAAGGTACGAGGCCTTTATTTACGCGGCGCACTATCCGAGCGATAGTCTAAACTAATTTGGACAACCTACTTAATACCATTTAGACAGCTAAATCCTGCACCGTTAGCCTCACCCCCGGCCTCCGCCTCCGGCGGAAGATGGAGAGCCGAATTGCAGTGTTCATTTTAGCTGTCCATTTGGTATAATACCTGAACGCAGGAGGCACTACAAGATGCATTTCTTCTGACCCAAAGACTGCTGGTACCTGTAAACGCACCCGGGTTTTGGCTCAAGTCCGGCTTATCGCTCCTGCCTTTTAAACACCCCCGATTTTTAAGTCCCTTTTCAAACCTCACAGGCTGCACCTTTGTTGTTCTTTTTTCCGGAAATCTCCCTCAAAACGAAAGGCATTTTCCGGAAATAAAGCCCAAGGCTCCAATGGCCGCAGGCCGTCCAATTCCGCCGAAGGCGGAGTTCAATTCTCCAATTTGCGAAGCAACAATGCCCCACAAAAAGCTATTCCTCCTCGATGCCATGGCGCTCATCTACCGCGCCTATTTCTCCCTTGCCCGCTCGCCGCGCATCACCAGCACGGGCCGCAATACCAACGCGCAGTTTGGATTTACCAACACGCTGCTGGACCTCCTCAACAAAGAAAAACCTACACATCTGGCCGTGGTTTTTGAAGGCGGAAAATCGGACACCGATGTTCACCGCACCAACACCTACGCCGATTACAAAGCCAACCGCGCCGAAGCGCCCGAAGATCTCACCAGCGCCCTGCCCGACATCCGCCGCATCATCGAAGGCTTCAACCTGCCCTGCCTGTCGTCGCCCGGCTATGAGGCCGATGACGTGATTGGCACGATTGCCAAAAAGGCCGCAAAAGAAGGCTACGAGGTCTATATGGTAACGCCCGACAAAGACATGGGCCAACTGGTGGGCGATGGCATCTATATGTATAAACCCGGCTACATGGGTTCTTCGCATGAAATCCTCGATAGTGCCGCGATTTGTGCCAAATGGAACATCAAAAGTGTGAGTCAGGTGATTGATATTCTGGGCCTGATGGGCGATGCGGTGGATAATATCCCCGGCATTGCGGGCGTGGGTGAAAAAACCGCCGCCAAGTTGCTGGCCGAATACGAAACGGTGGAAGGCGTGATTGCCAACGCCGATAAGATAAAAGGGGCGCTGGGCGAAAAAGTGCGCGCCGGCATCGAATCGGCGATTATGAGCAAGCAGCTGGCGACCATCCAGACCGATGCGCCGGTGGACTTTGACGAAGAAGCCTGCCACGTGGGTGAATGGAACCGCGAGGCGCTGGCCGAAATCTTCACCCAACTGGAGTTTAAGGCAATGGGCCGCCGCATTCTGGGCGACGATTTTGCGCCGCCCGTCGTTACCACGCAGGGCGCGCTGGATCTTTTTGGAAACCCACTGCCCGCGCACCTGCAACCCGGCGTGCAGCCCGCTGCAACCGCAGCGGGCGAGGAAGTAGCTGAAATCCTCACGGTGGATAAAAACATCCACAACACGTCGCACGATTATCACCTGGTGCAGAGCGAGGCCGAAATAGCGGCGCTCCTGGAAAAAATTTCCGAAAAAACGGAGCTGGCCTTTGACACCGAAACTACTTCTACCGATGCCAACCTGGCCGAACTGGTGGGCATGAGCTTTTGCTGGCAGAAAGGCGAGGCATATTACGTGGCATTTCCGGAAAATCGCGAACAGACGCAAGCCATTCTGGAACGTTTCCGCCCGCTGTTTGAAAACCCCGAAATCACCTGGATTGGTCAGAACCTGAAATACGACTGGCTGGTGCTCAAATGGTATGACGTGGAGCCGAAGGGCCGCATCTGGGACACGATGCTGGCCCACTACCTGCTGGAGCCGGAAGGCAAGCGCAACATGGACCTGCTTTCCGGAAAATATCTGGGATATGAGCCGGTATCTATCACCGAACTGATTGGCAAGAAAGGCAAGGGCCAGCTCACGATGCGCGATGTGGAGGTGAATCTGGTGAAAGAATATGCCGCCGAAGATGCCGACGTGGTGTGGCAGTTGCAGGATGTTTTTCAGCCGATGCTGAAAGCCGAAAGCATGGAGACCCTTTTCCACGAAGTGGAAGCGCCGCTCGTGCCCGTGCTCGCCGATATGGAATACGAAGGCGTGGGCATTGATGTGCCTTTCCTGAACGAATACAGCAAGGTACTCTCCGCCGATATTGTAGCCGCCGAAGAAGCGGTGTTTGCCGAGGCCGGTTTGCGGTTCAACATCGGCTCGCCGAAGCAACTGGGTGAAGTGCTTTTTGACGTGATGAAAATTGACGGCGGCGGGCGCAAAACCAAGACCGGTCAGTATGCGACCGGCGAAGACGTGCTGGCCAAGCTGCGCGGCAAGCACCCGATTATTGATGCCATCACGGCCTACCGCGAGCTGACCAAGTTGAAGGCGACGTATGTGGATGCCTTGCCGCTGCTGATAAATCCCAAAACGGGCCGCATACATACCTCTTTCAACCAGACGGTGGCGAGCACGGGCCGTCTTTCTTCCAGCAACCCCAACCTGCAAAACATCCCCGTGCGCACCGAGCGGGGCCGCGAAATCCGCAAGGCTTTTGTGCCGCGCGGCGAGGGCTGGACGCTCGTCTCTGCCGACTATTCGCAGATAGAGCTGCGCATCATTGCTGCCATTGCCAAAGAAGAAACCATGATAGCGGCTTTTGCCGAAGGCCACGATGTGCATACGGCCACGGCGGCGAAGATTTATGGCGTGGCCGAGAGCGCCGTTACGCCGGAGATGCGGCGGGCGGCGAAGGCGACCAATTTCGGCATCATCTACGGGCAGAGCGCCTTTGGGCTGGCCGAGAAGCTGGGCATTCCGCGCAAGGAAGCCGCCGAGATTATCAAGGCCTATTTTGAGCAATACCCCGCCATCCAAACCTATATCGACGACCGCATTGCCTTTGCGAAAGAAAACCTCTATGCCGAGACCTTAGACGGGCGGCGCCGCTGGCTGCGCGACATCCGCTCGAGCAACCCCACCGTTCGCAGTTTTGCCGAGCGCAACGCCATTAATATGCCCATTCAGGGGACGGCGGCAGATATGATTAAAAAGGCCATGATTGGCGTTCACCGCGAGCTGAAAAAGCGCGGGCTGGCATCGCGTATGGTGCTACAGGTTCACGACGAACTGATTTTTGACGTGCCGAACGAAGAGCTGGAAGAAGTCCGCGCCCTGATAGAAAACTGCATGGAAAGCGCCATGACGTTGCCCAATGGCGTAGCGATTAAGGCGGAGACGGGAAGCGGGAGCAATTGGTTGGAAGCGCATTAATTTGAAAGTTCTCTTGGTAGCGAAACCTTCCGACAAACGACAACATGGAAATTCAGATAATAGGGCAGGGCTATAGAGTAGCAGCCGAAAATGCAGCAGGTTACAGCCTGACATCGCTGTTTGCAGACAGGGAACTCCACAGCTTTACGGGCATTTCTGCATTTGCGAGTGTAGCGGGCATCCAGGGGCTGGCGGCCCTTATTGAAAATGCAAGGCCTCATCTCGAAAAAGCTGCTGTCGTTGTTGGCATTGACCAGAAAGGCACTTCCAGAGAGGCACTACAGGAATTGCTGACGCTGGATGCAGATACCTATGTTTTTTATCAGCCGGGCATCGCCATTTTCCATCCAAAAATCTATCTGTTTGAAGGAGACCGTAGCGCAGAGGTGATTATCGGTTCTTCAAACCTGACGGCGCAGGGACTTTTTGCCAATGTGGAAGCGTCCGTACATCTCCGGCTTGACCTTGCGCTGGAAACGGACAGAGCCGTTGTTCAGCAACTCAAAGACCAGTTTAAAGGGCTTTTTGACTATTCCGACCCGAACCTGAAAAAGCTTGATGACGACCTTATTGCAGCCCTTTCAGAGGTGGGGCTTGTTCCTACAGAAGCCGAACGGAAAGCATTGCAGGAAAAGAGCCGCGCAGTGAAATCAGAATCTATTATTTCCGGAATTTTTCCCAAGAGAACTGCTGCCGGCATCCCTGCTTCGTTCTCGGGGAAAAAGTCTTGCAAAACGGCAAAAGTTTCTGCGGCTGGTAAGGGCGAAAAAGCCCTGACTCCGGAAAAACTCGTTTGGGAAAGCGGTGCGCTCACAGCGCGCGACCTGAACATTCCGAAAGGCACGGTTACAAACCCGACGGGCTCCATGCTGTTCAAAAAAGGGAATACAGAAGGTATTGACCAGCGACACTACTTCCGGGACACCGTTTTCGCTGCTCTGGACTGGAAGCCCGACGAGAAGCCGCAGGCGGCTCATCTGGAACGTGCCACTGCCCTTTTTACGCTTGTTGTTGAAGGAAAAAATACAGGCACATTTCACCTCGCGCTTACCCACAATACCCGAACAGACACCCGCGCATATGAGCAGCGCAACTCCATGACGCAAATCCATTGGGGAGACGCAAAGAGCCTTATCGCCCGCGAAAATCTAATTGGCAAAAACGCCCGGCTATTTACGACCGGCAATATGGGCGAATTCATTCTTGAAATTGGTTGAGTTCCGGAAATTTCCGGGATTTATTTTGGTTGTTCAGTCCTTGAAGTTTAGTTTTGGACTGAAGTTGTCCAAGCCATGCAAACCAGTACCTCTTTTGGCGAAATCGTGAAGGCGCTTCGGGAAGCGCGGCAACTGCCCTTGCGCGAGGTAGCCGATGCCCTGCAGATAGACACTTCCATGCTGGGTAAAATTGAGAAAAACAGCCGCAGACCTTCCCGGAAATTGATTGAGAAATTTGCCGCGTTTTTCGGCGTAAGCGAAAAAAACCTGCGGGTGGCTTTCCTGAGCGACTTGGTGGCGCATCAGGCGATGGACGAAGAAGACGTTGCAGGCGAGGTTCTGAAAGTTGCAGAAGAGAAAGTGGCGTATCTGAAAAACAACAAAAAAAGAGAGCAATGAAGCTTATCACACAGGCATCCGCAGAGAAACTGAGAGGTGGCTTTTATACGCCCGCTCCCATTGCAGAATTTGTTTTGCGCTGGGGCATCAACGGAAGCAGCGATTATGATATTCTGGAACCGAGTTGCGGCGACGGCGTGTTTCTGGCGCAATTGGCCGAAGGCGGCTTTGCCTACAACTCTGTTACGGCGGTGGAACTGGACGAAACAGAGGCCGCTAAAGCAGACCAGATAGTGCTGCCGAACAAGCAGGTTTTAAACACCGACTTCCACACCTACTGCAACAACACCCACAAGCGCTTTGATCTGGTAATAGGCAACCCGCCCTATATCCGCTATCAGTTTTTTGATAAGACGCAGCAGGCCGAAGCAGGTGATATTTTTATTAAGGCAGGGCTGACGTATTCTAAGCTCACCAATGCCTGGGTGTCGTTTGTGGTGGGCGCTTCTCTGCTATTAAAAGACAAAGGTGGCAAAATCGGCTTTGTGCTGCCGGCAGAAATATTACAGGTATCATTTGCACAGCAACTGCGGCAATTTCTGGCTTCTTTCTACAACAAAATCAATATCATTTCCTTTGAGAAACTCGTGTTCCCGGATATCCAGCAGGAAGTGGTTTTATTGCTTTGTGAGAAAAACAACAGCGGACTCCACAATATTGAACACATCGAACTACGCGACGCGGCCGCGCTTCAAACACTGGACGTTGCCCGACTGAAAAGTCCGCAGAAGAAGATTGACTTCAAGAGCAATAAGTGGACTTTCTATTTCCTGGAGCAGGAAGAAATTGATTTTCTGGAACACATCGCCTGCGACAGAAACATTCCAACGCTGGGAAAATTTGCACGGGTAGAAGTTGGCATTACGACAGGCTCCAACGACTTTTTTACAGTACCGCTCCAGACGGTAGAAGAATATAACCTGCACACCTACGCCAAGCCTATGGTGGGCAGGAGTGTACAGGTGAACAGCGTGGTTTTTACAGACGATGACTGGTTGAAAAATAAAAATTCTGCTGCGCGGGCACATCTGCTCGTTTTTCAGGGCAATGAAGATTTGGTAAAAGAAACAGGCGCAGCCCGCTATATCGCGCAGGGCGAGGCGCTCGGCATTCATAAGGGCTATAAAACGAGCATCCGCGATAGCTGGTTTGTGGTGCCTTCTCTCAAGGTTTCAGATGCCCTTTTCATCCGACGCAACAACCTGTATCCGCGATTGATTATCAACGAAGCCGGCGCTTATACGACCGACACGATGCACCGGGTTTTTCTGAAGCCGAACGTAGATATTCAGGCGCTGACGGCGAGCTACTACAACTCTTTGTCGCTTGCTTTTTCGGAAGTATGCGGCAGAAGCCACGGCGGCGGCGTCTTGGAATTGATGCCCAACGAAGCCGAGCGCATCCTGCTGCCCTACAGCGATAAAAACGCAGCGCTACTGCCCCGAATTGACGAACTGATTCGCGAAAAAACGCCCATTGACGAGGTCTTAAAAATTACCAACCAAACTATCTTAAAAGACCATTTTGGACTGACCGGGAAAGAAATCGGATTAGCGCATAGCATCTGGAAGAAATTGTCTTCCAGAAGGCTTAATCGGGGCAAGTGATTGAAAGCGCCATGACGTTGCCCAATGGCGTAGCGATTAAAGCGGAGACGGGAAGCGGAAGCAATTGGTTGGAGGCGCATTGAGGGTTCAAAAACCTTATGGGTTCGGGGAAGCAGCCCCACCCCTATCTTGCAGCAAAACGCAGCCCTTCAACCCGTGTCCAAAAAGATTTCGCTTTTATTCGCGCTGCTCCTGCTCCTCGGCAGTTGCGGCTATTTCGACCGCGCCAAAGAAAATATCCCCGCCGATTTTAAGCTTTTTCTGCCGACCGGCGCTACCTATCAAACGGTGCTGGACTCGCTACGGCCTCACATTGATAATATTAATACCTTTGAGAAGGCAGCCGCGAGCATGAAGCTCAAACGCATCTACCCGGGCCGCTATACCCTCAAAAAAGGCGCAACCAACGAGCAGATTATCCGTAAACTGCAACTGGGGCAGCAGGATGAAATTGATATTACCGTGGGCAATTACAACAGCGTTTTTGAGCTGGCATCCCGCCTGGACCCGCTGCTCGAAG
This sequence comes from Bacteroidetes bacterium UBA1952, assembly GCA_002336725.1. Classification (GTDB taxonomy): domain Bacteria; phylum Bacteroidota; class Bacteroidia; order Chitinophagales; family Chitinophagaceae; genus UBA1952. The sequence continues at coordinate 20,169 of DDEO01000208.1, read as the reverse complement.
CAACTGCGCCACAACTCCTCGCCGCCATTGCCGCCCGCGACGAAGCCAAAGGCCTGGATTCCCTGCAATGGATTTATTTCCTCGCACCCAACACCTACCGTTTCTACTGGACGCAAACACCCGACGAAATCATTGCCAAAATAGCCGCGCCTTACCACAAATACTGGACACCTGAAAAGCGCGCACAGCTTCAGAAATCCGGCCTCGCAGAGCTACAAGCCGTTACGCTGGCCTCGGTCGTACAACTGGAATCGTACCGCACAGACGAGCAGCCGCGCGTGGCCGGTCTCTACCACAACCGCCTCAAACTGGACATGAAACTGGATGCCGACCCAACGGTCATCTTTGCCAAAAAAGCACAGCAAAACGCCTGGAATACCAAAATTGAACGGGTGTATTACAAAGACCTGCGCATCCCCTCGCCCTATAACACGTATATGAATCGCGGCCTGCCGCCCGGCCCTATCTGTATGCCCAATCCATCGGCGATAGACGCGGTTTTGTTTCCGGAAAAAACCGATTATGTTTACTTTGTAGCCGACCCTTCGCGCCCCGGTTATCACCTCTACTCCAAAACGCTCGCCGAGCAGGAGAAAAACGCCAAAGTGTATCGCGATTGGGTGGAGAAAAACGGTATCCGGTAGCTACGACTTGGCAAGTCTGCGGACGAAACAGGGGTTGACTTGACAAGTCTGGAAGAGAACGGGAAACAGGAATTCTATAAACCCAAAAAACACATAGACTTTTCAGGCCTATCCGCATTCTGTCCGCGAGACTTGACAAGTCGCTAACGTTGCCATGCAAAACCAAAAACTCTCCAAGCGCGATTTCCTCAAGCTGCTTGGCGGCCTCAGCCTGGGCTTCCTGCCGTTGGTGGGCTGCTTCAACAATCGCAAGCCCGAAGGAGAAGAGGTTGCCGAAAAGAAAAATATTTCCGGAAATACGCCCCCAACGAAGCCCGAAACGGTGAGCGAAAGCGACGTGATTGTGTTGCAACGCGACGAGGCCCGCTATGCGCAGTACAACACTTCCTACAACAAACGCATCACACTGCTGCCCAAATACATTGCTGTTTGCTTTACGGTGGCCGGCGTGCGCCACGCCCTGCAACTGGCTGAAAGGGAAGATTTGCCGGTGAGCGTCAAGAGCGGCGGCCACTCGTTTGAAGGCTTCTCTTCCAACGACGGCGGGCTGGTGGTGAATATCTCGCAGATGAAAGCCGTAACCTGGAACGACGACGGCACGGTGAGCGTTGGCCCCGGACTGCTTTTGCGCGAACTCCACAGTCAGGTGTATGCCAGGGGCAAGCTGGTGCCGGCGGGATCGTGCGGCGGCGTGGGCATTGCCGGACTGACGCTCGGCGGCGGTTATGGGTTTTTCAGCCGCAAATACGGCCTCACCTGCGACAGCCTCGTGGATGCAACGCTGGTGAAAGCCGACGGGCAGGTGGTGGAAGCTGCCGCCGAGAAAAATCTGCTCTGGGCGCTGCGGGGCGGTGGCAATGGCAATTTTGGCGTGGTAACGAGCCTGAAATTCAAGGCGCATCCATTGCCGCAGGTTTTCAAGACCGTTACCATCAAGCACACCATTCCCGACGGCCCTGCCTTTGGCGAGATGCTGGAGAAGTGGATGATTCTCACGCCGCAGTTGCCGCCCGAAGCCTTTGGCGCTTTTGTGCAGAACGGCAAAACCCTCACGCTGCTGTTTACCAATTACGGCAGCGGCGACATCCGCGACATCACCGACCGCATGGCCGAGGGCGCGCGCTCCAACACCGCTTCTTCCTCTGCCGGAAAGCCCTTTGCCGATGCGCTGAAACGCTTTTATGGCCGCCCCGACCCGCTGTATTTCAAAAACGCATCCTGCGGCTATTACCAGCATTTCAGCGATATTGCTTCGGTCGCGACGCATATTTTCAACGAGATGCTGGCGCATCCGGGACTTATTTTTCAGGTCAATACGCTCGGCGGCGCGGTGAATAATCCGGAATTTCAGGGCGCTTCCTGCTATCCGCACCGCGCCTATCCCTTCCTGAGCGAGTTGCAGGGCTACTACGACCGGCCCGCGCAGGAAGCCGACATTCTGGAAGGCTTCCGGAATATCCAAAAGCTCGTTCGCGACCGGGGCGTTACGGCCCAATACCGCAACTATCCCGATGTGGAGTTTCCCGACTGGCAACACGCCTACTATGGCAGCAACTACGACCGGCTGCGGGAACTGAAACGGCAATATGACCCCGGAAACCGGTTCCGGTATCCGCAGAGCATTGGCGCAGGCGCACCGGGGACGAGTGCATAGCCGGCTTGTTTTTTAACCGGAAAAATCTCTTTAAAAACCTATTTTTAGGGTATGGAAATCGCCCTGCTCCGCAAAAAAGCCTGCCGCCTGATATGGTTTCTTAAATCAACCGCGAGGCAGAAGCGGTAAACACCGCGCCCGATGGGTGTCGCGGTCTGCGGAGTATCCTTTGGCGCGGGCAGCAGCGCATAGCAAAGCACTTGGAGCAGAAGCTGAAAATTGTGCCGCGCAACTATTACCGGAATCTGTGGATGGTTTTGGGAATGTCGGCTTTTGGCATTCCGCTTGGCGTCGCCTTCGGGTTGGCGATGAAAAACATAGCATTACTGGGCATCGGCCTTCCTATCGGTATGGCCGTTGGGATAGCCGTCGGAAGGGCAATGGATAAAAAAGCGGCGCACGAAGGCCGGCAGTTGGATGTGGAGTTGCAGCCGTAACGACTTCTTCTTGTAGCAGCCCTCCTAGTGTAAAGTCAATGAAATATTGTCGAGTTGAGCCTCACCCCCGGCCCCTCTCCGAAGGAGAGGGGAGCCAAAAGAACAGACTGTTTTACCTTGACTAACCACTAGTCCAACGCGATTAAAAGCTCTGATCGTCGGCGCTCGGCCCATACGAGCCCGGCAGCGGAATATCATTGAGGCGGTAATAAACGCCCAGTTGTGCGCGGTGGTGCGTTACCTGATTGAGGGCATGGCGGATGGCTTCGTACTTGGTCCAGTCGGCCAGCTTGTGTTCGCCGTGCGAGAGGCCCCAGCGGCCTTCGAGCGACGGCGCTTTTTGAAGGGCTGCCTTTCCCTTTTCGTAAGACGCATCCAGAAATTGCAGCAGTTCTTCGCGGTTGTGGAGTACGGTGGGTTTGTAGTCGCCGGCGGCAAAGTCGATGCCTTCGGTGTTAAGGATGATTTCCGGCCAGGCAAACACCTCGGCGATGTGGGCAACCAGCGGCATCAGCTTCATGCTTTTGGCGTGGGGCGCATAGTCGTTTAGATTTTCCGGAAAACGCTCAAAGAATTTGCGCGTGATGTGATACTCGTGTTCCAGTTCGGAGCGAAGATTGTGGAGGGTATTTTCCATAAAGAGCATTTTTGGAGCCAGGAGGTTCAAAGAGGTTCCTGATAAGCCGGTCTAAAGATATTGCGGGAAAGGTATTTTTGGGCATCAAATAGCAGCCGCCGTGTTGGTTATCAGCAGCTCCGTCAGTGCGCCTCGTTTGTCGGCTTTGGAGTTGATATTCCGCCGCGCCGCGACGCGCCGGATGGTATAGCCGGCATATAAATCGTCGAAGAAATCATTGTTTTCGTCCGTTCCCTTCACGTCTGAATTGCTCAGAATCCAGGTGTGCCCCAGCGAATGGAGCCGGTTGCAAAAATCCCGCAGCCGGATTTGCTCCCGGTCATCGAAATTGTCCTGCATATAGGCATTAAACCCGGAAGTCTGGCTCAGCGGTTTGTAGGGCGGATCAAGGTAGAACAGCGCATGGCCGTCCACGTGTTCCAGCGTTTTTTCAAAATCGCCACAGCATATTTCCACGCCTTTGAGCGCCCGACTGACGGCCCGGAGATTTTGTGCGTCGCATATCGTGGGCGTTTTATAGCTGCCCATCGGCACATTGTATTCGTTTTTGCGGTTCACGCGATACAGGCCATTGAAGCAAGTGCGATTCAGAAAAATAAACAGCGCCGCCTGCAAGACCGGTTGTTTATTTCGGGCGTTGTAATCGGCTCTTTTCTGGTAATAATACTGCTTTTTGCCTTCTTCATTTTCTTCTAAGGCATGAAAATCACGCTGCAATGATTCCAGTATCTGAATCAGTTCTTCAGGATGGGAAGCAATGATTTTATAGGTGTTGATAAGGTCGCTATTGACATCATTAATCACCGCTTTTTGCAGATTGGGAAACTGGCTCAGCATCCGGAAAAGCACGGCGCCGCTGCCCACAAAAGGCTCGACATACGTGAAGCTGCCCTGGCTTATAAACGCCGGAAAAATCCGTTCGATAGCGCCCATCAGTTGGGTTTTGCCACCGGCCCATTTCAAAAAAGGCTTTGCAATTCTGCGTCCGTCTGTCCCATTTTGATCTGCCATACGCACCAAATTTACAGGCTGTGTCCATCCTGCGGCAAGAAATTGCCACAGATATTGCTCCCGCACACCGCACTCCCGGCAGCATCATCGCGGAATGGGCAGATAGGCAGTGGGACTCTCGCCGGGCGGATAAATCAGGATCGCCGTGCAGGAATCGCGGTCGGATTTTCCGGAAAATTCAAAGGAAATGCCTTGTGCAACGGCATCGTAGCGCGGCGCGGCTTCCGGCAAAGCCCTTTCGGAGGACTTCCCTTCCGGAAAAGCACGCCGGATTTCCGGAAAAAGCGTTCCGGTTCGCATCCCCGCTGCCGTCTGAAAGCGCGGCGAGGTAATGCGAATTTGGCGGATGGCTTTGCGCATCATCGTGCTGTCGGCGTAGGTGGTGAAGACGGCGAGTGTATGGTCGCTGTTTTTACCATCCCACACGAGCCAGGCCTTTCCCATCGCGGCATCGGAGGCATCGGGGTTTCCGAGGCGTTGCAGGAGCGTTTCGGGGTCGTCGCCGAGGGCGGTGTTGCCGATGCGTTTTCCGGGAATGATTTCCCAGTCTGCCGAAACGTCTTTCTTCATCGGGGGCGGCGCAGCGTGGGGAGTCGCTTCGCCGGGTGTTTGAGGAGCAGGCGCGGGCGGGTTGCAGGCCAATAGCAGCAGCGGCAGGAAGCGGAGAGGGCGCATGAGGGTTTTTTTAGCGGTTTGCGGGCTTGTATGGAAACAGAAGAAAAATCACGTGCCTGCGACTTCTACGACTTGTCAGGTCCGCGTACGCTTTTGAGGGGGACTTGACAAGTCTGAAATCAAATCCCGAAGGAAAAGAAACAGCCATCGCCGCCCAGGGCGGACGCATAAAACAATAAGCGAAATAAGTAATGTTAGTCCTTCTAAATACGACCTAGCTAAAAGCTACTTTTTGGGGACATCTCTGATAAATTCCTATCATAACAAAGCACCGAATTTATAATGTCTATTCCTTTGCCGCCCTTTTCCGAGCAATATGTTTGTATAAAATATCATTTATTCGTTGTGGCAATCAAGAAACAGGGTGTCTTTTTACACTTTCTTTAGGAAAATAGCGCCGTGATTTTTTTATGCGTCTGCCCTGCATCGCCGCCGGAAACCGCCACATTCGCAATAACTTGGCAACCTTTGTAGCAGAGCAGGCTCCGGCAAGTGCCAAAGATTTCCGGAAATAAGCGCCCACAGACAAGCCCCTTCGGTTATGCAAGAACATCCCCAAGCAAATAGCGAAACCGCGCCTGCGGATGCCGCGCAGAGCGCCCCGCCACGGCCTGCTCCTGTCATTGAAAATCCACCCGCTCCCAAACCCGCAACAGCCGGCTGGAAAGGTCATCTGCTCCAGTTTGTATTGATGTTCCTGGCCATCTTCTTTGGCTTTTTGGCGGATAATCTGCGGGAAGCGCGGGCCGATAAGCTGCGCGAGAAAAAATACATCCGCTCCATCATCAACGACCTGAAGGCAGATACCGCCAAGCTGACCGATAATATCCTGTATTGCGAACGCCTGCTCGACGGGCAGGACAGCGCCCTTGCAATGCTTTATACGCAATACGACAAGGCGGAAAACGCAGATTTCTTCCACTTCCTGGGCGCGTTTCGCACCATTCCCATCTTCGTGTACAACGATGCCACCATCGGGCAGTTGAAAAATTCCGGTGGCTTCCTGTCCATTGGCAGCGAGGCGGCCAAAGACAGCATCATGCTCTACGATGCGTGGGTGAAACAGGTGTTGATAAATGAAACGATTATGTCGCAAATCCTCAGGACGACCGAGAGCAGCATTGCCGCCGTTTTTAACCTGGGTTATTTCCGGAAAGATGCTGCGGCAGGCCGCCTGATACCCGCCGCCTTTGCACCCACCCGGCACGATCATATCCTCTCCGACGACCGCCGAAAATGGGCAGAACTCTATAATCAGCTTCTAAACCATCAGGCTTTTCTGAATGTGCTGCGCCGGCAGCGTGTGGACATCCGCCAAAAGGCCACAAATCTCATCGGTTTTCTGGAAAAAGAATACCGGATATCCTGAAAAAAAGCATCCTGCACCGCGAGCAGATAAGAGAAGTGCAAAAAAAAGACTTGTCAGGTCGTCCGGTGTTTTGTCCGGGAACCTGACAAGTCGTGAAATGCTACCGGCAGCAACTTTTAGTAAAAAAGCGGCGCAGGGCACGCAAAAATGCCTGCCGAAAGCTACGCGAGGGCTTGGGCTTCAAATCCGGCATCTTCTACAATATTTTGAATGGCCTGTGCGTCGGTGCCGTCGGCTTCTACTGTCAGGATTTTATCCGGATTGGCCGTATCCACCTGCCAGCTTTTCACGCCTTCGGCCTCGTTCAGGAATGGAGTTACGGCTTTGATGCAGCCGCCGCAGTTGATATTGGTTTTAAAACGAAGGATTTCCATGATTATTAAAAGGGGATTTTAAAGAAGACAAAATTCGGCTTAAATAGTTTGGCGTTTTGTGAAAGTCCGCAGCGCCGCAATGGCCCGAAGTCTATCAGGCAAACTGCATCCGCTGAATGCGCATGGCGTTGAACACGGCCAGCAGCGCCACACCGACATCCGCAAAAACGGCTTCCCACATCGTGGCCAGTCCGCCCGCGCCGAGAAGTAACACAATGCCCTTCACCACAAATGCGAAAATGATGTTTTGCCACACCACCCGCCGCGTGGCCTGCCCAATGTTGATGGCGCGGGCAATGCGCGAAGGCTGATCCGTCTGGATGATGATATCGGCGGTCTCAATCGCAGCGTCGGAGCCGAGGCCACCCATGGCCATGCCTACATCGCTGAGGGCCAGCACCGGTGCGTCATTGATGCCGTCGCCCACAAAAGCCACTACTTTTTTCGGGTCAGATTTCAGGGCTTCCACTTTTTTCACCTTGTCTTCGGGCAGGAGGTCGCCGTAGGCGTTGTCGATGCCCAGTTTTCCGGAAACCGCATCCACCACGGCCTGCTTGTCGCCGGAAAGCATCACCGTCTGAATGCCTTTTTGGTGCAGCGCCCGTATCGCTTCGGCGCTGTCTTCCTTGATTTCATCAGCAATGGTGAGGTATCCCGCCAGTTGTCCATCTACCGCCACCACCACAATCGTATCGGGAATGCGGCGCAACTCGTCGGGAACGGCAATGTGTTCGCGGTCCAGTAGCTTCAGGTTGCCAGCCAACACCGTTTTTCCGGAAATCACGCCCCGAATGCCGTGTCCGCTGATTTCTTCCAGGTTGTCCACCGCAATGCCTTTTGCCCGATCGCCCACATACGCCACCACGGCCTGCGCCACCGGATGTGTAGAGGCGGCTTCCAGCGCAGCGGCCATCGGCAGCCACTGGCTTTCTTCCAATCCAAAACTTTTCACCTGCTGCACCTGAAAAACACCTTTAGTGAGTGTGCCGGTTTTGTCCATCACCACAGTATTGACCTGCGTAATGAGGTCGAGGAAATTGGAGCCTTTGAAGAGAATGCCGTTGCGCGAAGCTGCGCCAATGCCGCCGAAATACCCCAGCGGGATGGAAATCACCAACGCGCAGGGACAGGAGATAACCAGAAAAATGAGCGCACGGTAGAGCCAGTCGCGAAACACGTAATCGGCCACAAAGAAATAGGGCAGCGTAGCAATGCCAAGGGCCAGAAAAACGACGATGGGCGTATAGATGCGGGAGAATTTCCGGATAAACTGCTCGGTTTTGGCCTTGCGGGTGGTAGCATCTTGTACGAGCGTGAGGATGCGCGCCAGCGAACTGTCGTTGTAGGGTTTGGTTACTTTTAGCTCCACCACTTTATCGCTGTTGATCATACCGGCCAGCACCGCTTCGCCCTGCCGGATGGTGGCGGGCTTGCTTTCGCCGGTGAGGGCGGCGGTGTTGAAACTGCTGCCCGCGCTCAGCATTTCGCCATCGAGGGCCACGCGATCGCCGGCTTTTATCTGAATAATATCGCCGACCTGCACTTCCTGCGGGTCTGTTTCCACGAAGTCGTTTCCGCGCTTCACAAAAGCCGAAGCCGGGCGAATATCCAGCAGCGCCTTGATGCTGCGCTTGGCGCGATTGACGGCGGCATCCTGAAACAATTCGCCTACATTATAAAACAACATCACGGCCACGCCTTCCGGGTATTCGCCAATAAAAAAAGCGCCCACCGTGGCAATCGTCATCAATACAAATTCGGTAAAAACATCGCCTTTCAGCAGCAGCCGAAAACCCTGCGCGGCAACGGGCCAGCCCACCGGAAGATAGGCAAGGGCATACCAGACGAGGCGCAACCAGCCGGTGAAGAAAGCGGGCTTTATCCATTGATCGGCGGCAATACCGAGCAGCAGCATTGCAAAACTGATTATCGCCGGTATCCAGGCCTTCCAGCCGCCGCCGCCTTCGCCGTGGCTGTGGCCGGCGTGGTCGTCTTCGTCGCCTGCCGCGTGCGAATGGTCGTGGTTGGGGCCGGTGTGAGGGTGGTCTTCGTGCCCGGTGCGCATCCGGCGGTGGGCGTGTTGATGCGCCGGTGTGTGCGCCGCAAAAAGTTTTTGGGTGTGAAGAACTTCGAGATGATTGGCGGTCAGCACGGCCAGAATCGCCTCGCGGGACGTTTGTTTTTTATCAAATTCAGCATGGATGATTCCGGTGCCGGAAACCGAGACGGCTATCATGCCGGGCAGGCGTTGCAATTGATTTTCGATTGCTTCGGCTTCGGCCAGGTCGCGAAAGGCTTTTATTTCTAAGAGCAGATGCCCGAATTGCGCCGTAACGGCAGCGCCCGCTTCGCGGGCGCTTTCTTCAATTTCGAGCAGCGAAATCTGGTTGGGGTCGTAGTGGAAGCACAGCTGTGCGTCAGCGCCCGCGCCTACGACATGAACCTGCGAAACGCCTTTGCGCGCCTGCAATGTATCCATCACGCGCTGCACGCAGGCATCGCGCTCATCGGGGATTTCGGGTAGCAGAATACGAAGGGCCAGTTTTGTTTTTTCCATAAGGAAGGGAAGGTTGAAGCGCCGGGGGAAGGCAGAAATACCGGAATTATTTTCGTGCCAGTGGCGGGCGGCGAAGCGACAGTAGTCAAATACCAAAATTCAGGTTTCAAGGGACAAGTAGCAAGAGGTGTTCTTTCTCGCCCCACCCCACATGGCTACGAATCCAACAGCTTCTTAGCAAAGCCGTCCTGTACTTTTGCGCCTGTTTATGTCTTTGATGGATTCCTCTGCGGCTGATTTTACCCTCATTGCCGGCCCGTGCAGCGCCGAGTCGCGCGAGCAGGTGCTGGCAACGGCAGCCGGCCTTTCCGGGTTGCCGCTGCGCTACTTCCGGGCCGGTGTCTGGAAGCCGCGCACCCGCCCCGGCTCCTTCGAGGGCGCGGGCGAAACGGCGCTCTCCTGGCTGGGCGAAGTGCGCGAAAAATATGGCTTTGCCATTGCGGTAGAAGTGGCCGATGCACAACACGTAGCAGCGGCACTGAAGGCAGGCGTAGAGGCCGTATGGGTGGGCGCACGCACGACGGTAAACCCCTTTGCCGTGCAGCAACTGGCCGATGCGCTGCGCGGCGTGCAGGTGCAGGTGCTGGTCAAAAATCCGGTCATCCCCGATGTGGATCTGTGGCTCGGCGGCATCGAGCGGATGGAGCGTGCCGGATTTTCAGAAGTCTGGGCCGTGCATCGCGGGTTTCCGGGTTATGGCGCGGCTTCGCCGTATCGCAATCCGCCTTCGTGGGCCATTCCTATTGAACTGCGCCGCCGCCGTTCCGACCTGAAAATCATCTGCGATCCAAGCCATATTTCCGGAAAAAGAAGCGGTATTGAGCCGGTCTCGCAAAAGGCGCTGGACCTCGGTTTCGACGGGTTGATGATCGAGACACACGCCACCCCCGAACAGGCGCTCAGCGATGCCGCGCAACAGGTAACGCCTGAAACCCTGCGCGGAATCCTCGACCGCCTGGTGATGCGCCGCAACCGGGGCGATAGGGATGAACGGCTGGCCGCGCTGCGCAATCAGATGGATGTCCTTGATGCCGAGATGATACACCTGCTGGGCCGCCGCAACGACCTCACGATGCAGATTGGTGCCATTAAAAAAGAACTGGGCATGACGGCCTATCAACCGGAACGCTGGGGCGAGATTGTAACCACGCGCATGGATTGGGCCGCGAAGTATGGGCTGGAGCCGGTAGAAGTTCTGGCGCTGTTCCAGCTGATCCACCTCAATAGCGTGCAAAAGCAACTGGCAATACTGGGCGAGGATTCTTCGGGGTTCTGATTTCCGGAAAAAAGAGCGGCGGATTTTAGAAGCTAACAGGTACCGGAATCTTGCCCATAGAATCTCCCAAAACCCTTGCAGCGTAAGGGCCGGAGCCGGAATTTCTATGCAAAATTTAGCCGGCGAACTGGTATAATGCCATTTTCAATTTGGTGGCCGTCATTGGTTTATCCCTGTAAGTAGCGCGCGCCTCTTGGCGCGTTCCTACGCATATACCGTTAGCTATTTCGAATCGGTCTAAGCTGCCTGAACCCGCTGAAGGCCTTCGCTTGGACGGGCGCGTCTTTTACCACGCCCTCAGGGGCGGGCGATTAGAGCGCGATAGCAATACCACGGAAGTCAATTTCACTTGGTATTATCGCCCCTTCTTTTCGCTATCGCCTTGAAAACCGCATTTCCCAAAAACGTAATCACCAGCGAGGCAATCACCAAATAAACCACCTTTTGCAGGAGATTCCACTCCAGGCCGTATGCGGTGCGGAGGATGCGCAATAAAATGCCGGCAATCAGGATGGCGAAAACCGGAACCAGCCGGCGGCGAATGCTCATTTCTTTCAAAAAAGGGAATTAAAACCGGAAAAGTACGACTATTCGGACGGGCAAGCGGACCTTTGCGGCGTTTCCGTTATGCGCCTCTACACTCCTGCTTATACCGATGCCGCCCAGGCCCTTTCTATCATCAAAAGCGGCCACACTGTTTTTGTTCATGGCAGCGCCTGCACACCGCTGCATCTGCTCCACGAACTGGCCGCCCAGAAAGACCGCCTCACCGATGTACAACTGGTATCTATTACGTTGCAGGGCGATATTGAGGTGCAGAAACCGGAATACGAAGGTCATTTTCACATCAACAGCCTCTTCGTGTCGGAAGTGGTGCGCGAAGCGGTGGCCGAAGGTCGCGCCGATTTTGTGCCGGTCTTCCTCTCCGATATCCCCGACCTGTTCAACCGCCGCCTGCTCGACCTCGACGTGGCGCTGGTGCAGGTATCGATGCCCGACGAACATGGCTACTGCTCGCTCGGCCTTTCGGTGGATATTGCCCGCTCGGCCATCTCCAACGCCCGTTTTGTGATTGCGCAGGTCAATCGCTTTATGCCGCGTACGCTGGGCGATGCCACAGTCCACATCAGCCGGTTTACCCACATGGTGCGCCACGATGCGCCGCTTATCCAGCTCGATTATGGCGCGAAGGTGCGCGAAGAAGAGATGCGTATTGGCCGCTACATCGCCGAGATGATCGATGACGGCAGCACGCTGCAAATGGGCATCGGAACCGTGCCCGACGCGGTGCTGAAATGCCTGACCAATCACCGCCACCTGGGCATCCATACCGAGATGTTTTCCGACGGCGTGGTGGACCTGATTGCCAATGATATTATTGACAATACGCGCAAAAAAGTGCTGCCCAATAAAACCGTTACCGGCTTTGCCATCGGCACGCAAAAACTCTACGATTACGTCGATAACAACCCGGCCATTGCCTTTCTGGATATTGATTTTGTGAACGACCCCGGCGTTATCAAGCTCAATCCCAAAGTGATTGCCATCAACAGCGCCATTGAGGTGGACCTCACCGGGCAGGTGAGCGCCGACAGCATCGGCACGTATCAATACAGCGGCATTGGCGGGCAGATGGATTTTATGCGCGGCGCGGCCCTCTCCGACGGTGGCAAACCTATTATTGCGCTGACGGCGCGTACCGGCAAAGGCGTTTCGCGCATTGTGCCGATGCTGAAGCCGGGGGCAGGCGTGGTAACCTCGCGCGGCCATGTTCACTATATCGTTACCGAATACGGCGTGGCGTTTCTCTTTGGTAAAAACCTGCGGCAGCGGGCGCGGGCGCTCATCGAAATCGCCCACCCCGACGATCGCGAGATGCTCGACAAGGCGTTTCACGAGCGATTTAAGTCGTAGCGGAAGGCGATTTTCCGGAAAAACGTTCTTTGAAAATTCCGGCTCCGGGGGAGTGGGCAGGGGCGTTATCCCTCTCCGGAATCGCTTCTTCGGTATTTATTTTGTAATTTGCTGACAGCTATGAAACGCATTTTGATTTTTGCCGTTACGGCCTTGGTGCTGGCGCTGGGATGTAAACCAGAAAAAGAAACGAAGCCGGTAGATCCGGTGAATCCAACCGACTCCTCCAACAGGCTCACGCCTTATACCCTTGTTGCCCCGGCATTTTTTCCACCAATCGTTGTTCCGGAAGACAACAAACCGTATGTAGAGCGGGTGCAACTGGGCCGTCGGCTTTATTACGATTCTGTCCTTTCCAACGACGGGCGCAGCTGCTCGCAGTGCCATATCCAATCGCGCGGCTTCCTCTCCGACCACATTGCTGCCGACGGCCTGACGGTGATGCCTCACGTAAACCTTGCCTGGAACAAAAACTGGCTCTGGAACGGCGGCGAATACGGCCCGATGGAAACCGTGATGTTGTTTGAAACGCACACTTTTTTTGAGACCGACCTGCGCAAGCTGAACGCCGATACCACTTATCGCCGCTTGTTTAAACAAGCCTATGGCGTGGATCAAATCAGCTTCGGAGAGGTTACCAAAGCACTCTCGCAGTTTATCCGCACGCTGATTTCACAAAATTCGCGCTATTACCAACGCCTTACCGGCAAAATCCAGTTTACGGCAGACGAAATGGCCGGCGAAGCTATTTTCTTTAATGAAAAAGGCGATTGTATGCACTGCCACAATACGCCGCTGCTTACCGACAACGACTTCCACAACACGGGCCTCGACAGCGATTTCAGCAACCCGACCAATCGGGGCCGCTTCAACGTAACCGGAAATCCGGCAGATATGGGGCGCTTCCGCACGGCAAACCTCTATAATGTGGCGCTGCGCAAGCATTTCATGCACGATGGCCGCTTTAAAACGCTCGAAGAAGTGGTGGATTTCTATAATAACCCGCCCAAGCAATCGGCTACGCTCGACCCGATTATGGTTAAAAACAACAAGCCCACAAAAGGGCTGGGACTTTCTCCGGTAGAAAAATATCAGCTTATACAGTTCCTCAAAACCTTTACCGATACCACCTTTATCAATAACCCGGCCTTTGCAAAGCCTTAGAGAGACGGAAGTAGCAAGATGGAAGTATCAAGACGGAAGTATCAAGATGGAAGTATCAAGATGGAAGTATCAAGTATCAAGACAGGAGTATCAGGTATCAAGACGGAATTAGTAAGTATCAAGACGGAAGTATCAAGACAGGAGTATCAGGTATCAAGACGGAAGTAGCAGGTATCAAGACGGAAGTATCAGGTATCAAGACGAAAGACATCCGCATTTAAATTATGGCAGAAGGAAACGCCCTCTTTTCGGGCCTGAAAAAGTTGATTTTTAAAGACGAACCGACAGCGGCCGCTAACAACGATCCGGCGATCCCGCCGCCGCCCATTCCGGAAAAAACGCCTCGGATTCCGGAAAACACACCACCACCGCCGGTTTCTGGCCCGCTCTCCTGGCAACCGGATGCCAAAGGCGAAGGCGATGATGCCACCCGCGCCAAAGCCTATCAACTGCTCGAAAGCATCAATCAGCCGGGCGTGGATTTTCTGGAAGTCTGGAACGCCGCTTCCGAAAACGGCGGCCCTTCCGGATTAAGGGCCGCCTTCAACACCCTGAAATATGCCGACCGGACGCTGACGCGCGAGAAAGTGATTACTACGGGACGCTATTATATGGATGCGCTGCAAAAGGCGCTGCAATCAGACCTGGAGCGCAAAGCCGCCCAGCAACGCGACCTGCAGGAGGCGAAAACCCGGCAGCGGGAGGCGCTCGGCAAAGAAGTGGCCGAGATAGCACAGCAAATTTCGGAACTGCAAAACCGGCTTGTTCAGAAGCAGGAAGCACTGGCAGAAATGGACAGCCGCTATGAACCGTCCCTGCGCGAGTTGGAACAGAAGATGGATTCCGGAAAACGAACCATCGAGGGAATGCTCCAGCAGATGCACGCCATCCTGCAGGCGGCAGAAAGAGAATTGTAAGGAATTTCCGGAAAAATTATTCCAGAAACCTACCAGCTCTTCGAGACTTTGTAGCAGGCAAACCGACTCCTTTTTATATCCGGGCAATGCTTTTCCTACCTTCGCCTCCACTTATGCGTATCGTTCCCGGAGAAATAAAGACCAGTCAGCTACACGCTTATCTGCTCGGCGCGGTTGCGCCCCGCCCTATTTGTTTTGCCTCTACGGTGGATGCCGACGGCACGCCCAACCTCGCGCCGTTTTCATTTTTCAATGTCTTTGGAGCCAACCCGCCCATTCTCGTGTTTTCGCCCGCCCGCCGCGTGCGCGACAATACCACCAAGCATACGCTCGAAAACATCCGGCGCACCAAAGAAGTGGTGATTAATGTGGTGAGTTATGATATGGTGCAGCAGATGAGCCTCGCTTCCTGTGAATATCCCGCCGGAACGAATGAATTTATTAAAGCCGGTTTCACGCCCGTGGAAAGCTCGCTGGTGAAGCCGTTTCGGGTGCAGGAGTCGCCGGCGCAGTTGGAATGCCGCGTGCTCGAAATCATCGAGACCGGGCCGGAAGGCGGTGCCGGAAACCTCATCATTTGTGAGGTGGTGTGTATGCACCTGAACGAAGGCGTACTCAACGAAGCCGGGCAGATTGACCCGCATAAAATTGACCTCGTGGCCCGCATGGGCGGCGATTTTTACTGCCGCGCATCCGGCCCGGCAGTTTTCACGGTTCCCAAACCCAACACCACGCTCGGCATCGGCATCGACGCGCTGCCGGAACCGGTTCGCAATAGCCGCGTGCTAACCGGAAACCACCTCGGCCTTTTGGGCAACAGCAGTGCCGTTCCGGTGGTAGAAAACATCTCGAACGACGAGCGCCTCAAAGAGCTTCTGCGCGAATATGACACCGCGCCGGAAGCGTTGCGCGTTGCACTCCATCAATACGCCGCCGAACTCCTCGACCGCGAAGAAGTGGCCCTTGCCTGGGAAGTGCTGCTCAGCGACAGCAACGGCGGAAAAGAATTGCGGGGATAGGGTTGGACATCCGCCGGCGGCGGACGTTGGACGCTAAAGCTGTTGGAAAGAGTTGGACGCGTCGCTGTTCAATTCCCAAAATCTGAAAGGTGCAACCAGAAACTCAATTCCGTTTATAAGACGAAGCCGAAGGCTCCAACGCCGAAACGGCTCCAACATTTTCCAACACCGCCTTGGCGGGTCCAACAGCGAAGCCATGCGCCTCCTCCTCCAACGCGTCTCCGAAGCCTCCGTAAATATTTCCGGAAAATGCCATGCCGCTATTGGTGCGGGTTTTCTGGTGTTGCTGGGCATTCACGAAGACGATACCGAAGCCGATGCCGACTGGCTTTCCGGAAAAGTGGCCCGCCTGCGTGTCTTTGGCGACGAAGACGGCAAGATGAACCGCAGCCTTTCAGACATCAATGGAAATGTTTTGCTGATAAGTCAGTTTACGCTTTATGCCCTCTATGAAAAGGGAAACCGGCCTTCTTTTATCGCCGCCGCACGCCCCGAAAAGGCAATTCCTCTATATGAATATTTCCGGAAAAGGCTGGCGCAGGCTTTAGGAAAAGAAATTTATACCGGTGTCTTTGGCGCAGATATGCAAGTGGCTTTGGTGAACGACGGCCCCGTAACCATTATCATGGACAGCCGCGAGCGGGAGTAGGGGAGCGGCCTGGAGCAGGCCGAAGAAAAGGCATTAAAAGACAGCCTACCGAAAACCATGGCTTTTCTAATAGTCGATTTTGCTGAGCCTGTATAATAATAACGCCCTAAGAAAGCCCATGCATCCTTGAAAGGGTGAAGACTTATGGTGTAGACATGAAAAATTATCAGGCGTGGCCTTAAAAGGAGGATAAAAATATTTTTGTGTAGAATTTTTGCGCCGTAATCATGTTTTTCGCTTTGTTGTTGAAAAAACAAGAAAAATTTCCGGAAAATTCTTTCAAAACATTGTTTTTGCCGAAAAAAATCTACTTTTGCTCAAACTTTAATGCAATGAGCAACCCGCGTTTCGATGCCCTCCGGGAAATGAATAATGACAACCTTAAAATTGGTCATTATTATAATAAGAAAATTACGCAGCACTTCGCCTGCAATGTTTTTACGGCCCGCACGGCCCGCGAATGGCTCAGCGACGAGGCTTATAAAAGCCTCATGCACTCCATAAAAACCGGAACCAAGCTCGACCGCCGCATGGCCGACGGCATTGCCGTAGGGCTGAAAGCGTGGGCCGAAGACAAAGGCGTAACCCACTACTCGCACTGGTTTCAGCCGCTGACCGGCACCACCGCCGAGAAGCACGACTCGTTTTTTACCCTCAAAGGCGACGGAACGGCCATCGAAGAATTTGATGCCAACGCGCTGATTCAACAAGAGCCTGATGCGTCGTCTTTCCCCAACGGCGGCATTCGCGCCACCTTCGAAGCGCGGGGATATACGGCCTGGGACCCTTCCTCGCCGGCCTTTATTGTAGAAACGGGTTACGGAAAAACGCTCTGCATTCCCACCATTTTTATCGCCTATTCCGGCGAAAGCCTCGACCATAAAGCACCGCTTTTGAAGAGCCTCGCCGCTCTTAATGCCGCTGCGGTGGACGTTTGTCATTACTTCGACCGCAACGTAACGAAGGTTACACCGACGCTGGGCTGGGAGCAGGAATATTTTGTGGTAGATGAAAATCTGGCAGAAGCACGCCCCGACCTGATTATGTGTGGCCGGACGCTCATCGGACATTCTCCGGCAAAAGGGCAGCAACTCGAAGACCACTATTTTGGAGCCATTCCGGAACGCCTTTTTGAGTTTATGCAAGACTTTGAAGTGGAGGCTTATAAAGTGGGCATCCCGCTGCGCACCCGCCACAACGAAGTAGCGCCCGGACAGTTTGAATGTGCACCGATTTTCGAAGAATGCAACATCGCGGTGGACCATAACTCGTTGTTAATGGACACGATGCACCGCGTAGCGAAGCGTCATAAATTGAAAGTGCTGCTCCATGAAAAGCCCTTTAAAGGCGTAAACGGCAGCGGCAAACACAACAACTGGAGCCTCGCCACCGACACCGGCATCAACCTGCTGGCCCCCGGAAAAACACCGCGCACCAACCTCATGTTCCTTACCTTTTTTGTCAATACAATCAAGGCCGTTCATGACTATGCCGACCTGATGCGCGCCGTTATCGCCTCGGCGGGCAACGACCACCGCCTGGGTGCAAACGAAGCGCCGCCTGCCATTATTTCCGTTTATCTGGGCAGCTATCTCAACCGCGTTCTGAACGAAGTGGAAGCGCGCGTAACAGAAGATTTTAACGAACAGGACGAGAGCCTGCTGCGCCTCGACATCCACAAGCAAATTCCGGAACTGCTGCTCGACAACACCGACCGCAACCGCACTTCGCCCTTCGCATTTACCGGAAATAAATTTGAATTTCGCGCCGTGGGTTCTTCGGCCAACTGCGCCGGCCCGATGGCGGTGTTGAACACCATGGTGGCGCAAACGCTCCGGGACTTTAAAAAAGAAGTGGATGCTTTAATCCAAAAAGGAGAAAAGCGCGAGATTGCCATTTTGCAGGTATTGCGCAGTTATATCGAGGAGTCTAAAAACATCCGGTTTGAGGGCGACAACTATAGCGATGAATGGGCGGAAGAAGCAGCGCGTCGGGGGCTGTCGAATTTCAAGACCACACCGGAGGCGCTGGATGCATTCATTACCGAAAAATCTATGAAGCTGTTTGTAGAAAACGGCATCTACACCGAGCGCGAACTGGAAGCGCGGTATGAAATCATGCTGGAGGATTATGTGAAAAAAATTCAGATTGAAGCCCGCATTCTGGGGTATCTGTCTTCGAGCCAAATCCTGCCGGCGGCGGTTACGTATCAAAACGGACTAATTCAAAACGTAAAAGGGCTGAAAGACCTCGGCCTTGCAGAAGACACGTATCGCAGTCAGTTGAATTTGTTGCGCGTTACTTCGGCGCATATTCAGGAAATCAACGACAATGTGGAAGCCATGATTGCCGCCCGCAAAGTGGCCAACAAGGAAGACGATATGCGCGAACGCGCCGGGATGTATTGCGACGACATCAAGCCGTATTTTGATAAAATCCGCTATCACGCCGACAAGCTGGAACTGATTGTGGAAGACCGCCTGTGGCCGCTGCCCAAATACCGCGAACTGCTGTACCTGCGGTAGGATATGTGTCATGTTTTATGTTTCATGTTTCATGGGTGATGTTTCATGGGTGATGTTTCATGTGCATTTCCTCTTGATACTTGATACTTTCATCTTTTGTCTTTTGTCTTTTGTCTTTCGTCTTGATACTTCCGTCTTCCGCCCTGACACCAGACTACCGGCCAGCTCCTGCGGGTTACCTTTTTCGCATTCTTGCATAAATATCCGGTTCCCAATTCCGGGAATCGGATACCCTTTCAAACCACAACACAAACCATGAAAAAGACCTTTCTTGCCGGCTTCGCAATCGTTGCTTTCGCCTTTGCATCCTGCAACAACGCTACAAACGAAGAAACAACTGTTACGAAAGACACGTTTCAGGTTGCCGATCCGATGTCGGGACAAGTAGAAACAGCTACTGTTACCACGACTGAAACCACCACATTGGATGACAAAGGCAATCCGATTGGCACTACCTACAAAGCAGACGGCTCGGTGGACGTGATGGCAAAGCCCACCACAACCGGAATGGAAATAAAGGCGGATGCAAAAGAAGCTGCTCAAACAGCCGAAAACGACCTGAAAAAAGCCGGTAATGCCCTTGAGCGCGGTGCCGAAAAAACCGGAAATGCCATTGAGCGTGGCGCCCAAAAAGCCGGAAACGCCATTGAGCGCGGTGCCGAAAAAACCGGCGATGCCCTTAAAAAAGGTGCAAACGAAGTGAAAGGTGAATACAAAGACCTGCGCGACGGCACTAACAAACACTAATTTTTCCGGAAATGCCGGTATCTGAAAAGCCTTCCCTATCGGGAGGGCTTTTCTTGTTTTAGGGCCTGTCTGTTCGCCGCTTTATTTTTTGGATAATGCCGCACAACTGCTTACAGGCGGCCAAAGACTGGGCACAAAATCTTTAAGGCGATGCACAACCCGACAATCCGGCAACGCTGGTTTCTGAAGGCTTCGCGCACCCGATAATTTCCGGAAATTGCGGCGATGCTAAGATGCGCTTCGGCTCCCGGATGCGGGGCGCTGCTGGCATCTTATTTGTGCCGGAACGGATGCCCGCTTTGCGATATCGGCTGTACCGCTGTCGGGTTTGTTATCTTTGAAGCATCTCATCACCCCTTTTAAAAACCGAAACAGATTATGGCTTACACGCTCCCCGATCTTCCGTACGAATTCAGCGCACTCGAACCGCATATTGACGCGCAAACAATGGAAATCCACCACGATCGCCATCACAAGGCTTATGTGGACAACCTCAACAAAGCCCTCGAAGGCACTGCCGACGCTGATATGCCCATCGAAGAGCTGATGCAGAAGATTGACAAATACCCGGCAGCCGTGCGCAACAACGGCGGCGGCCAC
>DDEO01000016.1 GCA_002336725.1 Bacteroidetes bacterium UBA1952 | reverse complement strand
GGAGTTGGCCATGATGCCGCCCACTTTCGCCGCCGCGATCACCATCGCATCGGGCTTTTCGCGCGCCACCCAGTCGCGCACCTGTGCCTGTTCGATCAGATCCATCGCCTCGCGCCCGGCGGTCAGCACCTCGCAACCCTCGCCCGCCAGACGGCGCAAGATGGCGCTGCCCACCATGCCGCGGTGGCCTGCTATGAAGATGCGTTTGCCGGTGAGGGAGTAGGTCATGCAGTCTCTCGAAACATGGTGGTCATGGCGGCTGGCATGGAGGCCAGCAGAGCTTCATATTCGGCGGGAACGCCCGACAGGATCACCTGATCCCCGGCCACTTCGCGCCAGCCAATGCGGTGGCCCGCCGCGATCAGGTGGTTGTAGAGGGGCGCCACGAACAGTTCATGGCTGGAAGGCTGCGCCCGCTCGGCGGCCAGCGCCTGCGCGAACAAGGCGGCGCTGGCGAATTGGTAGAGGCCGGTGCAGCAATGGTTCGAGATGCGCAGTTTTTCGGTGCAGCGGATCACGCGGGCCGGATCGGCAGGGTCGCTTTCGATGAAGGACCAGTTATCGCCCGTGGTGTCGAACACTTCCAGCCAGCCATCGCAACCTTCCAGCGGGGCAGGGTCGAGTTGCGGGCGGATCGTGTCGATGTTGAAAATGGCGAGCGGTTCGNNCCCCGCCGTGGGCGCGTCCAGCACGGCGATGCGCGCGTCCGCTATGCCCAGCGCGGCGCAGCGGGCACGTACGAAATCCGCCGTGCCCGCCACATCGCGCAGGATGAACAGGAAGCTCTCGCGCGCGAAATCCGCCGCAAAACTGGCCACCGCCCAATCGAACAGGGGCCGCCCTGCCAGATCGAGCATATACTTCGGCTGAGCATAGCCCGCCTCGGTGAAGCGGCGGCTCATGCCGGCCATCGGGATCACGATCATGCGTCTATCCTTTCGGCAAACAGCCGCAGCGCATTGGCGACAAAGGCTTGCTGGCGCTCGGGCCGGTCGGCGTGGAGCGGCAGCATCGAGAGGAACAGGTGGATGGTGATGGCGGTGATCTGCGGGTCGGTCAAGCGCAGCCCGTCGAGGTCAAACTCGCCCGCCAAGGCATTGACCCGCTCGAAGCTGGAATCGCGGGGGAAGTCGATTCCCATGTCGCGGCTGGCAAAGCCGTCGCAGGCATAGCGCCCCGCAAGGATGAAATCATAGGCGCCCACGATGGAGTGGTTGAGCTTGGCCATGTCATAGCGGCTGTCGCCCAGCACGGTCTGGTTCCGTCCGTCGATGGTGCCGCGCGGGTCGATCACCTTGATACGCTGGGTGCGGAAATCATAGAACATGTTGGTGAAGCACAGGTCGCCATGCATGATGCCGAGCGTTACGGAGCTGTCCATGTCGATCAGGCTGGCGGTGTGGCGCGCGATCTCGACCAAGGATGGCAGGGCGCGCCCGCGATAGCGCCATGTGGTGTCGGGCGCGATGCCCGCCGCGCTCAGGAACTGATCCAGCCGCGCCTCGGTCTTGTCGACGGTGAGTTGGCGGATCACCTTGGGGCCATTGGCCTTCGCGCCCGCATCGCGCGCGGCGCGCATAAAGGCAAAGCTGCTCTCGATCACCTTGCGCCACACGCCCGCGCCCAGCGCGCCGAACACGAACATCTCGTGCAGCGTGGGCACCGGCAAATATTCGATGGCATAGCCATCCGCGCCGCCGCCCAGAAAGGCCGGTGTGTAAAGGCGCAAGGGCGTGGGGATGCTCTCGAACCAGTTGGCCTCGGCGGCCAGTTTTACGCGGTCGCTGCTGCGCTTTTCCACCACCGAATAGGTGATCGACAGATCGTTGAACGAGCGCTGGATGCGCATGGCGCAGCGCGAGCGGTAATAGGTCTGCAAATGCCCGCAATCGAGCCACGAGGCGACCTTGTGCCGTGCCAAGGGGCGCACCGCATCGTAATGGTTGATGGCGCCCACGAAATCGCCCTGTGTCATGGCCAGAGCGCGGCGGAATTCTACCCCATCGGCAAAGGCGAAGTAACCGGCGAGCACTTCGCCGTCCTCCTCGCCATCCGTGTTGCTAACCTCTGGCACCTTGCCCCACGCATAGGCCTCGGGCGCATCGCCCATCGCCAGCACATTGTCGCCTGCGGGCAGATCATGGATCACCGTATCGCCATGCAGGATGCGCACGGGGCCGGTCTCGCCGATCACCTCCAGCGCATAGAGCACCGATTGCCCCAGCCGCAGACCATCGGGCACGCGCAGCACCGCCACGCCCAGCGCGGCCAGCCTTTCGGCATCGGCGGCGGGCAGATCGAAGCTGGCAGGCAGGGTGAGATGCACACCCTCGCCCAGAATGGCGGCTTGCAGATCATACAGTCGGTTATGCCCCACCGGCAGGAAAGCGGGCGGCAGCGCGCCGAACTCGGCAGCCAGTTCGTCAGCCACATAGGAGGCGGAGGTAATGAGGGTGGTGGTCACACGCGTGCTCAATTGGTCGGTTCGCCGCCGATCAGGGCGGGTACATCGGCAGGCGCAAGCCGCGCGAATTCGTCGGGCCGCAGCGCGCGGTCGTCCACATAGAAGCCGTCCGGCCCGCACCACGGCTTGCCGATCAGGATCTCGTCATAGGGCACGTCATGCCTGTCGAGCCATGCGTGGATGATCGGCAGCGTATGCACCGCGATTTTGCCGACATTGCCTTCATAAGTGCGCATGTTGCGCGCGGTCAGGATGCAGATGGAAAAGCCCAGTTCCTTGTATTCGCGCAAACGCGCGATCACATCGCGGCGGGGTTCGCGATCCGCATAGGATCGGCTGGCATCGTCCACCGTCAGCGTGCCATCCAGATCGATCACGATCCGGTTGTGCTTCTGGTCGCTCATCGCGCGGCCTCCTGTCGCTGGCGCAGAACCGCATCGGTGTGGCGCATGATATGCTGGCGCAATGGGTCGTCCATGCGGCGCGCCACGCGCTTGATGCCGTAAAACCGCGCCTTGGGCGCGGGCGGCATGCCCAAGGCCCACGCATATTGACCCAGCTTTTCGCCTGCGATGATGGCATCGGCCTCGGCGATGGTACCATCCGGCGCGTCGAGTTTGCCGCTGATCAGGTGGCAGATCTGGATCACCGCGCGGCCCGGCACGCTGTTGCGCAGCAAACGCGGCACCAGCGCGCTGGCAGCCAGCGGCAGCAGCGGCTTTTTGAAGCGCACATAGGGCTGGCCGGTGGGGGCGGGGCCGTGGCTGGCGGCATAGGCGGGAAACAGCAGTTCCTCGGCAATGCGCGGCAGGGCGCGGGCGTCTTCGGGCAGGGCCGCATAGCGCGCCGCCAGTTCGGCCATCAACGCATAGGGATAGGACGAGCCTTCGATCTGCCCGCCAACGGACACCGAGCAATCGAGCGCGGCCAGCAGGCGCTCCACCGGCGCGCCTTCGCGAAACCAGATGCGCGGCAGGCGCCATGCGGCATCCTTGCTCACTTCGCGCTGCTCGTACCATGCCAGATCCGCCCCCCCCATCGGCGGCAGTTCGGCCAGCAGCATGTCGTTCGAGGCGTGGAAAGACAGGGTGGTATCCGCCGCGCAATAGGGCGCCAGCGCCGCGATATTGGCGAAATGCGCCTCGATCAGATTGCCCCACGCCGTGTCCACCGACACAGGATTGACCATCGAGCGCGTGCATCCCGCCGCCTCGAGCGCCGCGACCAGTTCATCTCTGGCAAATGTGGCCGAGGGCGAGACATGGATCATCACCAGCGCCTCGCGTGCGAAACACTCGAAATTGCGGCATTGGCCCACGATCACCGGCACCGCCTCGTGCACCAGCAACGAGATCGCGTGGCGCAATGGCTGGCCTTGCGGGGGGTGGGGAGAAGGGGGCACGGCCATTGTCCGGATGCCTTTCAGGCGCGGCTCAATTGTCCTTGGCGATGGGCGCGTCGCGCATCACGGCAAGGTCGGCCTGCACCATCTCGCGGGCCAGTTCGCGGACCGGTGTGGTGTGGCTCCAGCCGAGTTTGGCCTTGGCCTTGGCCGGATCGCCGATCAGCAGATCCACCTCGGTCGGGCGGAAATAGCGCGGGTCGATTTCCACGATCACCTTGCCGGTTTTCTTGCAGATGCCTTTTTCGTCCGCGCCTTCGCCGGTGAATTCCAGCTCGATTCCCGCGTCTTCAAAGGCCCATTGCACGAACCGGCGCACCGTGGTGGTCTCGCCCGTAGCCAACACGTAATCGTCCGGCTCGTCCTGTTGCAGCATACGCCACATGCCTTCGACATATTCACGGGCATGGCCCCAATCGCGCTTGGCATCCAGATTGCCGAGGAACAGCTTTTCCTGACGCCCCAGCGCGATGGCGGCAGCCGCGCGGGTGATCTTGCGGGTCACAAAAGTCTCGCCGCGCAGGGGGCTTTCATGGTTGAACAGGATGCCGTTGCTGGCATGGATGCCATAGGCCTCGCGATAGTTCACCACGATCCAGTAGCCATAGAGCTTGGCAACACCATAGGGCGAGCGGGGATAGAAGGGCGTGGTTTCGCGCTGGGGCACTTCCTGCACGAGACCGTAAAGCTCGGAGGTGGAGGCCTGATAGAAGCGGGTCTTGTTTTCCAGCCCCAGAATGCGGATCGCCTCGAGAATGCGCAAAGTGCCGATGGCATCGGCATTGGCGGTGTATTCGGGCGTTTCAAAGCTCACCTGCACATGGCTCTGCGCGGCGAGGTTGTAGATCTCGTCGGGCTGCACCTGCTGGATGATGCGGATGATGTTGGTGCTGTCGGTCAGATCGCCATAATGGAGAATGAAGCGGGCATTCTCGACATGCGGGTCCTCGTAGATGTCCTCGACGCGCCCCGTGTTGAACGAGGAGGAGCGTCGCTTGAGCCCGTGCACCTCATAGCCCTTTTCGAGCAGCAGGCGCGACAGGTAGGCGCCGTCTTGCCCCGTCACGCCGGTGATGAGGGCAACCTTGCGGGGTTCTTGGCTAGGCATCGGGAAGGGACTCTTTCGACTATTTCGCACTTGCAACCGGTCTAATCCGGCAGAGCGAATAGGCAAGTCCAATTATAGGTATATTTACCTATTTTCAGACACTATGTCCCGATTTGGTGCAAAGTGTAAAGCATGATTTTCATGAAAAATCAATGATTTGATTTAAATCGAAAGGTGGGCTTCTCCGGAATACATCGAAAATGGTTCTATGCTGCACTCCTGATCACTTCTTGGATTCCGCCACCGAGAAGCTGCCGGTCACCCGACCTGCCGCGCCCGCCTTGCCCGCTGCGCCTACGAATCCACTGTGATGCGCGGCCAGATCGATCACCAGACGGTTGCCGCGGGTGATGTCCTTGTCGCGCTGCAACACGACATTGCCGACCAGCGTGATGATCCGCTTGTTGAGATCGTAATTGGCGACATCGGCGGTGGCATTCTCGCTTCCGCGCGTCACGCGCACATGGCCCAGCGCGTCGATCCGTTGCGCCTTGATCCCGCCCTGATCGATATAGTCAACGATGGTGCGGTCGGCCTGCAATTTCAGATCGCCCTGCTTGATAACCACGCTGCCCGAGAGAAGCACGCGCTGCTGCTTGTCGAGCAGGTCCATATGGTCGGCATCGAAATCGACCGGCGCCTTGCTGTCATGCCCGTTCAGCCCCGAGCCTTGTGCCAAAGCGGCGACAGAGCCTCCCAAAGCGAGGGCGGCAACCAGAGCGAGCATTGTGGTGTTACGCAACATAGGCCTGCCTTAGCCCAAGCGACGCGGCGCGGAAAGAGGCATAGCGCAGACTTATCGTACCCGGGCCTTGTGCCGGGCGAGGCTGCGCCAGGCAGCTTTGCGCCGTGCCTATCGCCCGCTCTGCACCATGCGAAAATGCGCGCGGCCCTGCAAGGTCACCCTGCGGTCAGTCAGGTCCACCACCATCCGGTCGGCGGAAAACGTGCCGCTTTTGAGCGAGCCGTTGACCCCGCCGGTGCCCGTCGCGCGCCGTGCCTTCAGATCGACCGCCACGCTGCTGGTGGTCAGCCGATAGCCATCCTGACTGGCAAATTGCACGGGACCGGACACGGTGACGCGCTCCTTGTCGATCTCGTACTCGCCGGTTTTGGCGGCCAGTTGGGTCGGTCCGTCTTTCATCTGCATCGTGGCGACCAGATCGCGCATGGCGACCAGCGGAACATTGGCCGAATGCTGCACCGCCTGCCCCGCGTTCAGGGCAAAGGCGCGGCCCTGATCGTCGGTGCCGCGATAGGTGGCTTGCTGCACGGCCAGACGTTCGCTGGTCATCGCAACCTTGGTGCGATCCAGCAGAAAGCTGACCTCGCCGCGCGGGAACATCGGCGTGACGACCATCACCGCCAGCACCATGCCGACCCCGATCGGCAGCGCGCGCCACAGAAAGGCGATCCGCCGGTCACGCGGGCCACCGGGCAGGGCATCGGCCCTGCGCGTGTCGCGCAACCGGTCGGCAATAGCGGTCATCAGGCCGCTTCGTGGCTGAAGATGTCGTGGTCGGGCCAACCGGCCAGATCGAGCGCGGCGCGATGTGGCAGGAAGTCGAAACAGGCCTGCGCCAGTTCCATCCGCCCCTCGCGCTGCAACCGCGTGACGAGAATGTCCATGCAGGCGTGGAGATAGCGCACATCGCTGGCGGCATATTCACGCTGCGCATCGGACAGATCCGGCCCGCCCCAGTCGCTCGACTGCTGCTGCTTGCTGATTTCCTTGCCCAGCAATTCGCGCACCAGATCTTTCAGCCCATGCCGGTCGGTGTAGGTGCGCACCAGTTTGCTGGCGATCTTGGTGCAGAACACGGGGGCTGCCACCACGCCCATGTAATGCTGGACGGCGGCAATGTCGAAACGCGCGAAATGGTAGATCTTGAGCCGTTCGGGATCGGCCAGCACGGCGCGCAGATTGGGCGCGGCATAGGTGCTGTTCGGGCCAAAGCGCACGAGATGCTCGTCGCCCTTGCCATCGCTGATCTGCACGAGGCACAGCCGGTCGCGCGGGGTAATCAAACCCATGGTTTCGGTGTCCACCGCAATCGCGCCGGGAGCCAGCACGCCTTCGGGGAGATCTTCTTCGTGGAGATAGACAGCCATTATGCTGTCATGCTTAGGACGAAGCGGGCTTGCTGAAAAGCCCATTGTGCACATTGTGCGAGGGGCGGGTGCGATTATGGCAGGTTCGGATGCGGTTCCCGAAAGCTGGCGCGCGGCGCTGGAACCGGTGCTGGCCACCCAGCAGGCGCGGCAACTGGGCGGCTTCCTGACCGCCGAGGAGGCGGCGGGCAAACGGATCTATCCCCCGCGCGGCCAGCGGCTGGCCGCGCTGGAACTCACCCCGCTCGATGCGGTGAAAGTGGTGATCCTCGGGCAGGACCCCTATCACGGCGCGGGTCAGGCGCATGGGCTGGCCTTTTCGGTGCAACCGGGGGTGAAAGTGCCGCCCAGCCTCGTCAACATCTACAAGGAATTGCAGAGCGATCTGGGCATTGCGCCTGCCGCGCATGGCAACCTTTCGGCATGGGCGCGGCAGGGCGTGCTGCTGCTCAACGCCTCGCTGACGGTGGAAGCCCACAAGGCCAATTCGCACGCCAAACTGGGCTGGCAGCAATTCACCGACGCGGTTATCCAAACCCTGGCTACCGAAAAAAGCCACCTTGTTTATATGCTCTGGGGACGATTTGCACAAGGCAAGGCGGCGCTCATTCCCGCAGACAGAAACCTGATTCTGGAGAGTGCACATCCTTCGCCGCTCTCGGCGCACAATGGCTTTTTGGGCAACGGCCATTTTAAGGCGGCCAATGAATACCTGGCGACGCACGGCAAAACGCCGATTGACTGGCGCATTCCGGCATAGCGGCAGGGCGGCTGTACCTTCGCACTTCTCTGCCACTTTATGACCCCTTCTGCCAAAATTCATCCGGTCCGGCTTTGGCTGGGCCGGATTTTCTTTATCTATGCCGCGCTGCTGTTTGTCGTTACCATGCTGGTAATCTTCATTCCGGTATTGCTCACGCGCCTGCTGCCCGAGCCGCGCAGTTCACGCGCCCTGCACCGCATCTTCCGGGTGTGGATGGGCGTGTATCTGCCGCTGGTTTTTTGCCCCGTGCGGCGGCGCGGAACGGAATATTTCCGGAAAGGGCAGAACTATGTAGTGGTGTGCAACCATAATTCGTTTCTGGATGTACCGGTTACCTCGCCCTGGATTCCGGGAGCCAACAAGACGCTGGCCAAAATAGAGATTTCGCGCGTACCTATTTTTGGGGTTATCTACACCGCCGGCTCTATCCTGGTGGACCGCAGAAGCGAACAAAGTCGCAAAGAGAGTTTTAGCAAAATGGAAGCTGCCCTGCACATGGGGCTGCACCTGTGCCTCTACCCCGAAGGCACGCGCAACAAGGGCGGCGTGGCGCTCCAACCCTTTCAGAAAGGCGCTTTTCTTACGGCCATTCGCACTCAAAAACCGATTATGCCTGCCGTTTTGAGCAATACGGCGCACATCCTGCCCGGCAAACCGGCACTCTATGCCTGGCCCGCACCGATTGATTTCCACTTTCTGCCACCAACCGAAACAACCGGGCTTACATCCGAAGATGCCGGGAAATTGAGCGCCGCTATCCACGAGCAGATGCGGACGCATATCACCCGGTGATACCTGTTTCATGTTTCATGTTTCATGGCTAACAGGCGTTGATAGCTGTTGATAGTTGTTGATAGTTGTTGANNTTGATAGTTGTTGATGGGCGTTGATTGTTGTTGATGGGAGTTGATGCAGGTTGATAATGATTGATGAATTTCCGGAAAAATCCGTGAAAATCCGTCTCCATCCGCTTCCTCCGCGTTCCAATTGTAACGAGCCATTGAGTCCTTTTCACATTAATTCAAATGGATTTCTATTTATTAGGCACGGGCCGAATGGCGCGTTTTCTGGCGGCCCGGCTGGCCGGAACAGCACACCGCTGTCTGGGTGTTTATGGCCGGAATGCGGAAGCGGCGGCGGCGCTGGCGCAAAGGCTCTCTGCGCCGGTTATGGGCTGCACAGAAGACCTTACAGGCCCGGCAGATAGCTGCTGCCTGCTGGCCGTCTCCGATGATGCGATTGCCCGGCTTGCACAGCAACTGCCGGAGCAGCAGGGAACGGTGATTCACTTTAGCGGCACGGTTTCCATAGACGCGCTGCACCCCCACCCACACCGCGCCGTGTGCTGGCCGGTTTATTCTATCGGCGAGGCTATTTTTCCGGAAACACAGGTTCCGGCAGGCACAGAAGAAAGCAGCGGGAAGGCACAGAAAGCCGTAGCGATGCTGGCCAAAGCACTGGCGCTGCGCCTGTTTGATGCGCCGGAAGCGGCGCGTCGGCAACTGCACTTGGCGGCGGTCTTCGGCAATAATTTCGCCAATCACCTGCTTTGCATCTGCGATACCATCTGCCGCGAGACCGGCGTGTCGCCCGAAGTGATTGCACCGCTGCTGGCGCAAACTTTTGAGCGGGCGATTTCCGGAAATCCATGTGCAGTACAGACCGGCCCGGCGCGGCGCGGCGATTTTTCTACGCAGGCCAAGCACCTGGGTTTGCTGGCGCAACACCCCGAATGGCAGCGCGTCTATGAAGCTATAAGCGATTCCATCCGTGCACACTACCGAACGCAATAGCCCTTCTTCCTACCTTTGCCCGCCCCAACCCTAAAAGGGTGCGCGAAATATGTACACGATTCATTTTAAGTTTGAGCAGAAAGGACTGGAGCCGAAGACCCTTCATAATATCCACGGCGGCGAAAACCTGGTGGAAATAGCCGAGGACAACGGCATTGAGCTGCACCACAATTGCGGCATGGTATGCGCCTGCAGCACCTGCCACGTTTATCTGGAAGCGGGCGAAGAATACGTTCCGGAAATCACCGACCGCGAAGAGGATTTTATTGACCGCGCCCGCAACCCGCGCCTCAACAGCCGCCTGGGTTGTCAGTGTGTGCTGGATGGCACCCAAAGCGGCGAGATTACGGTAACCATCCCCGACCAAAGCCTGATTCACGGAGATTAGTTGGACGCAAAAGCTGTTGGACAGCCCTTCGGGCGTTGGACGCTAAAGCCGTTGGAGCCTTCGGCTTCATTTTTCCGGAAAAAGCAAACCGACACTCGTTTATTCCCAACACTGCGCGTTCACTTCTTTTACTTGTCTTTCCTTTTTAATTGCTTTAAATAGAAGCCGAAGGCTCCAACATCATCCAACGCCGGGACGGCTCCAACATTTCCAACGCCAAAGGCTCCAACAGCGAAGCCTCCAACAGCGAAGCCTCCAACGCCGAAGGCTCCAACTCATAACCTATGCCGCACTACGAACCGCCCATCCACTGGGCCGACCACGAAGACATTGCCCTGAAGCTCTATGAACGCTTTGGCGACGATTTTAACGAAGGAAAAATCTACCGCATCCGCTTTACCGACCTGCTGGAATGGATTCTGCAAATCCCCGGCTTTGTGGGCACGCGCGAGCAAAGCAACGAAGGCCATCTGGAGATGATTCAGAGCGCCTGGGTGTATGAATGGCGCGACAATCAGAAATAGCCCCGCTTCTTATGAACACGCTGGAACTTTTTAAACCCCTTAAAGCCTTTGTCTTTGATGTGGACGGCGTACTGACCAATGGCCAACTGCTGCTCACCGAAGAAGGCCATCTGCTGCGCAGCATGAACATCAAAGATGGCTTTGCGATGCAGTGGGCGGTGAAACAGGGCTATCAGGTGTGGGCCATTTCCGGCGCGCGCAGCGAAGGCGTAAAAACGCGGCTGGCAAGGCTGGGCCTACAGGAAATCCATACCGGCATCGACGAGAAAATTCCGGTTTTGCAGGCGCTTTTGGAAAAATACCGCATCGCGCCGGAAAACGTGCTTTATATGGGCGACGACATCCCGGATATCGAGTGCATGAAGTGGGCCGGTTTTGCCGCCTGCCCTGCCGATGCCGTTCCGGAAGTGCTGGCCGTGGCACAATATGTTTCGCCGATTGCCGGCGGCCACGGCTGCGTCCGCGACGTGATTCGCAAGACGCTGCTGTTGCAGGAAAAATGGCCGGGCCTCCCCCCAACCCCCTCCGAAGGAGGGGGAGATGGAAAACCGGCGTGATTTAGGTTTCAACGCCGCAGGCTCCAACATTTCCAACGCCAAAGGCTCCAACATTTTCAACGCCGCAGGCTCCAACAGCTTTAGCGTCCAACAGCGAAGCAGTCCAACGCCCGAAGGGCCGTCCAACATTCCCCAACAGCGAAGCGCCTTATGCTCACTCTCATTTCCGGAACTGCACGCCCCGGCAGCCGCACCCGCAAGCTGGCCGATAACTACCTGCGCCTGTTGCGCGAGCAGGGCGAAAATCCGCATCTCTTTTGTCTGGAAGAATATGGAGTCTGGCAGCGCGACGCGGCTTTTATACAAGCCGAAAAAGAGTTGCTGATTCCGGCAGATAAATTCATTTTTATCGTTCCCGAATACAACGGCTCGATTCCCGGAATGCTCAAAATGCTGTACGACAACAGCGATATTAAAAAATGCTGGTGGGGCAAAAAAGCCATGATGACCGGCCTGGCCGACGGGCGCGCCGGCAACCTGCGCGGCCTCGACCACCTCACCAATATCCTGAATTATCTGCACGTAAATGTGTATTGGAATAAAATTCCACTCTCGCGTATTGGCACGGAAATGGACGAAAACGGAAAGCTGCTGCAACCCGCCACAATTGCGGCCATAGCGGAACAGATTGCCGGTTTCCGGAAATTCTAAGCCCGTCCTTTCCCCTTATGATACGTCGTTTCTTCCTGGTCGTTACCCTGCTGTTCGTTGCTGAATATTACAGCTTTGTCGCCACGCGCGGCCTGCTGCGCTATGTGTCGCCCGTATGGCGCACGGTGGGCATGACGGCCTACCTGACACTCTCTGCCTTATTG
This sequence comes from Bacteroidetes bacterium UBA1952, assembly GCA_002336725.1. Lineage (GTDB taxonomy): Bacteria > Bacteroidota > Bacteroidia > Chitinophagales > Chitinophagaceae > UBA1952. The sequence continues at coordinate 16,227 of DDEO01000016.1, read as the reverse complement.
TGGGTATTGCTGCTGTCTTTCCGGCGCATCCCGTGGGATCATCTGCCGCCCTTTGTGCGTACGATTGCCATCAGCTTTGCGATGGGCTTTTTTATTGCCAAAATCCTGGTGGCGCTGTTTCTGCTGCTGGACGATGTGCGGCGGCTGGCGCTATGGGCCTTTGGGTATCTGCGACAAAAACCAACGCTGGTGGGCGACGGCTCTCGCATTCCGCGCTCTGCATTTGTGCAGAACACGGCTATCGGCGTGGGTACGGCGGTCATCGGGCTGTTTCTGTATGGAACCACCAACCGCTACCGCTACCGGATGCACCGCGTGAAATTGAGGCTACCCAATATCCCAAAAGGTTTTGACGGCTTTAAAATCGTGCAGATTTCCGACATCCACAGCGGCTCTTTCGACAACCGGAAAGCCGTAGCGGAGGGCATCCGGAAAATCATGGCCGAAAACCCGGAAGTCATCTTTTTTACCGGCGACCTGGTGAACAACGAATCGCCGGAAATTGTGCCTTATCAGGATTTATTTGGTTCGCTGCGTGCGCCTTATGGTGTATTTTCCACGCTCGGCAACCACGATTACGGCGATTATGCAAGCTGGCCGAGCGAAGAAGCCAAGGCGCAAAATCTGCAAATGCTGGAGCGTCACCATGCCGAGATGGGCTGGAAGCTGATGCAGAACGTACATACCTATCTGGAGCGCAACGGCGACACCATCGGGCTGATTGGCGTGGAAAACTGGGGCGCGAAGGCGGGTTTCCCCAAATACGGCGATATGCCCAAAGCCACCGCCGGGCTGGACCGCAACAAAGCGCCGTTCAACATCCTGCTCTCCCACGACCCGTCGCACTGGGACGCGCAGGTGCGCCCCGAATATCCGTGGATAGATTTAACCTTGAGCGGACACACCCACGGAATGCAGTTTGGGGTAGAAATTCCGGGATTTAAATGGAGCCCGATACAGTATGTATATGAGCAATGGGCAGGCCTGTATCGCAAAGCCAATCAGCATCTCTATGTCAACCGTGGCTTCGGGTTTCTGGGCTATCCGGGCCGCGTGGGCATCCTGCCGGAAATCACGGTGATAACGCTGGAAAGCGGCGCGGCCTAACCGGCCACAAGCCCGCGTCAGGCCTGCTTTTCATACACCGCCGACAGCACTTTTTGCACTGCCGCCTCGCTGGGTTGCAACAGCGCGGTGGTAGCAAGGCAGGTAAGCAATAGCGCGTGTTTCCGGTGCAGGCGCAAAGCCCGAAACGGGTTGCGAAGCGGATTTTTGGAAAACGGATTTTTGAAAAGGCGGGGTAGATTTTTGTTCATCCGGGGAGAGCGGTTAAGGAGATAAACGCACCGCCCTGAAACTTATTGCGGCCTGTTTTGTTGTTCTCTTTCTTTTTTTTTCCGGAAACAGTCTCCTTTCTTGTTATGGCAACAATTGGTATCACCGGCGGCAGCGGCTTTGTAGGCAGCGCCCTGGCAGCACAACTGCGGCACGGCGGCGACGAGGTCGTTATCTTTTCCCGCAACCCTCAAAAACGCGCGAATTTTGCGCATTGGGATGCCGGGAAAGGCGAGATAGATACTGAGGCGCTGCAAAAGCTGGATGCGGTGGTACACCTGGCAGGCGCGGGCGTGGCCGATAAACGATGGACGGCGGCCCGCAAAAAAGAAATCTACGACAGCCGGATTTCCGGAACGCGCTTTCTGGTGAAAGCCCTGCGCCAACACGCGCCCAACTGCAAGACTTTCGTCAGCGCCTCGGCGATAGGCTACTACGGCGAAAACCGGGCGGGCGACCCGCTGTTTCCGGAAAACGCCCCACCCGCTGCCGATTTTCTGGGCGAGACCTGCCGCGACTGGGAAGCAGAGGCCGAAAAGGCGGGCGATTGCTGCCGGACGGTCCTGGTGCGCACGGGCATTGTGCTGGGCAAAGGCGGCGGTGCGCTCCCGCAACTTACGCAGTCGTTTCCGCTGCACATCGCGCCGATTCTGGGCAATGGCAGCCAAATCGTGAGCTGGATACACCTGCAAGACCTGGTGGGCATCTATCTTTTCGCACTTAAAAACACGGCTATTTCCGGAAAATACAACGCCGTCGCACCACAACCGGTGGCGCATCGCACGTTGATGGAGGCGCTTGCAAAAGCAAAGGGCGGGCCGTTCCTGAAAATTCCGGTTCCGGCTTTTTTCCTGAAAGCGGCGCTGGGCGAGATGAGCGTAGAAATACTCAAAAGTTGCGGGGTGGACTCCGGAAAAATAGCGGGTGCGGGCTATGATTTCCGGTTTCCGGAAATCAACGGCGCGGCGCGGGATTTGATGCGGTAGCCAATCGCCGTGGGTGCATGACAGATTGCATCTCCGGCAAAATCTCGCAGAGGCGCAGAGAAAAAGCCGCTGCTATCTCAGCCCGGTAAGCGGCTGATACTCCGTCTGCGCAATGGGTCATACACCCATCGCCGCACGCCCCAATTTTATTGCAGCAGGGTTTCTAATTTTGACCCACAAGAAGCGCCTGTTCCAATGAATGCAGCCGAGAATTATATAGACATCAACCGCCAATCCTGGAATCGCCGGACCGAAGTTCACCTTCAGTCGGAGTTTTACGACCTGAATGGTTTCCTCGACGGGAAAGATTCTTTAAACAGCATCGAACGCAATCTGCTGGGAGATGTGGCGGGCAAGACCATCCTGCATCTGCAATGCCATTTCGGTCAGGATTCTGTCTCTTTGAGCCGGCTGGGCGCCGTTGTTACAGGCGTTGATTTTTCAGATAAAGCCATTGAAAGCGCACGGCAGATTGCGCAGGCTGCCGGCAGCAATGCGCGGTTTGTTTGTTGCGATATCTACGACCTGCCCAATCATTCAGACGAGAAATTTGATATTGTTTTTACGAGCTACGGCACTATCGGCTGGCTGCCCGATTTGGATAAATGGGCGCAGGTGGTGGCGCTGTTCTTAAAACCCGGAGGCAAATTTGTATTCGTGGAATTTCACCCCGTTGTCTGGATGTTTGACAATGATTTTGAGTATATCCAATACAGATACTTTAAATCCGGGGCGATTGTAGAAACCGAACAGGGAACGTATGCAGACAAGTCGGCGGCACTCTCGCTGCAATCGGTTTCTTGGAATCACAGCCTGAGCGACGTGCTGAACAGCCTGATAAGAAACGGGCTTCAAATTGACTCTTTAGACGAATTTGATTATTCTCCTTACGCCTGTTTTAATAAGACCGTGGAGTTTGAACCCAACAAATTCAGAATCCGGCATCTGGATGATAAAATTCCCTTGGTCTATGCTATTTCCGCCACGAAAAGCCGGAACGGTTAGGGCGAAAAAAGCAGCGCGGGACTATATGCAGTCATTCCGTTCGGCATACTGCCTTGCAGAATGTCGATTCTGTCCTGCAGGCTGTGCCTGCATTTTTTATCCGCAGGCACAGCCTGCACCTATAACCCAACGAAAGCGCAGCTTTCGCCGAACATAGCCTGCACCATAATCCAACAAAAGCGCAACTTTCGCCGAACAACTTTTCCCGTACTTCGCAAAACGCCGCTTCCGCTGCACCTTTGCCCCGAATTCTGGATTTTTTTAAACCACCGCTTTTCTGGAAACCTTCGTCCTCAATCAATCGCCGCACCCGCTGCCGCAATATCAAACCGAAGGCGCTGCCGGGCTGGACGTGTGTGCCTGGCTGCCCGCGCCGGTAACGCTCGCGCCGCTCCAACGCACCGCCATCCCCACGGGGTTATATCTGGCCCTGCCCACTGGCACGGAAATGCAGGTGCGCCCCCGCAGCGGACTGGCGCTCAAGCACGGCATCACGGTGCTCAACAGCCCCGGCACCATTGACGCCGATTATCGCGGCGAGTTGCGCGTGTTGCTGGTCAATCTCTCCAACGAGCCTTTCACCATCCACGACGGCGACCGCATTGCCCAACTCGTTTTGGCCCGCTACGAGCGTCTGCAATGGCGCGAAACCGACCAACTTCCGGAAACTGACCGCAGCACCGGCGGCTTTGGCTCTACGGGTGTTTCTGCCCCAAAAATCCAATCTCTTTAAAAAAAATATTTCCGCTCCTAAGACATGAACATCATCATCCCAATGGCCGGCATGGGCAAAAGAATGCGCCCACACACCCTGACAACTCCCAAACCGCTTGTGCCGGTAGCCGGAAAACCCATCGTGCAGCGCCTCGTAGAAGACATCACCCGCACGTGTCCGGAAAAGGTGGAAGAAATTGCCTTTATCATCTCCCCCGCCTTTGGCAAAGCAGTAGAAGACACGCTGTTGCACATCGCCGAATCGCTGGGCGCAAAGGGTAAGATTTGTTATCAGGAAGTGGCGCTTGGAACGGCACACGCCCTGCTCGCTGCTGCGGATTCGCTCCACGGAAACGTACTCATCGCCTTTGCCGATACGCTTTTTAAAGCCTCTTTTGAAATTGACACCCAAAAAGACGCGATTGTATGGACGCAGCGCGTGGACGACCCTTCGGCCTTTGGCGTGGTGAAGCTGGGCGCGGGCGGCGAGATTCTGGATTTTGTAGAAAAGCCCGCCGAATTTGTCTCCGACCAAGCCATTATCGGGGTGTATTATTTCCGGGATGGCGAGCGCCTGCGCCGCGAATTACAACGCCTGATTGATGAAAACATCATGCAGAAAGGCGAGTATTTCCTCACCGATGCGATGGACCATATGCTCAAAAACGGTGTCAGGTTTTATACCGACGAGGTAGAAGAATGGCTCGACTGCGGCAACTACGGCGCTACGGTTTTCACCAATCAGCGCATCCTGGAACTCAAGCAAGACACTGAAGAATGCCTGCACGAAACCGCCGTGGTGGAAAACAGCGTGCTGATTCAGCCGGTATATCTGGGCAAAAATGTAACGGTACGCAACTCTGTGGTGGGTCCGCACGTTTCTCTGGAAGCCAACGTTACGGTTTCCGACAGCCGGGTGCGCAACTGCATGGTGGGCGAAAGCTCGTTGCTCGACGGCGTGCATCTGCATAACTCGATGATTGGGAAACACGTTATTCTAAAAGACCAACCCCGCGAGTGGAGCCTCGGCGACTTCTCCACTACGGCCTGATTTTTATTTATCTTTCCACTCTTGTGAGGCGTTTTCCGATTCTACTTTTCTTTGCGGCCTGTGGTTTGTTGCCGGCTCCTGCCTTTGCGCAGGCACCGGCGCAGCCCCCGTCTGAGACACCCGCCCTGCGGGCCAACAACCTTTTTTTTGACGGCCTGCAGGCCCGCATGAAGGGCAACACCCGCGAGGCAGTGGCGGCGTTTGAAAAATATACCGCGCTGGTTCCCAAAGAGCCGGCAGGCTGGTATGAACTGGCGCGCCTGTGCCTGAAAGAAAATAAAGCCGACAAGGCCGCCGAAGCTATCGAGACAGCCATTCGCCTGGATTCGGAAAATAAGTGGTATCGCTATTTTGAAGCCGACCTGCTGACCCTGCAAAGCAAATTTGAAGCGGCGGGCGATGTGTATGCTGCCGTGGCCGATAAAAACGCCGGCGTAGAAGACCGCATGAAGGCTTCGCTGCTGTATCAGCGGGCAAAGGCTTTTCCCAAAGCACTTGCTCAGCTGGATAAAGCCCTGAAAACAGCGCCCGGCGACGAAGAAATACTGACGCAAAAACAACAGCTTTATCTCAAGAACAATCAGGTGGACAAGGCGCTGGAAGTGGCCCGCCAACTGATTGCCGCCAACCCCGACGAGCCGCGCTACCGCGCACAACTGGGGCAGATTTATGAAAATAATCAACAACTGCCGGAGGCCCTAAAAGCTTATCTGGAAGCCGAAAAACTGTTTCCCAACGACCCGGTGGTGCAGCTTTCGCTCGCTGAATATTACCGCAAAACCAAGAACGAAGCGAAGCAGCAGGAATATCCCCGCAAGGCCATTGTAAACAAAGAGCTGGACCCGGAAACGCAGATTGGGCTGCTGCTGCCCTACCTGCAGGATATGGCGCAGGATTCCTCGCGCCGTCAGGAAGGGGTGGAGATTGCCCAACAGCTGGCCGCCCAACACCCCAAGGAGGCACGCCTGCAACTGTTTTACGGCGAACTTTTGCAGATGACCGGCAAAGATGCCGAAGCCTCCGGCCAATTCCGGAAAGTGGTGGAACTGGACCCGTCGAAGTTTCCGGCCTGGCAGCAACTGATGTTTTCCTACACCGCTCCCAAAGATGCCGACTCGCTGATTGCAGTGAGCGAGCGGGCGCTACGGCTGTTTCCCACGCAGGCGATTGCGCATTATCTCAACGGGATTGGCTATCAGAACAAGAAGAATTATAAGTCGTCGGCGAAGGCCATTCAACGGGGCATTGACCTGCAACCGGAGGAAAATGCGGAGTTGCTGGCGCAGATGTATGTTTCGCTCGGCGACACCTATAATTTCCTTAAAGACTCTACACAGAGCGACACCGCCTACGAAACGGCCCTGCGACTGGACCCGAAGAACGCAACGGTGTTGAACAACTACGCCTATTATCTGTCGGTGCGCAAAACGCGGCTGAAAGATGCCGAGGCGATGTCTAAAAAATCGTTGGAAATCCGCCCCGACGAAGGCACTTTCTTAGATACCTACGGCTGGATTTTGTATCAGCAGGGCAAGTTCAAAGAAGCCCGCACCTACATTCAGCGCGCGGTGGATGCCGCCCGCGACGAAGCCGACGGCACACTCTACGACCATCTTGGCGACGTGCTGTATCAGGTGGGCGAAAAACAAAAAGCACTTGATGCCTGGAAGAAAGCACAGCAAAAAGGTGCCGACAATCCGCTTTTGCCCCGCAAAATAGCCGACGGTAAAGTTTATGAATAAGGCACTGATAACCGGCCTGCTGCTGGCAACGGGTGCGCTGCTCGCCGCAGGATGTCATACTTCCAAAAAGGCAACAGACGGAAAATCCAAAACCGGCAAGACAGCTAAAAAAGACAAAAAAAAGGCGGATGGAAAAACCACCGATACGACGGCGGTGGCCGTTGGGCCGGGAGCAGCTGCTTTGAGTCTCGCCGACCTGGCGCTGGCTCAAAGGCTCAATGAGCGGGCCGGATTTTCCGGAAATTTCCAAACTTTTTCCGGAAAAGCAAAGGCAAAGCTGGACCGCGACGGCGAGAGCAACGAGTTTACCGCCAATATTCGTATCCGCAACGGCGAGGCTATCTGGATAAATATCTCGGCGCTCGGCGGGCTGGTGAATGTGGCGCGGATTTACGTAACGCCCGACTCGGTGCGGCTGGTGAATTTCCTGCAAAAAAATGCCCGCCTGCTGCCCTTCGCCGAAGCCGGAAACCTGCTGCCTTTTCCGGTAACTTTTCCGGATTTGCAGGCGCTGCTGCTGGGCTACGCACCCACCACGACTGTCCTTGAGCCGCGTGGTATGCAAACCCTGCCCGACCGGCTGCTGGTCTTCAACACCACCGCCCACGGCGAGCAAACGCACTTCTTTTCCCTGCCCGACACGGTTTTGAGCGGCTATGGCATCATGCGCATGACCGGCGGAAAAGAGCCGCTGACACTTTCGATGATGCTGCGGAATTTTTCGGGCGATAGCAGTCTGCCGTTTTACCGCGAGCGCACCGCCACGTGGCAGGGACAGGGCAAAAGTGGCGAGCTACAACTGCAATTTGATGCCCCGCAATGGAACAGCGATGTCTCCATGCCGTTCTCGGTGCCGAAGGGATATGAGGTAGAATAAAGGAGGGACAGGTTTAATGTAGAGACAAGGCATGCCTTGTCTCTACATGGATTTAAAATCGCGCTCACTACTCGTACCTCTTTTGTCTTTTGTCTTTTGTCTTTCGTCTTTCATCTTGATACTTGATACTCTCGTCTTGATACCTCTGTCTTTCGTCTTTTGTCTTTTGTCTTTTGTCTCAATACTTTCGCGCACATGAAAGTTGTTCTCTTTGCCGGCGGTCGCGGCACCCGCATCTCCGAAGAATCTTCTCTGCGGCCCAAACCCATGATTGAGATTGGCGGCAAGCCCATCCTCTGGCACATCATGAAAAGCTACGCCGCCTATGGCCACACCGAATTTATCGTGTGCCTCGGCTACAAAGGCTGGATTATCAAGGAGTATTTCACCAACTACTTCCTCCACAACGCCGACCTGACGGTGGACCTCTCCAACAACTCCATTGAGGTGCACAACGCCGGGGCCGAGCCGTTTAAAATCACGCTCGTAGAAACCGGACTGGACACGATGACGGCGGGCCGATTGAAACGCGTACTCAAATACACCAATGGCGAGCGTTTTATGCTCACTTACGGCGACGGCGTATCGGACGTGAACCTGGACGAGTTGCTGGCTTTCCACGAGGCTTCCGGAAAAATCTGCACCATGACCGCCATTCAGGCCACAAGCCGGTTTGGCGTTTTGAAGATGGAACCCGACGGCACGATAAATTCTTTTGAAGAAAAACCCGCCGACAGCGGCACCTGGATTAATGGCGGTTTCTTTGTCGTAGAGCCTCAAATTGCCGACTATCTTCCGGAAAATTCTGATGACATTATGTGGGAACGCGAGCCGCTCGACGGCCTGGCCCGCGACGGACAAATAGCCGCCTACCGCCACCACGATTTCTGGAAATGTATGGACACCCTGCGCGACAAAGAAGAGCTGGAACTGCTCTGGGAAACCGACCCGAAGTGGAAGAAGTGGTAAGCCTCCCCCGGCCCCTCCGAAGGAGGGGAGGTAATAGAACGTTGTCCATCATCAGGGGTAAAAAGCCTATCTTTAAAGCATGACAGATTATCAGCAGTATATCGAGATTCGGGCGGATAAGCGCTTTGGGCAGCCCTGCATTAAAGGAACCCGCATTAGCGTCGCCGACATCCTGGCCATGCTGGCTTCCGGAATGGATACGGCTGAAATTCTGGAAGATTTTCCGGAACTGACTGGCGTACAGATAAAAGCTGCGCTTCTTTTCGCCGCTCGCCGGGAGAACGCACTTCGGATTGCCTCGTGAAACTGTTATTTGACCAGAATATCTCCGCCAGAATCGTGCGGCTACTACAGGAAAATTTCCCTGATTGCACCCAAATCTCTTTGCAGGGGCTTTATGATAGCCCCGACCACGAGATTTGGAAGTTTGCAAAAATGCAGGGTTATTGCATTGCCACTTTCGACAGTAACTTCTTAGACATTCTCACGCTTCGCGGCTGGCCGCCTAAAGTGCTTTTATTCAAGACTGGCAACCGACGCACGAAGGATTTAGCAGCCCTTCTGAACGACCGCAAGGAATCCATTTACCACTTTCTAAGTAATGAAGAAATTGGGTGCCTGGAAATCTATGCATAGGGTGTTTACTTCCTTGATTTCATCCTAAAAAGCTATTTCTTTTAGTGGATTGCTCCGCCTCGCTGCAAAATGATAACCTTGATGACCCCTACCTCGCTCCACTCCTTTTTTTCCGGAAAACGCGTCTTCCTCACCGGCCACACCGGCTTTAAAGGTGCCTGGCTACTTTTGCTTTTGAAAAGCCTGGGCGCAACCGTGAAAGGCTATTCACTTGCGCCGGAACACCCGGAAGATTTATACAATCAGATTAGCGGCGACGCGCTGTGTGAATCGGTGATTGCCGATGTGCAGGACGCGGAAAGATTGCGCAAAGAAATCGTGGATTTTGCGCCCGATGTGGTTTTTCACCTGGCCGCGCAGGCGCTGGTGCGCCGCTCCTACCGCGAGCCGCTCGAAACCTTCGGGGCAAATGTAATGGGTACGGCCCACGTGCTGGACGCGCTGCGTTTTATCGAAAAGCCCATTTCCGCCGTTATCATCACGACCGACAAGGTGTATGAAAACGACGAACGCGGCACCGCATTTCCGGAAAACGCACCCCTCGGCGGCTACGACCCGTATAGTGCTTCCAAGGCAGCGGCAGAGATTGCGATTGACTCCTACCGGCGCTCGTTTTTTCACCCCGAAAAATACGCGCAGCACGGCAAGAATATCGTCTCGATGCGTGCCGGAAACGTCATTGGCGGCGGCGATTTCTCGGAAGACCGGCTGATTCCGGATATGGTGCGGGCCATTCGGAAGGGCGAACCGGTGGTGCTGCGCAACCCGCAGAGTGTGCGTCCCTGGCAGCACGTGCTGGAACCGCTTTTTGCGTATTTACTGCTGGCGCAAAAGGCTTATGGCCCGGAAGGAACACACTTTGCTACGGCCTACAACATCGGCCCCAACCGGCAGGACGAGCGCACCGTTTTAGAAGTAGCTACGCAGTTTTACGCCGCCTTTGGCCTTTCGCAGCAACCCGTTATTCAGCCCGACGCCACGCTCCACGAAGCGGCGCTGCTGATGCTCGACAACCACAAGCTAAAAGCCGCAACCGGCTGGAAACCGCTCCTGAACGCCGATGAAGCCATTGCCTGGACGGCGCAGTGGTATGCTTCCGGAAAACCGGCGGCGGAGAAGTGCGAAAAGCAGATAAAAGCGTATTCTCTAAACCTATAAGGTTTCAAAAACCTTATAGGTTTTCGCGCAGCAGATTTTCACATCTTTTCCAAAAAAAAAACGGCGGGCGGCGTATTTTGGACGCGCTTTAAAAGCCCTTTTAAATGAAGTTCGGATTTCGCCGCTCCCGTGCCATTGCACCGGAAGTACAGCTTTCCAAAAGCAACCCCGACAGCCACGGCCACCCGCAAAACTGCCTCAACTGCGGCGCGGCGCTCGTGGGCGCATACTGCCACCAGTGCGGACAGAGCGCACATACCCACCGGATGTCGTTTAAGCATTTCTTGCTCCACGATTTTGTACACGGCATCTGGCATCTCGACAAAGGCTTTCCGGCAACGCTCAAAAAGGCATTCGTCAATCCCGGAAAAGAAATCCGCGCCTATCTGGCGGGCAAGCGTGTGGGCTGGTTCAGCATCCTGACCACCATTGTTTTGCTGGTGGCGGTAATAAGTTTCCTGGATTCCAAACTGCCCGACGAACCTTACGAGGAAGATACCCAAGAGCTTCTTGAAATCCTTAATCATAATGCGAAATGGATTGTACTGAGTTTCAGTTTTATATTCAGCTTGTCGAGTGTAGTATGCTTTAAAAAATCCCGACTCAACCTCTCGGAGCATACTATTATCAACGCTTTCTTCCTGATAGGCATTCTGATTATATATTTATTGGATATTATAGTTGACCTCTTGACGGGCATAGGGAATGAGTATATAGAACCGTTGGTTATGGTGCTTTATCTCACCTATGCCTATTACAATGCCTTTAGCAAAGATTATACGTTCGGTGGATGGGTTTGGCGTTATCTGGCTCACTGGGTTGTCTGTATCCTCCTAAGCGCAGTCCTTGTTTTTGCTTCCATAATCATTCATATGTCCCAGACCGGCAAAGACAAAATACAGATAGACACAACTCCCAAGCTCGAAACTCCCCATGCACCCGCTGCCCATTAAAGACCTCCAAGTCCTCGCCCTGCCCCACTTCCCCGACCATCGCGGGTCTTTCACCAAGGTGTTTCATGAAGATTCGCTGCGCGAACGCGGCATTGGTTTCACGCTGCGCGAAAGCTATTATTCTTTTTCCGGAAAAGACGTTATCCGGGGAATGCACTTCCAGACACCGCCGGCCCAGCACGCCAAAATCGTGTTTTGCCCCGTAGGCGAAATCCTGGATGTCGTGCTGGACCTGCGCAAAAATTCGCCGACTTATGGACAGCATTTCTCCCAAATCCTTTCTGCCGAAAACCACTTGGCACTCTACATTCCCGAAGGTTGCGCGCATGGTTTTCGCGCACTCACCGAAGGCGCGATGACGTTTTATCTCGTCTCCTCGGTCCATAGTCCACAGCACGATGCCGGCATTCGCTGGGATAGTTTTGGCTTCGACTGGGGCGTTGAAAATCCCACCATGAGTGCGCGGGATGAGGGATTTCCGGAAATGGCCGCGTTTGATTCGCCGTTTTAGGCAATCGCTCCAACGTATCCGTTTCCGAAAATCTCCAATGGCATTTACAAAATCGTGCGGGCTGCTTTTTTGCGGCGCTGCCGCGCTATAATCGCAGCCCGCCTTAGGTTTGCAATCCTATGTCCAGACTTGCCAAATGCACCCTGCTGCTGCTTTTCCTTTCGGCCTGCCATTTCCAGAACAACGGGCAATCGCCGACGCATACGGGCAACGCTGGCCCCAACAGCGTGTTTGAGAATATGGAAACCGGCAGCAAAGGCAGCTACGCCGTCGGAACGGTATCGCTCGGTAGCGGCGCGTGGCAGTTGGACAATGCGCTGATTGGGCACAGCGAGCAGGACGTAAAGAACGGCAGCGCGGCCCTGCGGCTCAAGCCCGGCGGACTCGCCGAAACGAATTTTAGCATCACCTCGCAGACGACCACGGGAGCTGTGCTTTTTGCCAATTATGGCAACGACAAGGGTGCGGCACTGGCTGTTTATTACAGCACAGATAACGGCGCACACTGGCAGCCGACAGGGAAAAACACTGGCGCGGGTACGAACCTGAATCGTTTTTCTTTTCAAATTCCGGCACGGCAAGCCTTGCGGCTGCGCTTTGTAAATGCCGGAACAGGTCGGCTCAATCTGGACGATTTTGAGATTTCCGGAAAAACAATTTCCGGAAATACAACCGTTGCCAACACCCCCGCGTCCCCTGCGCCTGCGGTACAAACCCCTGCCGGGCGCGACGATAATATGGCGCTGGGCAACCCAAGCAAGGCTGCCAAAGACAAAGACAACTATCTGATGGTGAAGCCGCAATACACTCTTTCCTACAACAGCAGCAAGGGCATTCCCAACTGGGTGAGCTGGCACCTGAGCGCGGCCTGGATGGGCAATGCCGACCGCTGTAACTGTTTTGCGCCGGATGCAACGCTGCCGGATGGTTTTACCAAAGTGCTGGCTTCCAGTTACCTCAACTCCGGCTTCGACCGCGGCCACCTCTGCCCTTCTGCCGACCGCTCGGCAAATGCCGCCGACAACGAGGCCACGTTTTTGATGACCAATATGACACCGCAAAGTCCGCAACTGAATCAGAAAACCTGGAACCGGCTGGAGGATTATTGCCGCCGCCTGGCCGACCGCGACATGGAAATGTATATCATTGCCGGAAACTACGGCACGGGCGGTGTGGGCAGCAACGGCGACGCGAAGATGATTGGCGGGGGGAAGGTCAGCGTTCCGGCGCACTTCTGGAAAATCATTGTCGTATTGCCGCAGGGCGAAAATGATTTGAAGCGCATCACGGCAGAGACGCGCGTGATTGCCGTGGATATGCCCAATGTGCCGGAAGTGAGCGCCCACAACTGGAATTTTTACCAGACGACCGTCAGCGCCATTGAGCAGGCGACGGGCTACCGGTTTTTCAGCAATTTGCCGGCGGGTGTGCAGGCGGCGTTAAAGGCGAAGAAGGACGGGCAGCGGTAAGATGGAACGCGGATAAAACAGATTGCTACGGATTTTCACGGATTTTTCATCTGTGCAAATCCGTCTGCATCCGCGCCATCCGCGTTCCATAGAAAATCACGTAATCACCGCAGACGTATGTAATGCCAGCGCTCCTTCTTCTTCAAACCCAACGATGTAAATCTGCTGATGCGCGTCTTTCACCGGCCCAACAATGACCTCCACCTCGCGGAGCGCACCTTGAAACGTTTCTAAGAGCGTGTTCCAGCGTTTGGCAATGTCCTGCATCACCGGGTCTTCCGGCACGGCCATGCGCTCAATGGGTTTCAGGAAATCTTCCACCGTTTGCAGGGTCTGGTCTTCTGGCTTTGCGTCGCCGTCGAGGGCTGCAATTTTTTTTCGGGCATCGTCCAGGCTGTGGACATCGGGCCATTGAAGCAGTTCCACCGGTGCTTCGCTTTCGCTGATATAGAGCAGACCGTCGAGGGCGGCAGTGATTTTTTCGGACAGAGGTGTTTGCATAGATAGTTGGGTTCCCTCGTTGGTGCTCGGCTCGCTCGTTTTCTCGTCCTTAAACGAAGCGTCGTGAGCAGATTCTTCTAGCATTTTGATTGTAACCACTATTTCCGATGCATGTTTTTCAATTACGACCTGCGCTTTTCGGCCTTCGTAGCCTTCCGGCATGGGGATGACCAGTTGGTTGTTGCGTACTTCGCAGATTCGGGTCAGGGTCATTTTGGGAGGAATTTGTTTTAAAGATAGTGCTTCTTGTTATTGGTTTAGAAATGTTCCGGCCAGCCGTAGGTATCGTAGTATTTCACGTTTTTGCCGTCCCGCAGGCGATACGCAGCAATGCGCTCCTCACGGGTTTGCAGGCTTCGGATAAAGTTGGCGGTATCCCATACCCATTGCAGGCGCTCGCCGTCGGTCCATTGGGCAAACTGCTTCAATTGCTCTTCCGGGACATCATAAGCCGCTATCGTAGAATCGTTCATTTTCTGGAAATGTTTTGAATTTTAGAGAGCAAAATAATATCCGCTTTGTCCTTATCGCGACCTGCATACGCTTTCATCTGAATCAGGTCTGCTTTGCCGATAACCTGAACGGGAGAACCAGCCACGGTTTTTCGTATTTCTCTGCGCTCCCACAAATCCTCAAAGGGTAAGGGCGTATCTATCATCACATCCAGGTTCATCTTTCCCGTGAGGGTGCTGTAAAAAGAGTAAGCAATCAGGTTGCGCTCAGTAATGAATTGCTTCCGGACAGCTTCGTCAATCAGGATTTCCAGACTGACTGGCAGTGCATTTACATATTTCATCGCCCGAGCCGCGGCAATAAATTTTTGGACATTCTCTTCTGTAAAACGCAGCAGAATATCAATGTCCATCGTGATGCGTGGCACACCATACAAACTAACCGCGAACCCACCGCAAAGCAAATAATCTACTTCGTGCTTCGCAAGCGCAGCGACGATGTCCTCAAGTTCGGCTACCGCTTTCATTCTTTATTCTTGACCATTTGTGTATTGAGAATGGAAATCAGAAATGGACCTGTAAAATATACCTTGGTAGTTGCAATCCGCGATAGATGGCTGGCCGTAACTAATTTTCCGGAACAAAGGTTCGTACTTACTCTTCCACGCTATTTTACTCCCGAAAGGATTGAGGCATGATAGCGCTATCTGGCACTCTAAATTTAGTACTTCGTATTGCTTGGACAAGTCTGATTTCATTGTTGAATAAAGGTTCATCAGCCATGCAGGCTGGTTTTTTACCATTTCTTACAGAGTTTCTCGCCAAGGAATTTTAGAGAAGTAAGCATCCGTTTCTGCATTTAATTTTTGATACTCTTGAAGCAGCATTTCTACGATAACAAGGTCTTTTTTACCGTATTTGCCCCGATTTTTATACTCGGTTAGCCCGGTGAAAACATATGCGTTATTATACATACAACGCTCTAGACGCTCATAATATTTACGAAGTGGGTCCTGGCTCGGTGGAGTGATAGGTTTGATATAGCACTCACGAATGAGGTTCAAATCACTTTTCATCCTTCCTACCTCTGCAAGTATTCGTTTATGTGCAGGCTTGGCTGGTTTTGTTATACTCACCACTTTGGAAAGTAATACAATCACGACGAGAGTTAAGGCACAGCCTCCGTATCCCTTCGTAACTAAGAATATTACTCCCGTCCAAAAGACTAGAAAAAAGGAAATTATCAATATATTATTTGCGTTCTGCTTCATAAGAAAAAGGTACTACATATTCCTCCGATACTGCCCACCCACCTGAAACAGCGCCTGTGTAATCTGGCCCAGCGAACAGTATTTCACCGTTTGCATCAGCTCTTCAAACACGTTGCCGCCGCGAATGGCTACGTCCTGTAGGTGTTTCAACGCCTGCGGGCCTTCTTCGCCGCTGCGCTCCCAAAGGGCGTGGACGTTGGCAATCTGCGCTTCTTTCTCCTCGGTCGTCGAGCGGATGACTTCTGCCGGAATTACCGTCGGCGAGCCTTTGGACGACAGGAAGGTGTTCACGCCGATAATCGGGTATTCGCCGGTGTGCTTGAGGGTTTCGTAATAGAGGCTTTCTTCCTGAATCTTGCCGCGCTGATACATCGTTTCCATGGCGCCCAATACGCCGCCGCGCTCGGTAATCTTGTCGAATTCGGCTAGCACGGCTTCTTCCACCAGGTCTGTCAGTTCTTCGATAATGAAAGAGCCTTGCAGCGGATTTTCGTTTTTGGCCAGCCCCAATTCGCGGTTGATAATCAGCTGAATGGCCATTGCGCGGCGCACGCTTTCTTCCGTCGGTGTGGTGATGGCCTCGTCGTAGGCGTTGGT
>DDEO01000095.1 GCA_002336725.1 Bacteroidetes bacterium UBA1952 | reverse complement strand
ATGAAACATGACACATAAAACATGAAACATCAAATTACACGCGGCGCTTCTTGGGCGGGCGGCAGCCGTTGTGCGGCAGTGGGGTAATATCGTTGATAGAGTTGATCTCGAAGCCTACCTGCCCCAGCGAGCGGATAGCGCCTTCGCGGCCAGAACCCGGGCCTTTTACGAAGACATCGAGGCGTTTTACGCCTGCATCGAGTGCTACTTTACCACAGTCGGCAGCGGCGGTTTGCGCTGCGTACGGGGTATTCTTTTTAGAACCACGGAATCCCATTTTACCGGCAGAAGACCAGGAGATAACCTGACCTGCTTTGTTGGTAATGGAGATGATAATGTTGTTGAAGGTTGCAGAGATGTGCACGTCGCCATGCGCATCCACCTTCACGTTCCGCTTTTTAGCGGCGGCTTTGGCCGATGTTTTGGCCGATTGGGCTTTTGCCATTTTTCTTTTGTAAAAAAGGTAGTCGTTAGAGGATAAAACAGCTTTCTTTCGTTAAGCTGCTACGCGGCGGTGGCCTCCCCGAAGAAAGGTCGGATCCGGCTGCCGCGGTTTTTGGGGCCAGACAAAAGACGATAGAAGAAAGACAAAAGAATCCACAGGTCGTATGCAGCTGCAACAGCGCCATTCCGATGCTACAAGTTCTCTTTTGTCTTTTGTCTCTAATCTTTTATCTAACAGCTTACTTCTTCGCGGCTTTTTTCTTACCGGCAACCGTCTTGCGCTTGCCCTTACGGGTGCGGGAGTTGGTTTTGGTACGTTGTCCGCGCAGGGGCAATCCTTTCCGATGACGCAGGCCGCGGTAGCAGGCGATGTCCATCAGGCGCTTGATGTTCATTTGAACTTCAGAGCGCAGGGCACCTTCTACTTTAAATTCGGCGGTGATCAGGTTCCGGATGGCAGCGAGTTCGTCGTCGTTCCAGTTCATCGCCTTTTTGTTGCGGTCGATGCCGGATTCGTCGAGGATGCGCTGGGCAGTGCTGCGGCCGATGCCGTAGATGTAAGTCAGCGCGATTTCGCCGCGCTTGTTTTTGGGTAGGTCAATACCTGCAATACGAGCCATAATTGGGATTCGTCGGGGTGGGTTCTAAAAAGATGCTGGGAAGAAAAAATTACCCCTGACGCTGCTTGAAGCGGGGATTTTTCTTGTTGATAACGAAGAGTTTGCCTTTGCGGCGAACGATTTTGCAATCGGCGCTCCGCTTTTTGATGGCAGCACGAACTTTCATGGGTTAAAAATGGGATTTTAAAACGTGGTTGGATAATTTTGGAAGCGTTGGAGACGTTGGAAGCGTTCGCCCGAAAAACTCTTGTATCTTGATACCTGATACTCGTGTCTTGATACTTTTGTCTTTCGTCTTGATACTTTCGTCTCCGCAGGCGCTACTTATACCGGTAATTGATACGGCCACGGCTGAGATCATACGGACTCATCTCTACGCCCACCTTATCACCGGGCAGGATGCGGATGTAGTGCATACGCATCTTTCCAGAGATAGTGGCGATGATTTCGTGCCCGTTTTCAAGACGAACGCGGAACATTGCGTTGGACAAAGCCTCCACAATGACGCCGTCCTGTTTGATCATTTGCTGTTTAGCCATAGAAAAAGGTGGGCAAAAGTACGAAAAATATTTTAGTTTTGAAAGGAAATATTTACCCGGAATATCTGACGAATCGCCTGAAAAAATTTAATAGCATAGATCTCGATATCCAATTACGTATTTACGCACACCATAAAAGCTCGTCCGATGCAAAGCAACTGCCATGATAAATTTACGCGCATCCTTTTGGCGCTTTTACACAAAAAAGCGTTTTAAAGGCTTCTTGCGAAAGTAGTTTCATGCAGCATTTTCGTTGCTGTGTAGTACGTCCCCAATCTCAATTATTCTGTGTTGTGGAGATGGCGAGCTTGACCCTTAATCCCGACAACCCGCGTTATGGAGATGGCGGCTCAAGGCTTGTGCTGAACTTGATTCAGTGCCGCCATGACGGATTACGTACGCAGGAAGACGTACGCCTCGCATTTCGCAGCGCCCATCCAGCACACGTCATTGCGGGCCTGACCCGCAATCTCCATTATTCTGTGTTTTGGAGATGACGGGCAGCTTACAATTGCATTTTGTGTATATAGCAGCCATAGTAACGGTGGAAGTATCATCCGAAAGAGAATAAATAGACTTTCGCAAGAGGTCTATTTTAAAGAATTTCCCCTTTAAAACACTTTTTTATTTCCGGAAATCCTACTCCACTTCTTCGCAATTCCGTGCCAGCTTGGCTTCCAGCGCCAGGCTCCAGGCACACAAGTCCGGAAACTGCTCATCAATTAGTTCCTCTTTGTCTTCATAGGGGCCGGATTTTGTGGTTAGGAAAACGGTGTGCATTCCCAGGCGCTTACCAAACTCCATATCCGAGAGCGAATTGCCCACCATGATGCTTTTCCGGAAATCGATTTCCGGAAAATCCTCGCGGCTTTGCAGCCCCATACCGGTATTGGGTTTGCGGTTGTGGTCTTCGTCATTCACAGCAGTAGCGGCGTATATTTTATCGATTCGCCCACCGCTTTCCCTTACCTGATTGTTCATATTCAGGTGGATTTCCCGCAGGGTTTCCATTGTCATAATGCCCCGCCCCACCCCGCGCTGATTCGTTACGACAATCACCTTTCCGAAGATAGCCGACAGCCGCTGAATCGCGTCCAGTGCGCCACCACAAAACCGGAATTCCGGCCAGCAGGTGATATAACTACCAACGGCTTCTTCGTTAATCACACCGTCCCGGTCGAGGAACAGCGTCCAGCTCTGGTCAATACACTCTATAGCTTCCAATGCTTTCATAATACTGTTCAGACGTTTTTTTCGCTAAAAAGTTTGGCTTCTACCAATTCACATACGATGTGGCCCACCGTAATGTGGCATTCCTGAATGCGCGGCGTATCTTTTGAAGGAATATTAACAAGATAATCACATTTTTCGGCCATTTTGCCGCCGGTGTCGCCGGTAAAACCGACGGTTTTCATCCCGATTTCGTGGGCCACGTCGAAGGCACGCAGAATATTTTCAGAATTTCCGGAAGTGGAAAGGCCGATGAGAATATCGCCCGCCTTGCCATGTCCTTTCACGGCGCGGCTATACACGTTTTCATAGCCATAATCGTTGCCCACCGCCGTCAGGTAGCTCGTGTTGCAGTGGAGCGCCTCGGAAGGCAGCGGGTTGCGGTCGGTGTAAAAACGGCCGCTAAACTCGGCGGCGAGGTGCTGCGCATCGGCAGCCGAGCCGCCATTGCCGCAGAAAAGCACTTTATTACCGGTTTCAAAAGCCATTGTGCAGGCTTCCACAACTGCCGCTATGGTTTTCAGAAGTGCTTTGTCCTGAAGCACTTTCGTTTTGGTGTCTATGGATTTTTGGAGAATGCCTCCGATGGTTTCGGTCATGCTGAAAAAAGAAACGTTTTACCTGCCGGAAAGTTATATCCGGCAGGTAAAACGGTGGGGTTAAAAAGAGCAAAAAAGCTTTTTTATAAAATCAACAGCGCATCGCCGTAGTCAAAGAACCGATATTTCTCCTTGATAGCCGTTTGGTAGGCTTCCATCAACAGGTCGTAGCCGGCGAAGGCGGCAGCCATTACCATAAGCCCCGTTTTGGGAAGGTGAAAATTGGTAACAAGCGAATCGGCGATGGAAAATTTATATGGCGGGTGGATGAAAATATTGGTCCAGCCTTCCGAAGATTTGATGCGGTTGCGGGCTGTCATCGAGGTTTCGAGTACGCGCATCGTGGTGGTGCCGATGGCGCAGACGCGGTGTTTCTGATCGAGTGAATGGTTGATAATGGCCGAGTTAAAATCATCAATTTTAAAATATTCGGCATCCATCTTGTGTTTCGTAAGGTCTTCTACCTCGATGGGTCTGAAGGTATTCAGCCCCGTGTGCAGCGTAGTTTCGGCAAATTTCACACCTTTGATTTCGAGGCGCTTAATGAGTTCGCGCGAAAAGTGCAGGCCCGCCGTGGGTGCAGCCACCGCGCCGATGTGCTTAGCATAAACAGTTTGATAGCGGTCGCGGTCCGCTTCGTCGGGTGTGCGCTTGATATAGCGGGGCAGCGGTGTTTCGCCCAGGGAGTTGAGCTTAGCGCGGAAGGCCTCTTCGTCGCCGTCGAAAATAAAGCGGATGGTGCGGCCGCGGGAGGTTGTATTATCGACCACCTCGGCAATCAGCTCGTCGTCGTCGCCAAAATACAGTTTGTTGCCGACCCGGATTTTACGCGCCGGTTCCACGATAACATCCCAAAGGCGGTTGGCGCGGTTCAGCTCGCGCAGCAAAAACACTTCGATTTCGGCACCGGTTTTTTCCTTGCGGCCATAGAGGCGGGCGGGGAAAACCTTGGTGTTGTTGACCACCATCACATCTTTATCGTCGAAGTATTCAACGATGTTTTTAAAAACTTTATGTTCTATCTGGCCGGTGTGGCGGTGCACCACCATCATGCGGGCTTCGTCGCGTGATTTTGCCGGGTGCTGGGCAATCAGGTTTAGGGGAAGGTCAAAGTGAAATTGCGACAGCTTCATGCGGGAAAGAATAAAGAGAAAATTTTAGGGCGAAAAAGAACGCGAAGGTACAGAAAAAAATATACATTACAAAATATATTATTAGAACACTCGTTTTACCGCACCTACACGGTCGGACATCAGGATTGATTTCCGGCGAGATGCCCCATCTGCGCGAGGAATCTTTTCACTTACAGATCTTTTATCTGCTGCGAAGTCAGTCCGGTTACCTGCGCAATAAAAGCAAGTTCAGCGCCCGCTTCCCTAAGCTGCCGCGCAACCCTGCGTGCGCCCTCCAGTATGCCTTCTTCGCGTCCTTCTTCGCGTCCTTCCTCCCGCCCTCTTGCCTCACCTTCCTCAAACGCGGTATCAATCACGTTCTTAAGATCGCGATAGACTTTGAGGCTTTGCTCGTATTTGTGGCGTTCCATTTCTGCCAGATTAGCCAGTTCAGCGGTTTCAAATGCCTGCTCAAAAACAGCGTCTTTGAAGATAACCGGCATATCAGAGAAGTTTTGAAGGTTTTTGATAAAATACAGCCATTGATCCAGCCGGCCTTCCAACTCGCTCTCCTGCTTAGTAAAATTCGGCATTTCCAGATACAGATACGTGAGCTTGTCATAAAACACCTTTCCGTTCTGATTCTTAAGCCGGATGGTGTGCAGAAATTCGCTGCGTTCCGGCTCGCTTTCGTAATCGTCGAAGGTGAAATCCAGGATGCCGATGCAATAAACGGCTTTCAGGTTATAGTTCCATTCGCCTTTCTCGGCCTGCTCGCGGATGGGAAAAGTGGAATAGTAAACCGTGCGCTCCTTGAAATAATTCTGCTTGGCCTTTTGCAGTTCTACGATAAACTTCTCGCCGCGTTCGTTCTCGCAGTAGATATCATAAATGGCTTTGCGGTCGGAATCGGCGATACCCAGTTGCTCGGTGTTTTTAAAGCGCAACGCCACGATTT
>DDEO01000228.1 GCA_002336725.1 Bacteroidetes bacterium UBA1952 | reverse complement strand
CTTTAATAGTATCGTAAAACAAACGGAAAACAGAGTCGCCATCGTTTTGATAATTTTTTGCGGCATTAATCCCGCCCTGTGCGGCAATGCTGTGGGCGCGGCGCGGCGAATCCTGATAGCAGAATGCCTTTACCTTGTAGCCCAGCTCACCGAGCGTGGCGGCGGCAGAAGCGCCGGCCAGTCCGGTACCGACTACAATGATTTCCAGCTTGCGCTTGTTGGCCGGGTTCACCAGCTTACAGGTACTCTTGTATTTGGTCCATTTCTGCTCGAGTGGACCGTCCGGAATTTTATTATTCAAAAACGACATTGGAGAAGAGAAGCTTTAACGAACCGGTAAAGGAAAGCCCCTGCCGGCCGGTGAAAAAGAGTCTTTTTTTTAAAAATACTTTAGTGAACGGGAACGGTTTCCATAACCGCCGGAACCACCTGCTGATGAAATACCGTAGGAACCATCTCAAACCAGCCGTGCATCCCACCATAAAACCACAGCGGCATCAGGGCGAAAATAAGCGGAACGATGATGGAAAACGCCGTGCCGATGGTACGGATAGCGCCTTTATAGCGATGTGTGGTAAGGCCAAAGGTTTGCATCGAGCTCCAGAAGCCGTGCATCAGGTGCCAGGCCAGCGAGATGCAGCCCAGGATATAGATGACTACCACCAGTGGGTTGCTAAAGGCATCGGCCATACGCTGAAACAAGTCAATTTCTTCGCCTTCCATCAGTTGGTGGCCGCGGTTGGGTGCCCAGAAGGCCGAGAGGTGCAGAATCAAAAACAACAGAATCAGCGTACCGAGCAGCGCCATCGAGCGGCTGTACCAGCGGCTCGTCTGCTGCCGGTTATTCACCGCATAGCCCACTTTGCGGCGGGCTTTGTTTTGAAAATACAGTTTAAGACCCATCCAGCTATGGGCAATCAAAAACGCCATCAGCCCGATTTCCACCGTGCGGATGATGATGTTGGTTCCCATAAAATGGGCCAGCGTGTTGAAGGTGGCGCCGCCATCGTTGTAGAAAACCATTGCGTTGATATAGCAGTGGACGATGAGGAAAATCACAAGGAAAAGCCCGGTGGCCCCCATGATGATTTTCTTTCCGATGGCCGAGCTAAAAGCGGTGCTCCATTTCATATTTTCTGACAAAAAAATTACAAAAGCGTTGAGAAAAGGTTTGCAAAGATAAGCGCCAAAGCCCGCAAACTACAACCGATAACACCCGGGCGGCTATCAGGGTTTTCTATTTCGCTAACTTTTTAGCAGTTTTCTAATTCGTTCGGGCCGAAGTCCTATTTTTGGCCCTTTCCGGCTTTCACTCTTCTCTTTTTTCCACACGGTGCACTTTTTTCTTTTTCAGGTAGATACGCTCTCTCATGCGGCATCTGCCGCCCCTTCCGGCGACAGTCTTTCTCTGTGGTATCTTCTCAAAGAAGGCGGCGTTTTGATGATTCCGCTGGCCCTCTGCTCGCTGGCGCTGGTGTATTTCTTTTTTGAACGGCTGCTGGTGGTGCGCAAAAGCGCAAAGTACGACCCGTTTTTTATGGTGCGCATCCGCGAATATTTGCAGGAAGGCAACGCCGCTGCGGCTCGCTCGCTGGCCAAAACCACACCCGGCCCCGTTGCCCGCATGGTCGGGAAAGGGCTTTCGCGCTATGGCCGCACGGCAGAGCAGGTAGAAAAAGCTATGGAAGCCACGGGCCGGCAGGAGATTTATCAATTAGAAAAAAACCTCGGCATCCTGAATACGATTTCCCGCATCGCCCCGATTTTCGGCTTTCTGGGAACGATTGCGGGCATGATAGTGCTGTTCTACAACATTCAGCACGTAGGCTTTTCGCTCGATGCCATCGCCGGCGGCATCTATACCAAAATGGTAACCTCGGCGGTGGGTCTTATCATCGGCCTGCTCGCCTATCTGGCCTACGATTATCTGAATACGCAGGTCAATAAAATCACCAACCGTATGGAAGCTGCGGGCGCCGACCTGCAGGATGCTTTTCTGGAATTTCCGGCGGATAAACCCCGCGTTGTAGGATGAACCTCAGAAAATCCCTGCGCCACAACGAGGAAGGCGGCACCTCGGCGCTCAACGACATCCTGTTTATCCTGCTGTTCTTCTTCCTCATCATCTCCACACTGGCCAACCCCAACCTGGTGAAGGTGAGCCTGCCCAAAGCAGCCTCCGACACCAAAGCGCGGCAAACAGTGGTGGTAACGGTGGACTCCAACCGGAATTTTTTCATCGGCACCCGGCCCATTCTAAAAGACTCGCTGAGTTCCGGAATCAATGCCGCTGTACTCAAAAGCGGCGATGCAGAACCCACTATCGTCATCAACGGCGATGAGAACAGCCGCCACGGCGATATTCTGGAAGTGCTGAAGGCGGCCAAAGCGAAAGGCTACCGCGTGGTGGTCTCGGTGGAGAACAGCGGGCGGTAAGGGAGAGCCATCCAATAGCCTAAGCCACTTTCTGGGCTGCGGGCAGCGTCTTCTTTGGCCTGAATTTTATCCCAGAGCAGATGTTTTCGTTTTCCGGAAAAACACCCCACTTTCAAGTGCTGTTGTAATCCTTTTTCCGGAAAAATGAAGAGACGATCAGAATTAAAACAGGACGGTCCTGCCGCTAAGTAACGCGAATCTCGGATAAAGAGTCCATCTTTCGTCTTCTTTTGCCTTGAAGCAAAAGTTCAAGGCTGTGATTTTTCTGGCTAAAAATCAAGGCCGTCCGCTAACGATAAAGCATATAAAACGTTCA
Source organism: Bacteroidetes bacterium UBA1952 (assembly GCA_002336725.1). Taxonomy (GTDB): domain Bacteria; phylum Bacteroidota; class Bacteroidia; order Chitinophagales; family Chitinophagaceae; genus UBA1952. The sequence goes on along the minus strand of DDEO01000228.1, from coordinate 5,076 downwards.
TTTCTCACTTATTTTAAAACGAGACTCACGTTATGATAGTATTTTTCCGGAAATCCCGGTTTTAAAAATACCCCAGGTGCAGCTTGGAGTGTGGTGCATAGAGAATATTAATCTCGTCGCCCTGCCGCAGCAGCCGGTAGGCCGCCTCTTCTACTTCGATGCTCAGCCGGATGACGGAGTTCAGGTATAAATGATAGCTGCCATCGCCTGGCATAAAAACTTTGCGCTCCACCGTCGCCAGCTCTACCACCTTTTCGCCGCCGCGCAAATCGCGCCGCAGCGGCCAGACGTTGCGCCAAAATTGCACACCAGCTATCAGCGCGCTGACGACGAGCAGCCAGAAAACCAGCAAAAAATAGCGCAGCATCGAAAACTCGGAAGGATCGCCCTCGCGGGCCGCCCGTATCCACGCGCCGGCGAAAGGCAGCAGGAAGCTCAAAATCATGCAAATCCGGAACAGCTTATAAACACCCCGCATCTCATCGTCATGCCGCTCCTTCAAAAAAGAAGTCTCGTCCCGCGTCAGCGATTCGGTGTAGAAGGGAACAAGCGGCGCTTTCATAGCCGTCGAAAGTTACGAATTTCCAAACGCTGCCGGATACACCAGTGCCATTTTGTTTTCGAGATACCGGATAAACGCATTGCTGCTCAGCCCGCTGCCGGTGGCGCGTCGGCACAGCTCTTCGGAGGTCAGGCGGCGACCATATTGATGGATATTTTCCCGCAGCCAGCGCAGCAAAGCGGCGAAATTCCCTTCAGCAAACTGCGCTTCCAATCCCGGAATGTCTTTCAGCGCCTGCTCATAAAACTGCGCTGCATACAGCGAGCCGAGGCTGTAGGTTGGGAAATAGCCAAATGAGCCATGCGCCCAATGCACGTCTTGAAGCACGCCGGGTTTTGCATCGGGCGGCGTGATGCCGAGGTATTTTTGGTAAGCCGCATTCCAGGCGTCGGGCAGGTCTTTGGCCTGTAGTTTTCCGGAAAAAATGTCTTTCTCGATTTCGTAGCGGATAAGGACGTGGAAATGATACGTCAGTTCGTCGGCTTCGGTGCGGATAAAAGAAGGCGCAACGCGGTTGGCCGCGCGGAAAAAATCGTTCGGCGTATAAGGGTCAAGATTTTCCGGAAAGATGGACTGCAACTGCGGGTAGAAAAACTGCCAGAACGCCCTGCCCCGCCCCACGCAGTTTTCCCACAACCGGCTTTGGCTTTCATGAATCGAAAGCGAGCAGGCCGCGCCGAGGGGCATCCCGTATTGCGCCGGCGGCAGACCTTGTTCATAGAGCGCGTGGCCGCCTTCGTGGACGGAGCTCCAGAGCATATAGGCCAGGTTGTTTTCGTCGGCGCGTGTGGTGATGCGGGCATCTTCCGGCCCAAAGGAAATGGAGAACGGATGCTCGGAATAATCCTGCCGTCCCGCTGCGAAATCATAGCCCATTTGCCGAAGGATGTTTTCGGTAAAGCGGAGCTGTTTTTCTTTCTCAAAATTTCCGGAAAACACCGCGTCCGCCACCTGCGGTGCGGCCATTATTTTCCGGAAAATGGGCGTTAAAGCAGCCTTTAAATCTATAAAAACCGGGTCTAGCAGCGCCACCGCAGCGCCTTTTTCATAGTCGTCGAGCAGGGCATCGTAAGGGTGATTTTCAAAGCCATACAGCGCCGCCTGTTCGCGCTTCAGGTCTATCATTTTTTGCAGCGGCGCTTCGTACAGCGCGAAGTCGCCCGTTTCCCGCGCCTGCATCCAGGCTTCAAAACAAACGGTAGTTTGCAGCGAAAGGGCTTCTACAAACTGCGGCGAGAGCTTGTGGGCTTTTTCAAAATCTTCGGCGCTGCGCAGGACGTTGATGCGTGCATCTTCAGGAAGGCTTTTATCTTTTGAAAGCACTTGTAGTAATTCCGCGTAGCGGTCGGAGGTCAGGATTTCGTGGGCTGCCGAGGCGAGTGTGGCTAATTGGCGACCGCGCAGGGCAAAGCCTTTGGGCGGCATATAGGTTTCCTGGTCCCAGCTCAGGACGGCGGCGGCATTATTGAAATCGGCGGCTTTTTGCGTCAGGCGCTGATATTCGGCGTAGGGCATTTCTTATAGGATAAAAAGGGAGGCGAAAAGGATTGCATTGCAGATAAATGCTCGTAGAGAGACACAAACAGCCTCGCAGAGACGCAGAGAAAAGCAGTTGGTCTTAAGATAACTCGCAAACGGTCTCGCAGAGGCGCAGAGACGCAGAGAAAAGCAGTTGGTATTAAAAACCCCCAAACGCGGCAGATTGTACGTCGATACAATTCGTCATATATACCATTAAAAAGTATATATAGATAGAAGCCTTACAAATCGCTCGCCTCCAGTCGCTCTACTTTGCTGATGCCGCCCGATTCTATCAATTTCTGGCTCAGCAAATCCAGCTCTTCGCGGTCGTGGACATACACCATAATAGTGCCTTCAAACACGCCGTTGTGGCCGTCGATGCTTAGGCTGCGCATATTCATCTTCAGGTCGGCGGTAACGACGTTGGCAATTTTCTGAATCACGCCCACATCGTCGAGACCCGTTACGCGCACGCCGCAGAGGAAGGAGATTTCCTTGTTTTTGGCCCATTTGGTCTTCACCACGCGGTGGCCGTGCTGGGCCATCAGGCGAGAAGCATTTTTGCAGTCGGTGCGGTGGATTTTAAGACCCTCGCCCGGCGACTGGAAGCCGAAGACATCGTCGCCCGGAATGGGCTGACAGCAGTTGGCCAGCTTATAGAGAATCTTATCCTGCGAATCGCCAAAGATGACCACTTCGGAGCCTTTAGGCGGCATCAGGGCTTCTTCGGGGATAAGCTGACGGCTGTCGAGGTTGGTTTCTTTAACCGGCTGCAACATCCGTTCGCCTTCGATGCGGAAGTTTTTCAGCTCCCGCAGGTCGAAGTTGCCCACCGCCGCGCCATAGAACAGGTCGGTAGCGTCTATTTTCCGGAAATAGCTGCTCATCTCCACGATATTGGGCTTGGAGAGGGGGATGCCCATCGCCTGGAGTTTCTTTTCCAGAATGTCTTTTCCCCGGATGGCAATGGTGCGTTTTTCTTCCTTCAAAAATGCTTTAATCTTCGATTTAGCCTTGCCGGTCAGCACAAAATCCAGCCATTCGGCATCGGGTTTTTGCTTGGCCGAGGTGATGATCTCCACCTGATCGCCGCTTTTGAGCGGGTGCGACATCGGCACAAGTTTGTAGTTCACCTTCGCGCCAATGCATTGCAGGCCGAGGTCGGAGTGAATATCGAAGGCAAAATCCAGTGCGGTAGCGCCTTTGGGCAATACCCGCATACTGCCTTTTGGGGTATAGACGTAGATTTCTTCGGTAAAAAGATCCAGTTTCACGTCCTGCAAAAACTCCAGCGTGTCGCCGTGTTCGGCCTGCAGGAGCAGTTCGCGGATGTTTTGCAGGAAAGAATCGAGTTTCGATTCCTGTGAATTGCCCTCCTTATAGCGCCAGTGTGCGGCCAGTCCTTTTTCGGCAATTTCGTTCATCCGCGCCGAGCGAATCTGCACCTCTACCCAGCGTCCGCCCGGCCCCATCACGGTGGTGTGCAGGGCTTCGTAGCCATTGCCCTTCGGCACCGAAATCCAGTCGCGCAGCCGCTCCGGCGATGGGCGATAGACATTGGTTATGAGCGAATAAACGCGCCAGCAGTCTTGCCGTTCGCGCTCGGGCGGCGAGTTGAGGATGATGCGGATGGCAAACAGGTCATAGACCTCTTCGAAGGTTACGTGCTTGGTGCGTATCTTGTCCCAGATGCTGTGAATGGCTTTGGGGCGGCCATAGATTTTAAAATCCAGCCCCTGCGCTTCGAGCATTTCGCGTAGCGGGCGGATAAATTCATTGATGTAGCGGCTGCGGTCGCGGTGGGTATCTTTGAGGGCCTGCGAAATCTCGCTAAAGACTTCCGGCTGCACGTATTTGAGCGCCAGGTCTTCCAGCTCGCTTTTCAGTTCGTAGAAGCCGAGGCGGTGCGCCAGCGGTGCATAGATATAGGTAGTTTCGGAAGCAATTTTGAGCTGCTTGTCGCGCGCCATGCTGTCGAGGGTGCGCATATTATGCAGCCGGTCGGCCAGCTTGATGAGGATGACGCGCAGGTCGCGCGCCATCGCCAGCAGCATCTTGCGGAANNGGCCAGCTTGATGAGGATGACGCGCGGGTCTTCGGCGAGGGTAAGCAGGATTTTCCGGAAATTCTCGGCCTGGATGGTGGTGCTTGCCTGAAGGTCCACCACATTGCCGATTTTGGTCAGCCCGTCGATGATGCGGGCATAGCGGGTGCCAAATTCCTGCTCGATGTCGTCGAGGGTAATTTCGGTGTCTTCCACAACATCGTGGAGCAGGGCGCAAATGGCCGAGGTAACGCCCAGTCCGATTTCTTCTACCACTATCTGGGCAACGGCAATGGGGTGCAGGATATACGGTTCGCCACTCTTGCGGCGCATCTCGCTGTGGGCCTCCACGGCAATTTCAAAAGCGCGTCGGATTTGTTTTTTATCGCCCGGTTTGATGCGGGGCTTCAGGGAACGGAGCAGGGCGCGATATTCACGCAGAATGAGCTTTCGCTCTTCTTCTGCATTTAGATTATAGGTTGGAACGTCGTTTAAAGTAGATATACTGGCCATTGCTTAAAAATAGGAAAGAGAAGCGATTCCTGCAAAAATGGCAATGAGCGGCCTGTTTCTCAAAAGACATCTGTCGGCTAAGCAGCGGTTGCAAAGTGTGTGTGTGAGTGGCAGTACCTTTTCTCTTTGTTTTGTTATTCCTTCGGAAGGCGGAATCCGGAAAGGGTGCTTGTGAGAACCTACTCTACGGCGAGGGTAACAAAACTTAAAAGTAAGGAACCGCATTGAAGGCACTTGTTTTGGATGAAAAGGCGTTTAAAAATCTCCGGCTACTCCCTGTTTTATCATTTCGCCGAAGGATGGTTCTTTAATAAAAGGGTCGGTCTGGTTCATGGCACTTTCCGGCAGCCCTGAAGTGGTATTTCACGCTTACGAACCCTTTCCCCTATCGGTATCTTTTGTTTTTTTGTTTTTATTATTTACATAATAAATATTA
>DDEO01000203.1:384-6022 GCA_002336725.1 Bacteroidetes bacterium UBA1952 | reverse complement strand
CGTCCCTGCGGGCCTTGACCTGACAAGTCTCCGTAGCCCCTATTTTTGCGCTCTATGGCAAAAGGGAAAAAATCGCCTTCGTATGTATCGGCGATTATCGGTATTTCGCTGGTCTTGTTTCTGCTCGGCACGCTGGGTTGGGTGGTGATAAATGGTCATGCACTTTCCGGAAAATTCAAGGAAAACATGGATGTGAACGTGAACCTGCACGATAATACGCGCCCCGAAATGGCGCAGAAGCTGCAACAGATTCTCGACCATCAGCCCTGGGTGCGTCAGACGCGCTACGTGTCCAAAGAAGATGCCCTCAAAGAACTCACCGCGCTCGAAGGCAAAGACATTGTTACGAATGCGGGCGTAAACCCCTTGTGGCCGCAGATTATCGTAAACCTGCGCAGCGATTATGTAGCCCCCGATTCGCTGGAGAAAATCAGCGCCTTCATCCGGCAGAGCAATATCGTTACTTCGGTGGAATATCCCGTAACGGTGGCCAAAAACATTGACAGCAATTTCCGGCGCATCGGCTACGTTATAGGCGTGCTTTCCATCCTGCTCTTCATCACCGTCATCGTTTTGATAGACAATACCGTGCGGCTGGCCATGTTCTCCAATCGTTTTCTCATTAAAACCATGCAGATGGTGGGTGCTACGCGCTGGTTTATCGCCCGCCCTTTTGATACCCGCGCCATCATCAATGGGCTTATCAGCGCCGTGATTGCCATTGCCGGACTGGCAGGGGTGAAATATTTTGCTGAAATTCAAATCCCGGACCTGCACGTGTTAAACAATACGCCCGCTATGATTGTGCTGTTCAGCGGTATGCTCATTGTGGGCGTTCTGATATCGCTCGTCAGTACCCATCGCAGCGTAACCAAATACCTGAAGGTGCGCCTCGACGATCTGTATTAATTTTCTTACCTTCCCTCCAAAACAGCGCCTCTTTTAATTATGTCTCTGCCCAACACGCCCCGAAGCAATCCTGAGGTGGCCCGGCCCACGCCGCGAACGCTGCCCACGCCTTCCACATCGGCGGCTACCCGAACTATTTCCGGAAAAAAAACCACCGCTACCCCAGCGCCGGTGCGTCCTTTTCTGTTTGATGCATCCAACTATCGCCTTGTTATCATTGGCGTAGTGCTTATTCTGCTCGGCCTGTTTCTGATGGCCGGCGGCAAAAGTGCTGATCCCCATGTCTTTCGCTACGACGAGGTTTTCTCTTTCCGCCGTGTAACGCTCGCGCCCGTTCTGATGATGATTGGCTTCTGCCTTCAGATTTATGCCATCCTGAAAAAACCGGCTGTCGCCCGGGAAGCGATTGCCGTGGTGATGGAAGACACCCGCGCCGCCGACCGGTAAGCTGCTCCTGAAAAGCCCTCTGAAAAAAGAAATGCTCCCGCCTTTTGCAGCAAAAGCGGGAGCATTTCTTTTCCGGGGATAGTGTGGCCGGGGCTTATTTGCCAAAGGCTTTCTGCACGGCTTCTACCTTGTTTTTTACACGCAGTTTCCGGTAAATATGCTCAATGTGTTTGCGCACCGTGCCGATGGCGATATGAAGATGAGTCGCAATTCGTTCGTAGGTATATCCGGCCTTCAGTTGCTCTAAGAGTTCAATTTCGCGCTCGGTAAGGCCATAGTCTTCGGCTTCGGCAACCGGTGCGGTGGGTGCCGGACTTTGGCGCATCATTTTCAAAACCTTCATAGCAATGGTTGCCGACATGGCCGCGCCGCCGTTCAGCGTGTCGTGCAGGGCCGCGATCAGCACCTCTGCCGGTTCTTCCTTGAGCAAATAGCCCGATGCACCGGCGAGAATTGCCTGAAATATTTTCTCGTCATCGTCGAAGGTGGTGAGCATCAACACTTTGATGTGTGGATAGTGCTGCCGGAGCGCCGCCGTCGTCTCGATGCCGTTCAACACCGGCATTTCGATGTCCATCAAAACGATGTCTGCCGGTTTTTTCTCCAGCGCATCAAGCAGTTCCTGCCCGTTGGCCGCCGTGAGCGCAACCTTCAGGTGGGGGATGCCGGCGAGTTTGTCGAGGCAACTGCGCAGCGCAAAACGATTGTCTTCGGCTATGGCAACAGAAATAGGCATGATACAAAATTGCGGTGCGAAAGTCGGGATAGCTATACGCAGTTCATCGTATTTATAGCATTGGGGATATCCGTCATGGCGGCATATGCGCTACCGCTGCCGTCCTTTCTGCCGGAAAGTCTTGTAGCTATTCTTGTCTTTCGGGGTTTTTGCAGCGGCGGGCTTTTCTGCTTTTGGGGCATTTTTTCCCGCTTTGGGGGCAGTTTTTTCCGGAATCTTCTCTTTAGATTCGGGCTTCGGCGCGGGTTGTTTCGGCGCTGTTTTGGGACGGGCGGCCTTTTCGACTCCGGCGCTATCGGCCACGGCGGCTTCGATGCGTGCAATTTCTTCGGGTGTCAGGTAGCGCCAGCTTCCCACCGGCAGGTCGCCGAGCAAAACATTCATCACCCGGATGCGTTTGAGGCCGGTTACCTTGTGGCCCAGGGTGCTGCTCATGCGGCGGATTTGCCGGTTAAATCCTTGCACGAGCGTAATTTTAAAACTGTGTTTGCCCACCGGCGTTACCTTGCAGGGCAGGGTTTTTCCTTCCGGGATGAGGCGTACGCCGGCGGCCATTTTCCGGAAAAATTCCGGCGTTGGGTCGGGCATAACAGAGACCAGATACTCCTTCTCGTGGCGGTTGCCGGCGCGCAGGATTTTATTAACAATATCGCCGTTGTTGGTCAGGAAGATAAGACCTTCCGAATCTTTATCAAGCCTGCCGACGGGGAAGATGCGCTGTGGATGACGAATGGCGGCCACGATATTGGTTTTGTCCGCCGGGTCTGTCGTTGAGGTAATGCCCTTGGGTTTGTTGTAGGCGATATACACGGTTTTGGCGGCTTTTTGGAGCGGTTCACCGTCAATTTCCACCACGTCGCCTTCATAAACGCGGTTGCCGGTGGCGGCCACTTCGTCGTTGATGGTTACGCGGCCCGTTTCGATATAGACATCGGCTTCGCGGCGCGAGCAAAAGCCCGATGCCGAGATGTATTTGTTGAGCGAAACCGAGCCGTCGTCGTGAATCTGAATGGGTGCTTTTTTCTTCCGTGTCATGGCTGCAATAGTAACGATGTTTCAGGTTTCAGGGGCCTTGTTTCAGAAGTTATACCATTTAGACAGCTAAATCATGCATCGTTCGCCTCCCCCGCCGGCCTCCGCCTCTGGCGGAAGAGTGGAAACGAATTGCAGTGTTCACTTTAGCTGTCCATTTGGTATCATTCTGGCCCCGGACACCACCCACATTGGTCCAGCCGGCAGGGAGGGTCGAGCCGGGCGCAGTTTGGCCGACCATACCCGGCGTAGTGTTCAGGCGTACCTAAAGCGTTCCCAGTCCGGTAGATTCAAAGGTGAAATTCCCATTGGTTGCTACCTGTGTAGAAGATATATGTGTACCCGATGCATCCACCAGCAGGGCATATCGTTTTCCGCCTGCGCTAAAAGCTTTAAGCGCTCTTTTCTGAATGGAAAATCCCGCCGCCTGTCCAAAGCGATAGTCTATCCCCGTTGCGGGAACGGTGCCGGCAGCCCCGATTGCGGCATCGGCTGTATACGTTTTGCTGCCTACACTCGTAGCCGAGCTATCAATAAAGGGCGCATACACGCCGACCTGTGCCTGCGAAGCAGAAACCGCGAGCAGAAGAGCCGGAAGGGTTAGCAGTCGCCTGACTTTGATAAAAAAAGTAGTTTTCAGACCCATAAGAAGAGTTATTATTTAAATAAGAAAGAGGCATTCGCCATATTTGCAAGCGTATTGCGCCCGCCGCGAGGCTCTTTAGAACAGCAGCTACAGCATCGGAACAATATTTGAAAGCAACGTGTGTTTCCAAACCTGAATGCAAAAATTGCCGAAAGGTAACCCCCGCCAGACCACCCCCAAAGAATTTAAATACACAATATAAATCAATCATAATATTGGACAATTCAACTATTAATATACTATTTTGTATGTAATACTATAAATCTATTTTACCAAAGCCGAGAATAGCTGTTTGTTTTCGCCCTGTACCTCTTTCCTACTGGCACCTCTTTTTCCACCGCTACCATCTTATGAACTGGAAAATCCTCAACGACCCCGCTCAACTCGAAGCCATCAAAACCGAAAGTGCTCAAAAACCGGTTGTGATTTTTAAACACAGCATCCGGTGCAGCATTTCCTCCATGGCCAAAGGCCGCCTCGAACGCGCCCAAATGCCCGAAGGCATTGATTTCTACTATCTGGATCTCATCAGCAACCGCGCCCTTTCCAACAAAGTGGCCGAGGAATTCAACGTGCACCACGAGAGTCCGCAGGTGTTGGTTATCAAAGACGGGCAATGTATTTATGACGAAAGCCATAATGGCATTGATATGCAGGATATTGCCCACGAGGCGTTTCGGTAAAGGATAATTTCCAAAGGCTCTTAATACCACCCGCAGGCGCTACACCCGTCAGGCTTCAAAAACCTGATGAATGCCTTTTTTCCCGGAAATCCACGCCGCATTTCTGGAAATAGTGCAGCGCCCAAAAACCCTTTTCCGGCATCTTCGCGCTCTTGCAGCGGCAACGGCCTCCGGAATTTATCCCGTTGTCGTTATTTCCACTTTTCGGCAATCCGACTTTCGTTTCGTACTTTCGCGCCGCCTTTTACCCTCTTTTAAAAGAAATTTCCGCTATGTCGGGTCAGCTTAAAGAAGTCCGGAACCGCATCAAATCGGTGCAATCCACCCAGCAGATTACTAAAGCCATGAAAATGGTGAGCGCCGCCAAGTTGCGCCGTGCCCAGGATGCCATCCAGCAGATGCGGCCCTACGCGCAAAAACTTCAGGAAATGCTTTCCAACATCGTGAGCAGCCAGAGCAGCGATGCCGCCCTGCCGCTCGCCGAGGAACGCGCCCCGGAGCGCATCCTGCTCATCCCCATCACCTCCGACCGCGGCCTTGCCGGCGCCTACAACGCCAATATTATCAAACTCACCCGCGAAGTTATTCGCAGCAAATATGCCACGCAGCAGGCCGCCGGAAACGTAACTATTTTGCCCATTGGTAAAAAAGCCTACGAAGCCTTCCAGCGTGCCAACGCGCCGATGATTGATAGCTTCTGGGGGCTGCTCAGCAGCCAGTCTTTTGAGAATGTAAAAGCGGTGGCGCAATACGCACAGGAAGCCTTTCTGCGCAAAGAATATGACCGCGTAGAACTGATTTACAGCCAGTTTAAAAACGCCGCCACCCAGCGTTTTGTCAGCGAAGCCTACCTGCCCATTCCGAAAGCCGAAAATTCCGGAAATTCCCGCAACACCGACTTTATCTACGAGCCTTCCAAGGCCGTTTTGATTGAAGAGCTGATGCCCAAAATCCTGAATACGCAGGTTTTCAAAGCGGTTCTTGATGCTACCGCTTCCGAACACGGTGCACGCATGACGGCGATGGATAAGGCCAGCGAAAACGCCAACGAACTGCTCAAAAACCTGAAAATCTCCTACAACCGCGCCCGTCAGGCAGCCATCACTACCGAGCTGACCGAAATCGTGAGCGGCGCGGCAGCTTTGCAGGGATAGTAGAGGCAAAAGACGGCCTCACCCCCGGCCC
>DDEO01000203.1:0-332 GCA_002336725.1 Bacteroidetes bacterium UBA1952 | reverse complement strand
GGAACGCGCCAGGAGGCGCGTTCTTCTTTTGATATAAAAGCAATTGCATTTGTAGAGATGTCCTATTCGGGTATCTCTTTTTATTTCCGGAAATCCCCCGACCTGACAGGTCCGAAGCGGAGCGTAGGATGCCTGACAGGTCTGTTTTCTATATTTATAGAACACATTTTCCGGAAATACAAGCACTTTTCCGGAAGACGCAATTCGGACCTGACAGGCATCTGCGTCCGCCAGAGGCGAACTTGACCTGTCAGGTCCGAAGCGGAGCGTAGGATGCCTGACAGGTCTGTTTTCTATATTTATAGAACGCATTTTCCGGAAATACAAATTTC
>DDEO01000116.1:5621-11229 GCA_002336725.1 Bacteroidetes bacterium UBA1952 | reverse complement strand
GCTTGTGGGTGATTTCCGACAGCGGGTTGGTCTGGTCGAGGAACTGCGAAAGCTGGCTGGTGCCAAAGAACGAGTTGATAACCGACGACAGCGTCCGCGCGTTAATCAGGTCAATGGGGGTAAACACCTCGTTGTCGCGCACGTTCATCCGCTCGCGGATGGTGCGGGCCATACGCGCCAGACCTACGCCAAACTGGGCAAACAGTTGCTCGCCCACGGTGCGCACCCGGCGGTTGGAGAGGTGGTCAATATCATCAATCTCAGCCTTGCCGTTGGTGAGACGCACGAGGTATTTAATGATGGTAATGATATCATCTTTCGACAGCACCTTGGATTCCTGGCTGATGTCCAGACCCAGGCGGCGGTTGATTTTATAACGGCCTACTTCGCCGAGATCATAACGCTTATCGGAGAAGAACAGCTTGTCGATGATGCCACGGGCGGTTTCGTCATCCGGCGCATCCGAGCCGCGCAATTGGCGGTAGATGTGCTGAACGGCTTCCAGCTCCGAGTTGGAAGTATCCTTGTTGAGCGTGTTGTAGATGATGCTGTAATCGCCGGAAACTTCTTCTTTCTGGAGGAATACCGTCGGGATGCCCAGTTCTACAATCGTGTCCAGATTATAGTCGTCAAGTACCGCGTCGCGGTCGAGGAGCACTTCGTTGCGCTCGATGCTCACCACTTCACCGGTGTCTTCATCCACAAAATCTTCCGTCCAGGAGCGCAGCACCCGTGCAGCGAGGCGGCGGCCCAGGTTGGCTTCCAGGTTTTTGCGGTCGGCCTTCACCTCGTCGGCCATGCCAAAGAGTTGGAGGATGTCCTTATCCGTTTCGTAGCCGATAGAGCGCAGCAGCGTCGTTACCGGAAATTTCTTCTTCCGGTCGATGTACGCATACATCACGTTGTTGATATCGGTAGCAAACTCCATCCACGCGCCTTTGAACGGAATCACGCGGGCGGAGTAAATTTTGGTACCGTTGGGGTGTACGCTCTGGCCGAAGAACACGCCCGGCGAGCGGTGTAGCTGCGACACGACTACGCGTTCAGCGCCGTTGATAACAAAGGTGCCGCGCGGGGTCATATACGGAATATTGCCGAGAAACACGTCCTGCACGATGGTCTCGAAGTCCACGTGCTCTTCGTCGTTACAGCTCAGCTTCAGCTTGGCCTTCAGCGGAACGCTGTAGGTCAGTCCGCGCTCCATACACTCCTCGATGGTGTAGCGGGGCGGGTCAATGAAATAGTCGAGGAACTCGAGGACGAAGATGTTGCGGGTGTCGGAAATCGGAAAGTTTTCCTTAAACACGCGGAACAACCCTTCGTTGTCGCGCTTGTCCGGCGTGGTCTCCAGCTGAAAAAAGTCCTGAAAGGACTGAAGCTGGATGGCAAGCAGATCGGGCGTGTCGGCAACATCGTGGATTTTACCGAAGTTGATCCGGCCAGTGGCGGTTATCTTCTGTGGAACCATAAGTTTTATTAAAAACACCTAAGTTTGGAGCTTAGGGTGAGGAATAGGGGGATTTAAGGATATTAGAGACGCCAAAAAACCCACGCACAGCAGGGGTCTGTGAGTAGGTTAAGGAGTTGATTTTCAGCAGTATTTTACCAAAAAGAAAAGAGGCACGCGCAGAACCCTTCCGGTAAAGGGATTACAAAAGTACGAAATTTGCCTCTATTAATAGCAAATTACGTTCCAAACTCCACGGGTCTTACAAAATTTTTTATAAAGAATATATAAAGCGTGGTCCTTTGCAGGCGTGTCCTGCCTGACGACGAGCAAAGCTAAGGCCCAACGGCGTTGTTTGCGGCAATAAAGCGCCTTGGCGAGGCGGATAATTTTCCGGAAAAGCAAGCCCTTTGCAGCATTCGTTTTTCCGGAAAAATACCCCGCAGTCGGGAGAAATTTCCGGAAACGGCGGATGCGGCTTATTTTGGCCGCTCGTTTCCTGATTCTTCCTCCATGCGTTTTCCTTTTATCGCCCTGCTCGGCATCCTCTCGGTTCTGGCTTTCTCCTGCAAAAAAGACGATTCTGCCGATTCGGCCAAGGTCTATCGCCGTCAGGTTTACAACTATCGTTTCAACAGCGGGCAGGTTTTGGGCAAACCCGCCTATTACAACCGGCGTGTTCGCCTCGATTCGATGCGCGCAATGGTGGTGCTTGAAGAACAGCCTTATAATCAAACCCTGATTACCGTCTCCCTCTATAACGCGCCGGGCGGGCAGGTTTTTCCGGTGGGGGTGCGCCGCGTAGATTCTACCTACTGGGGCTACGCCGATGCGTTTGATGTCAGTGTTTTTGCCAAAAAAATGACGGGCAAGGGCCTGAACAGTGTGGTCTCCGACAGCAACCGCTCGCGCTACAGCTACGATTTTCTTACCAAAGAATATGATGGATATTTCCTTGTAAAGGATGTCATTGCGCCGGATACCGCCCTCCATATAGACACCACTTCGTCTGCCGTTTTCCCGATCTTCGGCACCTTCGCCCGATAGAGAAATTTCCGGAAATCTTCCGGATTTTCCATGCCCGGATTTCCGGAAATTAACGCCTTCTCACCAGCCCTTGTACACCGAAACCGGCACCGATCTGGCCCATGCCATTCAGCTTCTGGAAGCCGGCAAAGTGGTGGCCGTTCCCACCGAAACCGTCTATGGCCTCGCCGCCAATGCTTTCTCGGACACGGCGGTGCTCAAGATTTTTGAGGCTAAAAATCGCCCGCAGTTCAACCCGCTGATTGTCCATTTTGCAGACGAAACAGCAGCTTTTGACGCGGTAGAAAATATTCCGGAAATCGCCCGCCGACTGGCCCAAAAATTCTGGCCCGGCCCGCTGACCCTGCTGCTGCCCAAAAAGAGCGCCATTCCCGACCTCGTAACGGCGGGCAGCAACCGAGTGGCGGTGCGCGTCCCCGCCCACCCGCTTTTCCGGAAATTACTCGCCGCGCTGCCCTTTCCCCTCGCCGCGCCGAGCGCCAATCTTTTCACGACCATCAGCCCCACCACTGCCGCACACGTGGCGAAAGGGCTGGCAGGACGCATCCCGTATATCCTCGACGGCGGGCCAAGCCCCATCGGACTGGAATCTACCATTATTGGGTTTACCGAAGACGAAAAACCCATTCTCTACCGCACCGGTGGCCTCTCCCGCGAGGCGCTCGAAGATTTTCTGGGAATGCCGCTGTTGGTGCAAAACAAGCCACAAGAACACCCGGTTGCACCGGGACAACTCCGCAGCCATTATGCGCCCGTTGCCCCACTCTATTTCGGCAATTCCATTCCGAAATTGATGCAACAGGCCGACACGAAAAACGTAGCAATCATTGCCTTTCAGGAAAAAATTTCCGGAAATTTCCCCCAATTTCTCCTCTCCCCGACCGGCGACCTCAACGAGGCCGCCCGCAACCTTTTTGCTGCGCTCCACTGGGCCAATAATCAATCCATAAAAGCCATCCTCGCCGAAGCCGTTCCGGAAAACGGCCTCGGCGTAGCCATCAACGACCGCCTGCGCCGCGCCTCCGTCAATTTTGAATATTGATGGGGTAGAGACAAGGCATGCCTTGTCTCTACAGGTTCGCATACCTTGTCTCTACAGGTTCGGTTCGCGCCCGCAAATTGAGCCATTGAGCCATTTTCAAATTGAGCCCTTGAGCATTTACCGCACTCCTTTCTCTGCCATCACCCGATTGAGCCAGCGCAACATCGCAAAGGCCAGCAGCGCCGCGCCGAGCAGCAAAAGAGAATTGACCAGGAAGAAATTGACTTTGTTTTCGTAGCCATACCACAGGCCCGCCAATACGCCGCTCAGCTTGTTGCCCAGCGAGGTAGAAAGGAAAAATCCGCCCATCATCAGGGCCGTGAGGCGCGGCGGCGATAGCTTGCTCACCAGGCTCAAGCCCATCGGGCTGAGGCACAACTCGCCCACCGTTACCACGCCGTAGGTGAAGATGAGATACCAAGCCGACACTTTTACCGCGCCATTCATACTCGCCTGCACCGCCAGCACCATCACCAGCGTAGAAAGGGCAGAAATCAACAGCCCAATAGCGATTTTAGAAGGCGTAGTCGGCTCTTTGCCGCGGCGGCGCAAGGCTGCGAAAATGCCAACGACCACCGGCGTGAGCAAAATGACCCAGGCGGGGTTGATGGCCTGAAAAAGCTCCGGACTTGCCACATACACCGGGCGGCCATCGGTAGGCACTTTCTCTGCCGGCAGATTCCGGAAATAAATGTGCTGCCCGATTTCTTTTTTCACCTTTCCATCTTCGCCCTTTTCGGCGCGGAACTGCGCGTCATAGACCGATACTTTTTCCGGCGCGGCGCTCAGCTTTTCGGTTTGGTAGAGGCCCACAGCCAGCGGCTGCGCCGTGCCGGTAATCTCGCGGTCGGTGTAGTATTTGGCCCAGTTGGTGAGCGCCGTTCCGTTTTGCTTAAACACGGCCCAGAACACGATGCTCACCGCAAAAACGGCCAGCAGCGCGGCAATCGGGCGCTTCTCCCCCGCGCGGGCTTTGGCCCAGAGCGAAACATAAAAGAAAATCACCGGTACGGAAGCAAATAGGAACGCATCGGTGCTTTGGGAGTCCATCAGCGGACTGCCTTTCACCAGCGTGGGCACAAACCAGCCCATAACGCCGGCAAGGAGCGCGGGCAGAAACACCGCGCCCAAAACCTGCGCAATGGAAGTGCCGCCGCCTTCCTGCGAAGCATCCAGCACACCGGCTGCCAACATCTCTTTGCGCTCGCCGGCCCGCACGTGCTTCAGCCCGATTGTAAACACGATAAGCCCGACAAACATACCCACACCCGCCGTGATAAAAGCAGCAGGCCAGCTGTATTTATTGCGCATAAAAGCGGCCAGTATCGGGCCAAACAGTGCGCCGATATTGATGCCCATATAAAACAGGTTGTAGCCCCAGTCTTTGCGCTCTTTATATTGCGAATAAGAATAAAGATTGCCCAGCAGCGTAGAGATAGAAGGCTTAAAAAAACCGTTTCCAACCACAATCAGCCCTACGGCAGCATAAAAAGAAGTCATGACCGCACCCTGCGAAATATCCATCCCAAAGGCCCGCAATACCGGAAAACCGAGCAGCAGATAGCCCAGCCCCATAAGCGTTCCGCCGATATATACGCTCTTGATATAGCCCAGCTTTTTGTCGGCCAGAAAGCCGCCGAGGAAAGGCGTGAGGTAGGTCAGCGCGATGAAGGTGCCGAAGACATCGTAGGACACCTTATCGGCGATGGCCAGGCCGCCTTTGTCCACATCAATCATGTAGAGTACAAAGATGCCGAGCATCAGATAGTAGCCGAAGCGTTCCCACATCTCGGTGAAGAACAGATACGGCAGCCCTTTAGGGTGTTTGCGAACAGGCGCGTAGGTCGTTTGCATATAGGGTGTGAAAATAAGGCGGACTTCGTTGTTGGACACGCTTCGCGTTGTTGGAGGCTTCGCGTTGGACAGCCCTTCGGGCGTTGGAGCCTTCGGCTTGGACATCCGCCTTCGGCGGAGTTGGACGTTTCACGTTGGAGCCTTCGGCTTGGATGCCCTTTGGGCGTTGGAGCCTTCGGCCTCAGGTTACATTTATTATTTCTGTTGCACCTTGCGGC
>DDEO01000116.1:0-5578 GCA_002336725.1 Bacteroidetes bacterium UBA1952 | reverse complement strand
GCTTTAGCGTCCAACAGCTTTAGCGTCCAACAGCGAAGCAGTCCAACAGCGTAGCTGTCCAACGGCGTAGCTGTCCAACAGCGTAGCTGTCCAACGGCGAGGCTGTCCAACGCCGAAGGCTCAAAATCCTTCTGCCCACTGAAACTGCGCGGCTACAATGGCCTCTTTTTCGGCCTGGATATACTTTAGATAGGCTGCCGCTACCGGTGATAGTTTTTTCGTTTTCAGCCATATCAGGTACCACGTGGATTTTATCGGAAAGCCTTTTACCGGAATGATTTGCAATTGTCCGCTCTGCAACTCGTTTTTAATGCCAATCAAAGGCATAATGCTATAGCCCAAACCGGCTATTACGGCCTGCTTCACGGCCTCGTTGCTCGTCAGTTCCATTTTCTTCTGCACCGGCAACGCGTTGCGCCGCACGAATTTCTCCATCACATAGCGCGTACCGGAGCCGGGTTCGCGATAGATGAGCGGCAAGTCTTCAAACACCTTTTTGGTGTAGGTTTTACCATCAAATTTCCGGTCGCTGTTGCCTACCAGGAAGAGCTTGTTTTGAAGCAGTGCCGTCTTCTCTATCTGCAAGGTTTCCGGAAGCACACTGACAAGGGAGAAATCCACTTCATTTTGCTCCAAACTGCGCAGCACCTGCGCTTTGTTGGTTACGTCGAGCGCGAGTTCTACGCCCGCGTGGCGCTTCATAAAACCCGATAAAAAATAGGGCATCACGTATTTGCCCGTAGAAACCACCGAGAGCTTGAGCTTGCCGGTCAGCTCGCCCCGGTGGGCGTGCATCTTATACTCAATGGCGTGTACTTCGGATAGAATCACCGCTGCCGCTGCGGCAATTTCCTTGCCGAAGTCGGTAACAAAAATGCGCTTGCTCACCACTTCAAGCAGCGGAATGGAAAACTGATTCTGGAAATTTTTGAGCTGGATAGATACCGCCGGCTGGGTAAGATGCAAGGCTTCTGCGGCCTTGGTAACGCTGCCGGTTTCGGTAACAGTCAGGAAGATGCGCAGCTGCTGAAGGGTGTAGTTCATAAGAAAGGCTTATGGAAATCATTGCAAAGATAAATGAATGTTTATGAACAGACCGTTCCACCTTTGTGCCGGAAATCAATCAGATGCATTTCCGGAAAATTGCTTCAAAATCCTATTTTTTTTCACAAAAAGACTTTCATCCCCCCAAAAACATGACCCACTCCAAAACCAAAATCACCATTGCCAAAGGCGATGGCATCGGCCCCGAAATCATGGACGCAACCCTGGCCATCCTGCACGCCGCCGGCGCGCAGATTGAAACCGAAGAAATTGAAGTGGGCGAAAAGGTATATCTCGCCGGAAACACCGCCGGCATTGCCAAAGAAGCCTGGGATGTGATTCGCCGCAACAAGATTTTCCTCAAAGCGCCCATCACCACGCCACAGGGCGGCGGCTACAAAAGCCTGAACGTAACGACCCGCAAATTCCTCGGCCTGTATGCCAACATCCGCCCCTGCCGCAGCCTGCATCCTTTTGTAAAAACCAAGCACCCGAAGATGGACCTCGTTATCGTTCGGGAAAACGAAGAAGACCTGTATGCCGGCATTGAGCATCAGCAAACCGACGAAGTGGTGCAGTGCCTGAAACTCATTAGCCGCCCGGGCTGCGAGAAAATCGTGCGCTATGCTTTTGAATATGCCAAGCAGAACGGTCGCAAAAAAGTAACCTGCTTTACCAAAGACAATATCATGAAGCAAACCGATGGCTTGTTTCATCAGGTCTT
This sequence comes from Bacteroidetes bacterium UBA1952, assembly GCA_002336725.1. GTDB lineage: Bacteria > Bacteroidota > Bacteroidia > Chitinophagales > Chitinophagaceae > UBA1952. Next base: position 3,810 of record DDEO01000116.1, on the reverse strand, counting down.
TGACGAGATTGCCAAAGAATATCCCGAAATCCAAAACGAACACTGGATTATTGACATCGGCGCGGCCAAAGTAGCCGACACGCCCGAAGACTTTGACGTGATTGTGATGCCCAACCTCTACGGCGACGTGCTGAGCGATGTGGCCGCGCAGATTACCGGTTCCGTAGGCCTGGCCGGCTCGGCCAATATCGGCGAGGAGTGCGCCATGTTTGAAGCTATCCACGGCTCGGCGCCGCGCCGCGCGGGACAAAATGTGGCCAATCCATCCGGCCTGTTGCAGGGCGCTATCCTGATGCTGGCCCACATCGGGCAAACCGAAGTGGCCGAAACCATCCAAAACGCCTGGCTCAAAACCATTGAAGACGGCATTCATACCTACGATATTTTTAAAGAAGGCGTGAGCAAAGAATGCGTGGGCACGGCTGAGTTTGCCCAAGCCGTTATCCGCAACCTGGGCGGCAAGCCGCAGCAACTGGAGCCGGTAACTTACGAGCGCGGCGTAACGCTGAACCTGCCGAAATATACCCGCAAGCCGGCCAAGGAGAAAACGCTCGTGGGCGTGGACCTTTTTGCCCACTGGCGCGGCACCGACCCGGAAGAAATTGCCAAAACGCTGCATCAATTAGACGGCGCAGGCGCAGCTCTTACCATGATTACCAATCGGGGCATTAAGGTGTATCCCGAAGGCTTTCAGGAAACCTTCTGCACTGACCACTGGCGTTGCCGCTTTAAACCTGCCGACGGCGGCGCGATGCACAAAAAACACATTGCCGAACTGCTGCAAGCTGCCGAAGCCGCCGGCCTCGACATTGTAAAAACCGAAAATCTCTACGATTTTGACGGCAAAGCCGGCTACTCGCTGGGGCAGGGGCAGTAACGCTCTTTCAACCTCTTTTTTCTTTCTTTCCTTCTCCTTCCCGCCCTGCTCTTTTCAGAGTGGGGCAGGCAGTGAGGATAACGTCAACCAAACCTATGGAACTCCAACTCATTCAAGGCAGCTTTTCAGCCGAAGACGCTATTTCCCTACTGACCCGTATTATAGGTGAAAAAATACGATTTCACGAATCTAAAATTGAGAAGTCGCATTCCGAAGAAGACATTCATATGCGGGAGCGGCGCATCCACGAATTGCAAAACGACCTGCACAACCTGCGCCGCTACCTGCAGCAAAAAGGCGGAAATGCTTCTGTAAAAGCCCGCATCGAAATAGACTAACAAGCCATGTTCAAAGGCAGAAAGCTGGCCATTGCCACCCAACACCGCAAGGAAGAGATTATTGCGCCGCTGCTCCAAAAAAGTCTCGGGGTGCAGTGCTTTGTGCCGCCGGGTCTCGACACCGACGCGCTGGGAACCTTCACCGGCGAAATTGAGCGCAAAGATGACCCCCTTGCAACCCTGCGAGCCAAGTGCCAACTGGCAATGGCGCAAACGGGCTGCGACCTGGTCGTGGCAAGTGAAGGCTCTTTTGGACCGCATCCTACCTTGTTTTTTGCCCTCGCCGGCGACGAGCTGGTGATGCTCCTGGATGCGCGCAACAACCTGGAGATTGTGGGCCGCGACCTCTCTACCGAAACCAACTTCGGCGGCTGCGAAGTGGAAAGCGAAGATGCCCTGATGCGATTTGCGAAGGGAGCCGGCTTTCCGGAACACACGTTGATTTTGCGCAATGCTAAAGGGGAAAATAAGCGCATCATCAAGGGCATTTCTACTGAGGAAAAATTGCGGGCCGATTTCCGGAAAATGCTGGCCGACTTTGGCAGCGCCTATGCCGAAACCGATATGCGCGCCCTCTACAACCCTACGCGGATGCAGGCCATTGGCCGCGCAACCGAAAAGCTGATAGAAAAAGCACTTTCGCTGTGCCCCAAGTGCAGCGCGCCGGGTTTTGGCATCACCGAAGTGCGCCCCGGACTGCCGTGCAAGTGGTGCGGCACACCCACTGAAAGCGCCCTGAGCTATTGGTATCGCTGCGCGGCCTGCGACTATAGCGAAGCAAAGCCCCGCCCTGATGGACGCACTGCCGAAGAACCGATGTATTGCCCAAGCTGCAACCCTTGAAAAATTTCCTTTTTTCTTAAAAAAAACATCCTTCTAAAAATGGGAAAGAAACTGTTTCTGATTTGTCCCTTCAGCCGGCTGGAAGGATTTCTGCAAAGCCACTATGGCGAAGTGTATTTTATGACCGCGCCCGCTGCCGTCTTTAGCGCCGTAGCCGCAGAAACACAGGAATACCTGCCGGATTTTGTGCAGGCCGAAGGCATCACCGATATCTATTTGGTAAGTGATGCGGGCTGCCCGTTTATAGAAGCGGCGATAGAGCGGGAACCTTCCCAAGGGCTGGCCTGCGAAGAAACGATAAGTCGGATTTCCGGAAAAGAAACCTCGCCTTTTGAAATTGCCCGCCAATTGGTGATTCAGCAGCTGGCCTTCCTGGCGGAGCGGGTGTTGCCGGATGGCGAAAAGCGCATCCCGCCGGTTCATTTTCATGGGCTGGTCAGCTACCGGGCCGAGAACCTGATTTCGACAGTAGCCTAAGGCCCGCCGCCACCTGCCTTTTTGAATGTTTTTTCCGGAAATTAAAAAAACCTATGCACCCAACTGCCAAGCCCTATCTGATTCGCAATGCGCGGGTGATAAACGAAAACACGGTTTCGCAACAGGATGTGCGCATTTGCGGCCATCGGATTGAGCGCATCGGCGCGGCCTTGCCGGAGCAGGGCGCAACCGTGATAGACGGCACCGGAAAATACCTCTTGCCGGGCGCAATAGACGGACAGGTGCATTTCCGCGAGCCGGGCCTCACCCACAAAGGCGACCTGCACAGCGAAAGCCGCGCGGCGGTGGCCGGCGGCGTTACGTCTTTTATAGAAATGCCCAACACGCGGCCCAACACGCTGACCCGCGAAGCGCTGCATCATAAATATGCGCTGGCCGCCCAAAAATCGCTGGCCAACTATGGCTTTTTTACGGGCGTGAATGGCGGCAACCGCGAAGAAGCCCTGCTGGCCGACGCAGAAGGCGTTATCGGCTTGTCAGACGACGGGCTGTATTTTGAAGGGAAAGGCAATTTGCTGGTAGAAAACGAAGCTGCTTTCCGGGATTTGCTCACCAACTGCCGTTCTATTATTGCCATTCACGCCGAGCTGGAAACCCTGGTAGCCCGCAACGAAGAAGCCTTGCTGCGCCAATACGGCACCGATATTCCCATGAAGCTGCATCCGGTCATTCGCAGCGCCGAAGCCTGTGCCAATGCCACCCGGCAGGCGATTGCCTGGGCCGAAGAAGCGGGTGCGCGGCTGCACATCCTGCACCTGACGACGGCTGCCGAAACAGCCCTTTTCTCAAACCAACTGCCGCTGGCGCAAAAAAAGATTACGACCGAAGTGTCTATTCCGCATCTGTGGTTTTGCGACGAAGATTATGAGCGGCTGGGCGCTTTGATAAAATGCAATCCGGCGGTGAAATCGGCTGCCGACCGCGCTGCGCTGCTGGCCGCCTTGTTGGACGACCGCATAGACCTTGTTACCACCGACCACGCGCCGCATTTATTGGAGGAGAAATGGCAGCCCTACCGACAATCTTTTTCCGGAATGCCAATGGTGCAACACGCCCTTGTAGTGATGCTGGAACTGCACCGGCAGGGAAAGATTTCGTTGGAAAAAGTGGTGGAGAAAATGTGCCACAATCCGGCCATTTTGTACCGCATTCAGGAGCGGGGTTTTATCCGCGAAGGCTATTTCGCCGACCTTGTTTTGGTGGATCCGGACGCAAGCTGGACGGTTTCTAAAGAAAATATTCTGTACAAATGCG
>DDEO01000236.1 GCA_002336725.1 Bacteroidetes bacterium UBA1952 | reverse complement strand
CCTGATTTTCCACCGATAGCGGGGCGGGCGCTACCGTTTCTGCAATGACGGGGGATGCTGGAGCTGCCACGACAACAACGGGTGCTGCCTTGGGCGGGGTGGTAACGGGCGCTGTGGGTTTAACGGCTGGCGGTGGTGGAGCCGCCGCTTCTGTTTCCGGGGGCGCGGTATGCAGTTTCAGCGGGTTTTGTTTTTCCGGGTTTTGCGGTAAATCCTGCAGCGGGCGGAGGATGGTTGTTTCCGGAACCACGACCGTATCCAGCAGCGACGCTTCCGGCACGGGCCTCGGCGCAGGCGGCGCTACTTCGTCGGCAGAAGGTGTGGGCGCTACGGCGTTGTAGGCGGCGCGGGCCGTGTAGCGGGCGCGGTGCAGCAGCGGGCGCACATCGAGGGCAAAGACCACAAAAACAATAAAAGCCGTAGTGGCCAGCAGTCCAAGACCCGTTCCGGCGGTACCCAGCAATCCGTTCAGGAATAAAACCGCCTGACTTCCCAGTGCGCCGCCCCACGGAAAAGCACTTCCCGGCAGCGCATAGGTGAGCAGGGGTGCTGCAACGAGCAGCAGCAGCGCCAGCCAGCGCAGATAACGCATCACCGGAAGCGCACGGCGGCCATAAATGACATGAACGCCGGCGGCTATCAGCCACAGGCCAATGGCCATCGAAGCAAGCCCAAATCCCCGGAAAATCAACAGGTGAGAAAGCGAGGCACCCAGGCGACCGCCCCAGTTGGAGACCTCGTTGCGGTCATTGAGCAGATAATCGGTTGTACTGCCTGCGCCGGCTACCAAATCCTGATCTGCCTGCCAGGTAAAGATGTAAGAGAGCAGCGACATCAGTACAAAAGCCCCGAAGACCAGCAATACGGTTCCAACAATCAGCTTGGGGCGGCGGCTCTTGTGGGTCAGTGGTCGCGGCGAAAGGCGTTCTTTGGGTGCTGTGGCCGTTACCGGCGGCGCGGCCGTTTTGCGGGCAGCCGTTTTTTTAGCAGATACAGACATTCTTTAAAAAAGCAAGTAGGGAAGGTTGTGCGAAGCTACATAAATCCGACGGCGCTGCTATCGGTCGGGCGTAGGATTTTAGGATGGATACCCAACGGTTTTCCGGAAAAGAGCCGTCTTTCTTCGGCATGAGGTCTATAGGCAAGCCTGACAACGACCCATTGCGGTTTGCGGGGCTGTCAACAGGCTGAAAAAGGCTCCTTTTTGCATTTAAAAATAACCCCTATGAACAGTTTTTCCGTCTGCCTATTGCGGCGTTGAAATCCTTCCGTATTTTTAGCCGTTGAGAAGCATTTAACAGTTGTTCGGAAAGGGGGTACTCAGGGCGCGTTTTTGCGGCATCTGTGGCCTTCTGGAGTAGCCTCTGAAAATGCTTTTCGGAAACGCCTGATAAGCCTTTCTTCATCTTCAAAAGTTATCCCTCCCAACAGGACGCAGTCCATCCGCGCATTATGATTCACAAAAAATTATTCTCTCGCCTTGCCACCGTAGCGGCGCTCACGCTTTCGTCTGCCGCCGCCTTTGCACAGGACGTGCATTTCACGCAGTTTGATGCTACGCCGATGCTGGTCAATCCTGCTTATACCGGCGCTTTTGACGGTCGCCTGCGGGTGGCTGCCATCTATCGGGATCAGTGGCGCAACGCCATGGGAGGCGATGCCGCTTTCAAGACCGTAGCGGCCTCGGTGGATGCGCCTATCGTTCGGGATCTTTCTGTTGATGATTATCTGGCGGCGGGCATTCAGTTTTATAACGACCGCGCCGGTTTTGCCAATCTATCCAACAACAGCGTGCTGGCTTCTATCGCTTATCACAAGTTTCTGGGCAGTGGCCCTGCCGGGCCGCGCACCTCGCTGAGTGTGGGCCTTCAGGGCGGATATACCCAAAAGAGCATTGACATCAGCAAACTCTATTTCGGCAACGAGTTTCAGAACGGTATTTTCCAGCAGGGCACCAGCGGGCTGGGCCTTGAAAACCGCACCAACTACTTTACGGTAAACGCCGGGCTTGCTTTTTCTCATGCCTTCAGCGAGAATGTGGGCATCAGCCTGGGCGCAGGGGCTAATAATCTGAATCAGCCCCGCGAGTCGTTCCTGCAAAAAGCCAACAGTCAGGTGGGGCTTAACCGCCGCTACACCGGGCAGGCGGGCGCTATCATCTATACCGGCGAGCGCCTCTCCATCCGGCCCGGCGTGCTGTATCAGTATCAGGCATCCTCTTATGAACTGGTGGCCGGCTCGGAGTTCAACTATATCGTGGGCAATCCGGAATTCCGTACCTTCGCGACTAAAGTATTTGCCGGCGGTTGGTGGCGTAAAGACGACGCGGTGATGTTTACCGCAGGTGTCGAGGTGAAAGGACTGCGTATCGGCGCGAGCTACGACTATAACACTTCTGTTCTGAAAAGCGCCACTGGCGGCAACGGTGGATTTGAAGTTTCGCTGCGCTATGTAATGCCCGATCCGATTGACTTTGCACGGCGTTTGATCTATCCCTGCGCTCGTTTTTAAGACCTTAAAACATCCCAAAACAGGCGAGCCGGAAAAAAATTTTTTCCGGCTCTTTCTTTTTTAACACCCGGCGGCTACTTTTATACCCATTCAAACGATGCACAAGCACATGAAGAAACTCGGGCTGGCCTTTGCTATAACAGGCTTTATTGCTGCGGGCGCGGCACCCGCTCAGGCGCAGCAGCAAAAGGAAAAGTATCGCAACAAGGCGAACGATCCGGTAGCGGCGCTTCCTTACTACAAGAAACTCCGCTGGGCCGACGGCCTGTTCCGCGCCGGTTCTTACTTCAGCGCTATTGATTACTATGCCCAGCTGAAACAGGAAGAACCCCGCAACCCCTACCTGACGTATCAGCTTGCAGAAAGCCACTGGTTCACCCGCGACTATGTTCCGGCTGCCACCTATTACCACGAGGTATATGGACTGGCACCCAAGTTGTATCCGGAAGCGATCTATAAGGAAGCGGTGATGCTGAAGATGCAGGGCCGATATGACGATGCCGTTGTCCGGTTTCAGCAATTTATTGCCGACAACCCCAAGACGTTTAAGAAACTGAAGCTCCGGGCACAGCGCGAAATCGAAGGCGCGCGCATGGCCCTGAACTCGGTAAACGACCCGGTGCCGGTAACGATTATCAACGCCGGCCCGAATGTAAACTCGGCCTATACCGAGCTTAGCCCAATGCCTCTGGGCGACAGCGCACTGCTGTTCTCGTCTATGCGTCAAAACACGCCGGTAACCGTTGATAAACAACAGCGGGAAAGCTACCTGAGCCGCTTCCTCATCAGCAAAAAGCAGGGCGATGTGCCGCAGGTGGATTCCTTTCAGTGGCCGCTCGAATTCAATGCCGCTTTCGACGATCCCAAAAGCCATATCGGTAATGGTGCCTTCTCCCCCGGCGGCGACCGCTTCTACTTCACCAGGTGTGGCGAAACAGGCGACTCCTTTGGCGTGCAATGCCGCATCTATGTTTCCAAATTCCAGGGAAGCGAGTGGGGCCGACCTCAACTCCTCGGCGAAGGCATCAACGAAGAAGGCAGCAACACGCAGCCTTTCGTAGCGCAGCTGGGCAAAAAAGAAATCCTGTTCTTCTCCTCCAACCGCAAGCTCCAGAGCCGCGGTGGCTATGATATCTGGTACTCGGTTATCGACCCGCGCACCGGAACCTACCGCCGCCCTCAAAACGCCGGCAAAAGCATCAATACCGAAGGCGATGAAATCACGCCTTATTACGACTCGCGCGTCGGAAAGCTGTATTTTGCTTCCAACGGCTGGGTAACGATGGGTGGATTTGACATCTTCAGCGCCGACGGCGGCCCCTCGCGCTATACCAACCTCGCCAACCTCGGCTATCCGATCAATACCTCTGCCGACGAGCTGTATTTCATCAAAGACCCGGTAGGCAAGCCCGATGCTTATGTGGTATCTAACCGCATTGGTTCTATCTCGCTCAAAAACCCGACCTGCTGCGATGATATCTGGCGCATACAGTATGAACCGAAACTGCGCGCTACCGGACGCGTGGTAAACCGCCGCACCGGCCTGCCCATCCCCAACGTGGTGGTGCGCCTGACAGACGAAACCGGTGCCGAACGCACCTACAATAGCAACGACGGCACCTTTGCCTTCAACACTTCCCGAGGCCACAACTATGTGATCACCGGCGACAAGCCCGGCTACTTCAGCAGCCGCGCCACTGTGAGCACAACCCACCTGAAGCGCACCGACCCCGACGGCGATATCCAAGCAACCATTATGATGGATAGCGTGGATATGTCCTTCCGCGTAAATAATATCTATTACGATTACGACAAGGCCGATCTGCGTCCGGAATCCCGCACGGCGCTCGATTCGCTCGTTTCTTTCATGCGCGACAACCCCTCGCTGTCGGTGGATATTTATAGCCACGCCGATGCCGTGGGCAACAGCACCTATAACAAGGAACTGAGCCGCCGCCGCGCCGAAAGCGTTTTGGGATATTTGCAGAGCAACGGTATTGATGCCGGTCGTATGTCTGCCAAAGGCTTCGGTGCTGAAATTCCGGCTGCGCCCAACGAAATCAACGGCGAAGACAACCCACGCGGACGGCAGGCCAACCGCCGCACCGAGTTCCGCATCGTGGGCGATGAAGCAGGACACCGCGTTCAGTTTAACTCGGCCAAACCCGGCTCCATCGATCAGCAGTCTAAAAACCTGCAGGTGGACGAAAGCATGAACCCGGAAAAGCCGGAAACGGATGATTCGGAGAGTGGATCCGGACGGCCCGGCAGCCGCGTAAACAAGCAATAAACCGCCCTTAAAACGCCTTTAGAAATGGCTGTCGGCACTATGCCCGGCAGCCATTTTTTTACTTTTTATCCCCCTACAAAACAAGATGCAAAATTCGCCCAACGCCGCAACGCAGGAGTGGCGTATAGCCGTGCAGGATCCGCAACAATGCGAGATTCTGATAGCCCAATTAGCCGAGTTGGGCTTCGATGGATTTGAAGAAATTTCCGGAAATCTAAAAGCCTATGGCCATCCCGAAAACATCGTGGACGAAGCCGCACGCGCCTTGCTGACCACTGACGGGCTGCACTTTGAAGTGCGCAACATGGCCCCGCAAAACTGGAATGCCCTCTGGGAAGCCAGCTTTGAACCCGTGTGCATCGGCGATTTCTGCCGCATTCGGGCGCATTTTCATCCTTCCGAAACCGGATATGCACACGAAATCTGCATCACCCCCAAAATGTCGTTTGGCACCGGCCACCATGCCACCACGCGCCGGATGATTGCGATGATGCAGCCGCTGGATTTTTCCGGAAAATCGGTACTCGATTTCGGTGCCGGAACGGGCGTGCTGGCCATTCTGGCGGAGAAACTGGGCGCAGCCACTATCCTGGCAATCGAAAACGATCCCGGAGCGGCAGAAAATGCCCGCGAAAACACCCTTCAAAACGGTTGCAGTAAGGTGGAAACGCAGGAAGGCTCTTTAGAAAAAGCAGGCGAACGGGTATTCGACTTCGTTCTGGCCAATATCAACCGGAATATTTTATTGCACTACGCCGCCGGGCTGGCAGCGCACACCCAAACGGGCGGGCAACTGCTGCTGAGCGGCATCCTGCTGGAAGATGAGCCGCTGCTGCGCGATGCTTTTGAGGCACAGCACTTTCAGTTTGCCGAAGGAGCCTATGAGGGAAACTGGGCGTGTTTGCGTTTTATAAAAAAACAACAATAATTTATATTGTAGCCCGGTCCTCTCTTAAAAATGGATCGGGGAGTCCCTTTATTGCCGTCAAAAAGCTGGAATTAAAATTCTGGCCCTATATTTACAGTTCTTCTTACCAGTATCTGTATTAATGAACATCGCAATCCTGATTATCCTCGCTTATCTGCTAGGCTCCGTCCCGACTGCTGTTTGGGTTAGTAAAAAAATCTACGGGATGGATATCCGTGAGTATGGCAGCGGAAATGCCGGCGCTACCAACACCTTCCGGGTGCTGGGCGCAAAGGCGGGTACAGGCGTGATGATCGTGGATATGCTCAAAGGTTTTCTGGCCGTGAAGCTCTCGCTGCTGTCGCAGTATGCATGGGGTTCTGAGGCGATGACGAATCTGCAAATCTTTCTGGGGCTGGCGGCGGTCGTGGGCCATATCTTCCCCATCTGGGCCGACTTCCGGGGCGGCAAAGGCATTGCCACGCTTTTTGGGATGATCCTCTCCATTCAGCCCATCGTGGCGCTGGGGCTGGTTGCCGTGTTTTTATTTATGCTCTTCCTTACCCGCTACGTATCGCTGTCGTCTATTGTGGCGAGCATTGCGTTTCCGGTGATGATCTTCTTTGTATTCCGCGAACCGGAAATCACCTATCGGATTTTTGCCCTGGCAACGGCGGTTCTGGTCATCCTGACCCACCACAAAAACATCAATCGCCTGATACAGGGCAATGAAAGTAAAGTGAAACTTGGAAAACGCAATCGGAAATAAGATTGCGTTTTTTCTTTTGTTGGTACGCGAATTGCTTACAGAGTTCCCAAACGACTTTTTTCCGGAAATCTGCCCGAAAAAAGAGTCCCTTTTTTAAACGCACTGCCATCCGGAACATCAACACCGCATGAAAATCAGATTTACCTTCTCTGCCGTGGCATTTTCTGCCGCGCTATCCCTAACCTCCTGCTATACCAACCCCATCACCGGCAGACGTGCGCTGTCGCTGGTAGATGAAGGGCAGATGCAGCAAATGGCGAGTCAGCAATATGTAGCCTTCCTCTCTGAACACCGTCCGGTCGGCGGCGCTTCGCGCGATGCCGAAATGGTGAAGCGCGTGGGTACGCGGCTGGCCAATGCCGTTCAGACGTACCTCACCAGCATCGGGCAGCAGCAGGTGATTGCCGGCTATCAGTGGCAGTTCAACCTCGTAAACGACAATCAGGCCAACGCGTGGTGTATGCCGGGCGGAAAAGTGGTCGTTTATTCCGGATTGCTGCCGCTCACCCAAAACGAAGCGGGCCTCGCCATTGTGATGGGCCACGAAATCGCTCACGCCGTTGCCCGACACTCCAGCGAGCGTATGAGTCAGCAACTGGCCATTCAGGCCGGCAGCCAGACGCTCGGTGCTATCCTTTCTACACGACCTTCGCAGGCGGCCAATCTTTTTAACCTTGCCGTAGGCGTAGGCGGGCAGTTAGGGTCTCTCAAATTTGCCCGCGATCAGGAATCGGAAGCCGACCGTATGGGCCTCATCTTCGCCGCGCTCGGTGGCTACAATCCACAGGAAGCTATTCCGTTCTGGCAGCGCATGGCGGCAGCAAGCGGCAATAACAAACCACCGGAATTCCTGAGCACCCACCCGTCAGACGCTACCCGTATCGCCAACATCCAGCGACTGATGCCGGAAGCCATGAAATATTATCGCCCGCAGGGGAGGTAGCTATATGTGTCATGTTTTATGTTTCATGAGTCATGTTTCATGGTGCGCTGAATCTGGGATTTGAGCCTTGAACTTTGGCTCTTGCCTCCGGAACCGTGGGTGCCTAAAAATTATCACAGCGACTTTGTCATCATCGGAAGGATCTGTATGGATTTTTCCCGGAAAGACAAAGTCGCTGTATTTTTCCCCCGCCGTTAAGGCAAATCTTCAATAACGTGAATCTCGGATAGAGCGTCCATCTTTTGTCTTCTTTTGCCTTGAAGCACCACGAAGTAGCAGCGGAGCTAAAAGAAGCAAAAGTTCAAGGCTGTGATTTTTCTGGCTAAAAACCCGCTTTCGGGGCTAAAATTTGCAAACTTGCTTCACTTCGTTTCGCTTCGGACAGTGCAAATTTTTTAACGCCCCTTCACCGGATTTTCTTAACGCCGAAAAATCAAGGCCGTCCGCTAACGATAAAGCATATAAAACGTTGATTCTCACTTATTTTAAAACGAGACTCACGTTCAATAGGGAAAAAAGACTCCGCTCCGGGATAGCAAAAAAAAAACGAAGCGACTTCCTGATATGCACGCCCTGATTCCTAATCTTTGCCGCTCATGCAGCTTTCCCGCTTACAAAGTCTTTTGAGCTACTTCGTGCCGGTGCGCGTACTGACGACCCAAAGTCCGCAACACAACCGGCTGGAACTCTATCGGTTTCGGGGCCGCTGGCAACTGGCTACGGAGGATGCATTCTACTCCGACGGCGCGGCCTATTCGCCCCTGCGCAAGGCTTTCAGGGTTTTGCAAAAAGAGGTGGCAAACTGGCAAGACGTACTGGTGCTGGGCGCGGGCATTGGCAGCGCGGTGATGGTGCTGGATAAAAAACACCGCAGTCGGCCCCGGATGACGCTCGTAGATCTGGACGAAGAAATCCTGACGCTGGCCGGCGAACTGCTGGCAGCTGATGGCCATGCCGACCACGTGGAGCTGATCTGCGAACACGCCGGCACTTATGTCGTGCACGAAGAACGGACCTTCGACGCGGTTGTGGTGGATATCTTTCGGGGGCGGGAAGTGCCTTCCTTTGCCCTGACGGCCGATTTTCTGGCGAGATGCATCGAAAGGCTGCGTCCCGGCGGCTGGCTGGTGATGAATTTTATCATCAACCACGATGCCGAATGGACCCATTTCCGGAAAACGCTGGAGCAGGCAATGCCGGGCCACAAGACGATTGCCCACGGTATCAACCGCATCCTGCTCTGGCAGCAATTTCCGGAAAAATCATAACCGCGCACTCTGGATGCGCAATACTTTACGGCCTTTTTTCTGGGTACGCATCTGCTCCGGAACCTGCTCCGAGACGGCCCGAATCAGATGCTCGAGCAGGCTCTGATGGATAAAATAATCAGTCGTTACCATCCCGACTTCGCGCACCGGCTCCGGCGATTCAAAAGAGCGCACCCGGTCGAGCATATCTTCATTAAAGGATTGCAGAGACAGCTCCGGCAGAATGGTAAGGGTTCCGGGGTTGGCATCCACCATGCGGTGCAGCGTTTCTACATTGCTGCTTGCATAGCGGAAAGGCTGTTCGGCTTTTAGCTTATCCAGATAATCGCTGCACAGGTCGAGCACCTGATTGCGCAGGCAGTGGCCTTCGTTGAGCATCCAGATTCGTTCCAGATCAATATCGGCGGGTGTGATGCGTTTTTTGGCAAGCGCCGCTTCGCAGCCGGTAGCCGAGAAATAGGCTACGAGCGGCTCTTCAAAAATGGGATACTCGCGGATGCCCGCTTCTTCCACCGGCGTGCTGAGCAGGCCAAAATCAATTTCATTGTTGCGCAGGGCCTTGATGAGCGCCACGGTTTCCATTTCCTGCACCTGAAGCTGCACTTCCGGATGGCTTTCGCTAAAGTGGCGCAGCAGGCCGGGCAGCAGGGTCGGGGCGAGCGTAGGGATAACCGCAAGGCGGAATTTCCCGGTCATCCGGCCTTCTTTATCCTGAATGAGCGTGTAGATTTTCCGGATTTCAGCCAGCGCAATTTTGGCCTGTTCCACGACCGCTTCGCCTACGGCAGTAACGGCTATCGGGTGGCGGCTGCGGTCAAAGATTTTGATGCCCAGCTCTTCTTCCAGCTTTTGTATCTGCATACTCAGCGTGGGCTGGGTAACGAAGCATTTTTCGGCGGCGGCAACGAAACTTTGATAAGTCGCTACGCCGATAACGTATTCAAGCTGCGTGAGGGTCATTTCCGGAAAAAAAGAGGTTCAAAAGAAAGGGCCAAAGTAACGACTGCGCCCGATTCCCTGCGGCATTTGGTAATTTCGCCCTCATTCAGACCCACAGATAAATCCTTTCTTTTGGATAGCAATCCCCCGAAGACAGACCCGATTGCGGCGCTGATGCGCGAGCAGTTTTTAGGCAAAAAAATCGCAGGCACGCCCTCGCCCACCGGCAACTGGCTGGGCATCACGCTGGTCGCTGCCGAGGCGGGAAGCATTGTGCTTTCTATGCCCATTCGTCCGGAAATGACCAATCCTTATGGCGGCATTCATGGCGGCATGATGGCTACTTTGTGTGATGAAGCCATTGGCTGGGCCATTATGAGCCTCGGCCTCGAACAGCACTATACAACCGTAAACTTAAACACCGATTTCCTCTATACGGCAATGGCGGGCGAGGTCTTGCAGGCACACGGCAAAATTGTGCGCTCCGGGAAAAAAATCGTGAACGCCGAGGTGCATGTCTATAACGAAGAAGGCCGGCTGCTGGCACACACCACAAGCAATCTGGTGGTTACCGGCATGAAACTCCCGGCAGAGGCGGTTTTTCGCACCGGCATCCGGATTTAAAAGAGATACCGGTTCTTCTCTATGGTCAACCGCCCTGTTAACCCTTTTGCCACCTGAATTTTGCCTGGAATTTCCGGCTCCGGCCTCTCTGGGACAAGCGTTTCCGAGGGGGGGGGCTTTATGCAAGATTCAGGTGGCCATCTGATATAATACCGATTTTAAATAGCTAACGGTATATGCGTAAGAACGCGCCAGGAGGCGTGTTCTACTTACAGAAATAGAGCAATAGGCGGCTACCAAATTGAAATCGGTATTATAGCCGCTGCGCAGGCAATAGTGCTTTATTTTCTGAAGCTTTGCTGTCCTCTCTCTTCTGCGGGAGGCCGAAGAAACGCGGAAGTTATTTCAGCAACGTTCCTAACCTTTAATTCTGATTCGGTAATACCGAATACACCTTGCCAAATTCCTGCATCTGCTCAAAGAAAGATTCCGGATATTCTACCTTCACATCCACGATTTTTCCGGCCTTCTTCACCGGCACCAGGCGCGGCTGCACAAAGCCTTTATACGGTTTCTGATCCAGTTTGGCATAGCGGGCCAGTACTTCTTCGTGCAGCTTGCGATCCACCTTCACACCATAAGTCTCTACCAGATTTTTGCCGGCGTTGAAATCGCCTTCGCTCTTGATGCGCTGCAACTCGCGCAGCAGCTGGCCAAAGAGGTCGCGCAGTTTGTTGTAGTCGTTGATCTTCACATAGGTTTTGCCGTCGCGTTTCACTATCTCGGTTACTTTGTCGGCCTTGCCTTTTTCATAGGCCCAGCCGGCTACGAGCTGGCGGTTGCGCATATGGGCTTCCTCGATGTCGTCGCCGATTTTCAGCCGCGTGAGCTGCGTCATCAGGCCGTTCATCATGTAGCTGTCGTATTCGGCCTTGCCTACTTCGGTCGTTGGCGCTACGCCGATTTCCACCAGCTTGGGGTCCATAGCGAAGTAGAGGCCTACAAGGTCGGCGCGGGCTTCTTCGAGCGTGCTTGCGTAGTTTTTAAGCGTTTTTTCCGGAACATCCACGCCGGGATTTATCTGTCCTGAAGCGTGGCCGATGCACTCGTGCATATCGGTATGCAGGTCGGATGCCAGTGCGCCGTATTTTTTCGCGCGGTCGATAATCTGCTGGTCATAGGCAAATTCCTCCAGCATTCCGCTGTTGGCCGAGGCCACATTGTAGGCTTGGATGATATTGGACAGCGACACCGATTTGGAGCCGTGTTCTTTGCGAATCCAGTCGGCGTTGGGCAGGTTTACGCCAATGGGCGTGCTCGGCGCTGCGTCGCCGCTTTCCATAATCACGGTGATGGCCTTGGCGGTGATGCCCTTCACGTTTTGCTTTTTGTGTTCCGGCATCAGCGGGCTGTGGTCTTCAAACCATTGCGCCTGCCGGGCAATGGCCGAGATGCGCTTCGTTGCTTCCAGGTCTTTGAGGCTTACCACACTTTCATAAGAGCCTTTCTTGCCGATAGGATCCATATATACCTCGATAAAACCGTTTACCACATCGATGCGCGAGGCGGTGTCTTCGGCCCAGGCAATGCTGTAATCATCAAAAGTCTTGAGGTCGCCGGTCTGATAGTATTGGATGAGCAGTTCCAGCGCCTTGCGTTGCTGGGCGTTTTCGGCTACCGGAGCGGCTTTTTGCAGCCAGTAGATAATCCGGTCGATGGCCGCGCCATACATACCGCCGCTTTTCCAGACGTGCTCCGTTACTTTGCCATTGGCATCCTTCATCAGCTTGCTGTTGAGGCCCCAGGAAGGCGCGTGGCCGGTGGTGTTGAACTGCGCATAAAAAGCATCTACTTCTTTTTGGGAAACGTTCTCATAGAAGTTTACCGATGAGGCTTTTACGTTGTCGATATCGGGGCGCAGATCCACGAGTTTAGGCTCCACTTTCGGGTCATAGATAACGGGCCGCATCCGTTTCCAGAACTGGGCGATGGTCTCGCTGTTGCTGGTGCGCGGCATTACATTCAGATCGCTTTCTTTCAGTAGTTTTTCGAAAGTGGCCTCGCTGATTTTAGGGAAAAATTTCTCGTTGCCATAGTGGTGGTGGTTGCCGTGGGAGAACATCACGCGGCCATAATATTCCCGGAAATCAGCCCAGTCTTTGCCCACGCGCGAGCCGCGATAGGTGTTGTAGATGGCCTCCAGGGTGCGGCGCAGGGTGAGGCCGTATTTGCTTTTTTGATCCCAGATGATATCGCGGCCCGCCAGGGCGGCTTCGGAGAGATAATAAGCCAGTTCTTTTTGCTGGGGTGAGAGCGTTTCAAAGCCCGGCACCTGATAGCGCAGCAGTTGCAGGTCGGCAAAAGACTCGGCAGCTACGTTGAAATCTTGTTTGGCCGGCGCTTCCATAGGGGCGGCGATTCCTTTTTTAGGTTTGGATTGGGCCATAGCAGATTGCGGATTCATCGCGGCTACGCTCAGGGCAAGCAGGGCCGCAGCAGTATAGAAGGGTGTTCCTTTCATGCAAACGAAGATAGGCGATGCACCGGGATAAAAAGGGTAGGGGCGGCGTTGAAGCCGCAGCCGTTGCGGGCTTCCCGGTTTGTCGGGATCAGTAGCCGGCATAGGTTATCTCGCACCACAGCCGCGCATCGCCCAGGCAGCCCAGCGCCTGCCGCGCGTTGTCGCTCACGCCGGCCAGCGCCTTATAGAAAATCTTCGTTCCCGGAACCCGCCCGATTACTTTGGCATATACCACCCGGCCATTTGCCGGATTGCGCAGCCGCAGGATCGTTCCGTGAGCAGCCGTGTTGTGAAACGCATAATACACCTCTGCACTTCCGCCGGCGAAAAAAGACACCGGCCCGGTTTGCTCCACCATCGGAATGCCGGATTCGAGCGCCGCGTTGAAAGCAGCCTCCGCCGTATGAACCGGCACGGGCGGCGGATTTTCCGGAAAACTATCTGCCGCCCGCGCCGTGTCGGGCCTGTCTGTGGGCTGTGGCGCGTCCATTTCCGGAATCACCTCATCGGGCCATCCGCCATTTTTCCGGAGATAACCCAGCAAAACGAGGTTGCCGCCCGTACAATACTGTTTCAGGCCCGGATTGAGTGCCTGCAAATTCCGGAAATTCCACCCGAGGCTGCCGGCCAGCAACACAAAATTTTCCCGTCCCGTGCATCGGAAATAAATGGGCCGGTCGCCCGCCGAAAAGGAATCGGTCAGGTTGGTCGTGCCTAATGGAATGCGGATTTCAACGCCCCCGGCGAGGGCCGGCGCAAAGGCAATGCCGTTTTCTGCGGCCAGCGTTTCGGGCGCGATATGATAGCGGCGGCCAATCTGCGGCAGCTTTTCGCCTGCTTCCACCGTGTGGGTCAGCAGCAGCCGACTGCCATAGGCCTGCGCAAAAAGCGTGTCGGCATTCGACTGCGCTTTTGCGAAAATGGAGGCCGCCAGGAGCAGCAGCAGGATTCCGGTTTTCTGGAGGAGGGAAGCCATTATTCTGAACAAATAAGGAAGGATAATTTAGAGAAAGACGGCAGAAAGCCTTTTTTACCCAACAGACGTGCCACGCCGGTGCAATTTCCCGGAAATTTTGCCACAAATGCACGAATAGCCACGAATGGTTTTTTTAGAAGCAGGCGCGAACCTGTTCTCGCAGGCTGTGTACTATAAAGTGTGTTCCTACAAATGCGCGTAACAAAAGTTTTCCGAAAACCCGCTGCGATCCTGAGCTTGTCGAAGGGCTGCGTCCCATATTTGGACTCTGCCAAAACGTCCCGATTTCCGGAAATGTTCATCGCGTATTCCTGCCCTTTAAAAAAGCCGGCAGGCGAACGGCATTGTTTTTGATTCGGTTGCTTTTAAAAAAACGGGTTGGGCCGGAATTTAGCCTCTTTTTTAGGCCCAAAATCCCGCTTCTGCTTCTTGCCTATGCGACTGTTTCTTCTTCTTGCGCTCTGCCTCTTTTGCCGCAATGCCCCCGCGCAAGACACCCTCGCGCCCGCCAGCACGCGCTACGCTCATCCCAATCTCCTGAAGCGCATCTTTCTGGGCGGCAACTACCGCAAGACCTGGGAAACGCCGGTGCGCGTGCCGCTGTTTCACATCCAAAGCACCAACGGCGGTTATGTCATTAAAAAACTCGGCGGCGGACAACAAACCAAAAGCCTGCGCATCAAAGACACCGGCGGCCATATTATGGTCATCCGCACGGTGGATAAAACGGTAGATAAGGCGCTGGAATCCAAAAATATTAAAAGCAGCTTTATTAAAAGCATCACGCAGGATATGATTTCGGCGGCGCACCCCTACGGCGCAGTTGCGGTGCCGCCGATTGCCGCCGCCGTGGGCATCCTTTCTACCGATCCGGTTTTGTATTATGTACCCGACGACCCCGTCCTGGATTCTTTCCGCAGCGTTTTTGCCAATCAGATGGTGGTGCTGGAGAAGCGCAAGCCCCTTTTTCTGTCCAATGACAAGCTGCGCAAAACGGAAGACCTGCTCGACGACCTGGCCCGGAAAAAACCGCTGAAAATAGACCTTCCCATGCTCTTGCAGGCCCGGCTCGTGGATATGCTCATCGGCGACTGGGATCGCCACGGCGGGCAGTGGAAATGGGGCTACCGCAAGGAAGGCGACTCTACCTATGTTTACCCCGTTCCGGTAGATCACGATCAGGCTTTCTTTCATTCCAGCGGCCTGCTCGTGTCTTTGGTGCGCCCCTTTACCATGAAACACCTCGTGGGCTTTAAGGACAATATGGGCCGGATAAAAAAGCTCAATCGCAAAGAATGGGATTTCGATAAGGCTTTTATTGGCCAACTTTCCTGCCGCCAATGGCAAGACGGCATCCGGCGCTTTCAGCAAAAAGTTTCTGATAGTGTGTTGCGGATGGCTGTCAACCGGATGCCCGGCGAGATTGTGGCCCTTCATGGCGAAGCACTTTTCCGGAAATTGCAGGGACGACGCAACACCCTGCTTTGCGACGGGCTGCGATATTATCGTTTCTTAGAAAAACGCCCGCTCAATAAGCTGGCAGAACACGCTAAAGAAGCACGCGAAGAGAAAGTGACGAAGGAAGATGAAGGGGAAGAGGAGTGAGGAGTGGGTGAGGGTGCATATCTGGTAGAGAAAAGGCACGCCTTGTCTTTGCAATGCAAGAATAAAGGTTGATGATTTCCGGAAAATCCCTGTAACCCTGAGCTTGTCAAAGGGCCTGAAAATCCTGTCATCCGTGGTCTATCCCTCTAAAACAGGAAACCCGCGCCCGACCGAAGCCTGCCTAACCTTACTCGCCCCGCAGGCTCTGGCTGCGCAAAAAATATTTCCCCAACACATCAAACTCAATATTGAGCCGGTCGCCGGTTTGCAGGGATGAAAATGTGGTGTGTTCGTAAGTAAAAGGAATAATCGTAACAGCGAAGGCATCCTGCGCAACGTCAAACACCGTCAGCGAAACACCGTTGAGACACACGCTGCCTTTCTCGATGAGCAGCGGCGCGAATTTTTCCGGAAAACGGAAGCGGAAAACCCAGCTACCGGCCTGTTCTTCCCGCGCAATACAGGTGCAGACACCATCCGTATGTCCCTGCACAAAATGGCCGTCGAGCCGGTCGCCGAGCCGCATTCCCCGCTCCAGATTCACCGGATTTCCGGAAATCCAACTGCCGAGGGTGGTCTTTGCGAGCGTTTCGGCTACGGCTGTAACCTGATAGCGTGCGCCTTCGAGGGCCACCACCGTCAGGCACACGCCGTTGTGCGCCACCGACTGATCTATTTTCAATTGCCCTTCATAAAACGGCGCTTCTATCCAGAAATGACGGTTGCCGCCTGCTGTCGCCACTTCGGCCACACGACCAATGGTCTCTACAATGCCTGTAAACATAAAAAGGATTTCCGGAAATTTTAGTGTAAAGTCAAGCCTATAATGTCGGTTTAAGCCTCACCCCCGGCCCCTCTCCCCCGACCTGCGGTTGGGACGCGGCGAGGAGAGGGGGGCCAAAAGAACAAACGGTTTCATCTTGACTAGCCACCAGGCCTCAGGGCTGCCGGTAGGCCGTTCCCCGATGCGTGCGCACACTCGTATCGGCGTACACCGTAAACTGTATCTGCAATTGGGTAGAATCGGCGTAGTTGCGAATCAAAAAGCCGTTTACCGTGTCTTGCGGGCGGCAGAAGATCTGGCCGGTAACGGCGTTGGTATCAAGCGAAGCGCGAAAGCCGGTACGCGGCGCTGTGAGCGTTAAAGGAGTTGCACAGAAACCGGTGAGGCGCAGGGCATTTTTTCCTACACCGGAAATGGTGAGTGTATATTCCTTTTGCGAAGCGGCGCTGTCGGGATAGCCATCGCCATCATATACCGAGTCTCGAAACAGGAATTTCCCCCGGAACAAATCTGCTGGATAAACACAAGTCGTGCTGTCTGGTTTTCCCGGAAAATCCCAGTTGTAGTTCACCGCCGCCGGGTCGTTGCAGAAGTGGCGTGTCTGCAACTGCGGGGCGGTGGTGTTGTAATGCGCTTCCTCGCGTTTGCAGGCAGCAGCGGCACACAGCAGGAGCAACGCGCCCCAGACCCATTTTTGTTTCATCACTTTGTAAAGCTACCGCAGCCGCCATTAAAAACTGGACGTGAGCGTAAACTTCAGGCCGTTGAAGGCCGGCTCGTAGCGACACACGCCGCCCGTGCAGTTGATGCCTTCCACCTGCCGCACATAGGCCGCCGAAAAGCGATTGGGGCCGCGCGTATAGGCGCTGTATATCTGATAGAAGTGCTTGTTGCCCTTGATGGCGCTCTCGTCGGAAGGATTTACCAGATACATATCGGAGACGGCGATGCTCCAGCGGGGCGCTACGTTGTATTCGGCCAGGAGGAAAGCCTGCGGGCCGAGGTCGTCCTGCGTGAACATATATTCGGCTTCAATGCGCAAGGATTTCTTCTCGTTGAAGCGGTAGGTGATTTCCCCGAAAGGTGTAAACGCCGTCAGCATCCGCGCCGTTGGGTTTACCTGATAAAGTTTGCGGTTATAGACCAGATACTGCGCACCCACCTGCAGGTTTATCGGCCCCAGATTGCGCCAGTCGAGGTCGCCATAGGCTTCGCGGTAGAGTTTGGTGCCTTCGAGCGTATTGATGTGGGTATAGTTGAGCGTCAGCGTTACGTCTTCGTTGGGTGCCCACATGGCATCGCCGCCGAGGGCCACTTCCGAGAGGTTTTGAGAGGCGGGCGAGTAGCGGGCCAGCAGGCGCTGCGGACGCAGGCGTGCAACAACCGGCTGCCAGTTGAGCAATCCCGCCAGCAGCACTTCGTTGGGCGAGGTGCGCATTTCAAAATTCTCGGTGCGCTTGGCCGAGGCGTTGAGTGCAAAGCCGCGCTTCGCAAAACTGAGCGTTCCGTAGAGTACATTTCCGGAAAGATTCTGCAACTTGCCGTCCCGGGTAATGGCCTCGGCGGTTTTGTAGGCCGCTTCGGTATAAAGAGACACCGCGCCGGTCGTCAGCGTGTTATATACCGTGGCGGCATACATATTATACTTCGGTACGAATCGGTCGGCGAGTGGCTGTGTGTTGATAGTGCCTGCTATGGCCGACATGGATTTCTCGTCGAGCGTGCGGTTGAGGATGCCTGCGCCTGGCGAGAAGTGGGCGTTTTTGCCTACCTGAAAATCGCCTTCGGCATTCAGGGCCTTGATGGCCGGGTCGTAGTGCGGGAAAAGGGTTACGTTTCCGGCGCCAAACTGGGCCACGCTTTTCTGAACGCCCATCATGCCCTTTATCATAAAATAATCGGAGGGCTTGAATTTGACATGAACGCCCTGAAGGGCATTGTCGATGAGCAGGCCGCGATCTTCATAGGCGCGGAACAGGATACCGGAGCCAATCTGATCGTAAATCGTTCCGCCGGTAACGGTCAGTTCGCCAATGGTTTTGGAGAGCGTGAAAGCGCCAATGCCGATGCCATTGTAGGCCGTTTGTGGGTTATACAGATTGGAGTTATAGAAGCCGTCGAGGCGCACGAAAGCCGAGAAATCGTTCTGAGCATAGCGCAGCGAGAGCCAGCTTTCGGCACCGGTGCGCAGGTTGTCGTATTGCGGTGTGCCGGCGGCGGCGATAGACGTGTCGCGGTTAAAGAAATTGACGTTGGCCTGCAGGTCGCCGCTGAGGGTGCCCTGCGCCATAGAAGAAAAAGGAAGTGCAATTAAACCAAAGGCTATCAGGGCCAGTCTCATGCGTGTTGTTTGTAAGTCTCGTTTAAAAGCCCGAAATTAGGCGTTTCAATTTTGCGGATGCAAACGACCTTTGGTCATTCTCTATTTTTATGAAAAAACTCCTCTTCGCCGCCGCGCTTTCTTTTGCCTCGGCGGTATCTTTTGCCCAATCGCCCCTGCCCACGACTACGGTCAAAAACATGGCTACCGGCAGCAAGGTGGCTTTCAACAGCGCCTTTAAGCCGGGCCGTGTAACGATGGTGAACTTTTGGGCCACCTGGTGTGTTCCCTGCAAGAAAGAGATCAAAAACGTGCGCGCAAAACTGCCGGAATGGCGGCAGCAGGCCGATTTCGACTACATGACCGTTTCGATGGACGAGAGCCGCGCCGAAGGGCTGGTGCGTTCTTATGCCGTGTCGCAGGGCTGGGATTTTCCGTATTTTATGGATCCGAACTCCGACCTGAAGCGTTCGCTCAACTTCCAGAATGTGCCGTTTACCATTCTGGTAGATAAGGAAGGCAAGGTGGCGTATATGCACAGCGGCTACGAGGAAGGCGCTGAAAACGAAATTTTTAAGAAGATTCAGGAGCTGACGAAGTAATTTTTCTTCGTTCGGTTTTCCCGAAGCAAGGAAGCGATGCATCACGGCGATGGTCGCTTTTTTTGTGCGCGGAGTATGCTCATTCATTTTCAGGCCCGTAGGTTTTCAGGCGCATAAGGGCAATCTGCAGAAGATAATGGCCAAAGACGGAGCAGGGTAGAATACTGTTCCTCAGGAGACTTGATAACCTATTCAACTTGGGCCTCACGTTGTGGAATACGCCGGTTCTGGTAGAGAGTTTATTACAGTCGCTCCATTTTGAAAAGGTTTTCCTGTATGGCTTTAACAGCCTGCCATGTGCCTCATACGACAGGCCGACAGCAAGAAGGCATAGAAAAAGCCAGCGCCGCGCAGGTGCTTACTTTTTACCAATATTTTTAAGCAACTCTGAGAAAGCGTCAAACATTATTTGTTGTTGGCGAGCAAAATCCTGTAAACATTTCAGCAAGTCCTCGCTGGTATTGTTTACAGTCAGGTTCCCACTCCCTACAATTCCATTATTGTGGTGAATTGTATCCACATATATGGATGCCTGCTCGTACAAATCGCTGATACCGACTCCTAAAGCTTCTGCAATGCCAATCAGGGTAGAAGCATCAAGCGTTTTGGCTTCGCCTGCTTCAAGCCGTTGTAGGTTTCTGGTGGACATACCGATACGTTCAGCTAATTCTTCCTGCGAGAGTTTTTTAGCCTTCCGAATCCGGACAATATTGGAGCGTATACTCTGATGCATATCGTCGTGTGTTTGATAAAATATGTCGTGAAGATAAGGTAATCTGTCGTTTTTAATCCCGTTGCGAAATAGCAATTTGCAACTGCTTGCAAGCAACAGGAAAAAGCCGAACACCTTCAAAAAAGTAGGCATGACTTCAAAACAGAAACCGCATGAAAAAAATCACGCTTTGCGTAGCTGCCGCTTGTATGCTGTTTACAAGCTGTAGCAAAAAAGAAACAGCAACCATTGCCCCAACCAAACTTGCTGTCGCACAGAACGCTTATTCTGCCGGGACAGGGGTACAAGCTAACAAGCCTTGGTACAAGGAACTTTGGGATTGGATTACTAAACCGCTGGTGGACGTAAACTATAAAACCGGTTTTTATCAAGCGACACCAACGTCTTCAAATCCTAACGCTTACAAGTGTAACCCCGGCGACGCGGTCTGTGTAGGGGAGTTCCGTGCAGGTAAGGCGGGGTCAGGCAGTAGTGGCGTGAATCCAGACGGATATGCCGATGCCGCATTTGTGATTAACGATGCAGGGCGTTTGACCATGTATATAAGCAGGGCTACCATGTCTCCTGCTACATATACAGAACACTATGCAGACGGGCGCTTGAATGTCCCAGGCCCTTGGCTTCTCCAGAAGGAGATTACAGAGGGGCTCGGTCTCCCTTCTGATTACACCATACCTGCTGGTGCATATGTCATCACACAAGGCCCCGAAAATACTCTGATGGTAACCTTCTGAAACCCACTCTAAACGCTCCGCATCCTTTGCAAAGGATGCGGAGTTATTTTTACCACTCATGAAATCAGCTTCTCTCTGTCTGGCGATTATCCTCTTATACGGTGCCTGTACATCTAAAGCCACTCCTGAAACAACAAAATATCAGCGGTCTTTGGACACTGCCGTCCGTTGCGGCCTGTTTGAAGCGGTGATGATACCCCAGCTTGTTATTTCCGGAAATAGCTTTTCTCTTTCCGGAAATCTAAGCGTTTTCCAGCAGGAGTCGGGCCTGATAATGTACGCGCTAGACAGTGGCGAGCTTGTCCTGAAAAGCTGGAAAGCCAACAACCCAAAGGATACTTTTATAAAAATAAGGATTATCGCTACCGCCGACTCTTATAGCCGTACAACCCAGCGCCTTTTTTCTGCGGGCATCTATAACACAGATCTGGACTCAATCCGTAAGTCGCTCTCTTATCTCCGTCAGGTTAATAAACCTTTTCCTGCTGCGATAACGCCTATGGCGCTCGCAACCGGTAAACCTTTTGACAGCAATGCCTTATTGAGTAAGATATCTGTTATAGATTGCTGGTACTATGGCTGTCCGGCCTGCATGATAGAAGCGGAAGAACTTCAAAACATTATGCCGCGATTCAAAAGCGATTCCGAGGTTCAGTTCCTGTCGTTTTTCAGAGATTCCGCCTATACGCAGCGTGGAAAAGCCTATTTCTATAAACAGTATTTCCGGAAAAATGCCAAGACCCAGACCTTTACCAAAATGATAGAGTGGTCTCCAGAACCCTACTCCGCACAGCACTTTTATAACCTGAGCCAGTATGAAAGCGCGCTCTCAAGTCCTGGTTATCCTGTTACCTACCTCACTGATAAAAACGGCGTTGTGCGGTGTATTCTGGAAGGTGCATCGGAAGGTATCGGAGCAATAATTGAACGGCAAATCCGCCTCTGGCAAGGGTTTGTGTCCGAGTAAGCGTTGCAAAAAACCTTTGCGCCTGAATCCCCGCCAACTTCGTTGGGGCATAGCTTGTCATCCGTGTTGCTATCCCAATAACCACACAGGCCAATTTTATCGGGCATTACAACATCTTCTGCCCTTCTTCTGCCGCGCGCAGCATCTGCGCATAAATGCCGCCTTGTTGCGAGAGGCTTTCATGGTTGCCTTCTTCGGCTATTTTTCCGGCTTTGAGCACCAGTATTTTCTCGGCCTTGCGGATGGTGCTGAGGCGGTGCGCAATGACGATGCTGGTGCGGTCGGCGATGAGCGTATCAATGGCTTTTTGAATCAGAATTTCGCTTTCGGAGTCCACCGAGGCCGTGGCTTCATCGAGGATGAGGATGGCCGGATTGTAGAGCAGCGCACGGGCAAAGGAAACCAGCTGGCGCTGGCCTTGCGAGAGCGTTCCGCCTCTTTCCAATACCGGAAAATCGTAGCCGCCGGGCAGCCGCATAATGTGCTCGTGAAGGCCGAGCAAACGGCATACTTCTATCACCTGCTGTTTGGAAATATCCGGGTCGCGGAGGGTGATGTTTTCCAGAATGCTGCCGGAAAAAAGAAAAACATCCTGCAAGACCACCCCGATTTTGCGGCGCAGCGAATAAATATCGTAGTCGTGGAGGTCGCGGCCATCAATGAGGATTTTCCCACCCTGAATTTCATACAATCTTCCCAGCAGCGAAACCAGCGAGGTTTTGCCCGCGCCGGTCGGCCCCACAACGGCCATCGTATCGCCGGGCGGCAGGTGAAAACTGATGCCGCGCAGCACCGGCGTTTCGCCGTCGTAGGAAAACTGCACGTCTTCAAAGCGCACATCGCCCTTCAGATTTCCGGCTTCTGCCGTGCCGTTGTTTTGCAACTGTTCGTCGGAATCCAGCACTTTAAAAACCCGCTCACCGGCAATAACGCCCATTTGCAGCACGTTGAACTTATCGGCCAGTTGGCGCAGGGGGCGAAACAGGTTGTTGAGATAAATCACAAAGGCAATGATGACACCCGCCGAAGCTTCTGCACCCATAATCTGCACCGCGCCATACCAAACGAGCAGGCCGGTGCTCGCCGCCAGGATAATCTCCACTACCGGAAAGAAAACCGAATAGGCAAAAATGGCCCGGATATTGGCCGCGCGGTGCTCGGTGTTGATGGCGTTGAACTTGCCAAACTCGCGCTCTTCGGCGGCGAAAGCCTGCACCAGGTGCATCCCCACAAGGCGCTCCTGCACAAAAGCGTTGAGCGAAGCCACCGCATTGCGCACCCGCTGAAACGAAGCGTTCACCGCGTTTTTGAACCAATACGTTGCCCAGATAAGCAGCGGGAAAGGCACGAGGCACACCAGCGTCAGCTTCCAGTTGGTGAGCAGCATGGCCGCAATGATGAACACAATTACCAGCACATCGGCGATGATGGAAAGAATGCCTTCAGAAAACACATCATTCACCGATTCGAGGTCGTTGATGGTGCGCGTGGTGAGTGTGCCGATGGGGGTGCGGTCGTAGTAGCCGAGATTCTGGAAGAGTAATTTCCGGAAAACGCTTTCGCGCAAATCCGTAACGACGCGCTGACCGAGCCACGCCGCGCGGTACATAAACCAGAAGCGCAGCCCGCTTTCGAGCAGCAGTGCGGCGAGGTGAATTCCGGAAATCCAGAGCAGCCCGTCCCAGTCTTTTCCGGCAATGTATTTATCCACCGATTGCTGGATAATCCAGGGGCGCAGCGGAGAAAGCGCCGCGAGGAGGATGGAGAGCGTGATGGCCAGCACGAGCGTTTTGCGGTAAGGGCGCGTGTAGCCCAGCAGCCGCAGGAGGACGTTTCGGTTGAGGGATTTTGGGGGAGTGGGTGTGGGCAATTACAGAATTTTTTGGAGCAAAAAGGTCTCAAACCAGGCGGGTACGAAATCCAAATTTTGCAGGCGGAACTCGCCTTCGCTTAACTCGCCAATAAATCGGTGCTCCGTTCCGGAATTATCCCAGAAATAGGAGCGGTTGCAATGTCGGACGGCGGGCAACAGATGATTGAGCGAGCGCGACCATCGGTCAATAATTTTTGCTTCCGGAACGGCATGACCTTTGTTTTGAACGCGGTCGGCTACCCGGGCCACATTCATCAAGGGGTCTTCCAGGCACACGTAGTAGAGATAGGTGCGGTAACCGGCTGCTTGAGCACGCTGTAGTAAATTTATTTTTCCCGCATCGGACATGACTGTCTCAAATACGAAAGATATTTGCTCTTTAAGCAGCATCTCACGAACGAAATCAGCAAATAAAGTTGGAAAGTAAGTCCACTGCGGGAGCGGCTCTGCCAGAAAAAATACGCTTCCTGTGATACCCCACGCGGCTTCTGCTTTATCACGCAACGGGTGGCTTTCGTAGAAAGTCCGGAAATCAGCCTCTTCGGGAAAAACACCAAACGTTGCGAAGTCATAAACCAGCTGCTCCCGAAGCGAAACTTCTATCTCGTCAGCGTTGACGTAAATCCCAAAATTTTCGCCCAGTTTCTGCCGGATGTTATTGGTAAGAGTCGTTTTGCCACTGCCGTTCGGTCCGGCAATCAAGCGCAATCGCGGTACGCTCATAGCTTTACTTTAAACGTATGCTGGGTGTACTTACCTGCCGGAACCGTCGGAATGGTTCTCACACGGGTTCGGCTTCCATCGGGGTGGAGGTGGTAAACAATGCCCTCTTCGGCAATCGTTACCGAACGACCTTGTGCGTGGGAACGGGCAATCGCAGCGCGCCCGGCTTCGGCCAATACACCAGCCTTTGCCCAGCGGACGATAATAGACTCCGCGTCTATTGCGCCTTTGTCTTTACGGGTGCGAGTATTCTTTTTCATTGTTGTAAAGATACAAAAAGAAGGCCGGTGGCGGACTTGACCTGTCAGGTCAAGGGCGAAGCCCGCAGATTCCTGACGGGTCCGCTGTGGACGCTATTGGGAATTTTTCCGAAAATCTCGTTCTGATTTTGAAAGGTCGGTTGCATATGCTACCGGGTTTTTTTCCGAAAATTGCCGTTCTGACCTGACAGGCATCTGCGTCCGCCGGGGGCGGACTTGACCTGTCAGGTCAAGGGCGAAGCCCGCAGATTCCTGACAGGTCCGCTGTGGACGCTATTGGGAATTTTTCCGGAAATCATCGTTCTGATTTGAAAGGTCGGTTGCATACGCTACCGAATTTTTCTCCAGAAATTGCCGTTCTG
>DDEO01000123.1:5091-9707 GCA_002336725.1 Bacteroidetes bacterium UBA1952 | reverse complement strand
GGGAAACGGAACCGTGTTGAGGTAGAGGGTGATAATCTCGCGCTTGGTGAGGTTGCGTTCGAGGCGCACCGCCATCACCCATTCGCGGATTTTGATGAGCGGGATGGTGAAAATGCTTTGTTTAGTGCGTCCAAACAGGTTTTTGGCCAGCTGTTGCGTAATGGTAGAGCCGCCGCCGGCCTTGCCCATCGAGAAGACGGCCCGCAGGATGGCCCTTCCGTCCACGCCGGAGTGTTCTTCAAAGCGTTCGTCTTCGGTGGCAATCAGCGCGTTGATGACACTTGGCGAAATCTCTTCGTAGGTACTGTTGGAGCGGTCCTGCACATAGTAGCGGCCCAGCAGGCTGCCATCGGCGGCGCGCACCTCGGAGGCCAGCGCCGCGCTTGGGTTTTCAAACTCGTCAATACCCGGCATATTGCCAAACACATTGTAGTAGAGGGCAACAATCAGGAATATAAAAGCAGCAAAGCCGAGGAAGAAGAGCCGCCACAGGATGCGGGCTGCGCGACCGGGTCGCCGGGGTGCTTTTGGGTGCATAGGAAAAAAGAACCGTCAAAGGTAGGGGCTATTTGCAGTGGCGGCATCCGTTGAATATTTAGAGATTGTGTAAAAAAAGGGGCGGCTTTCCGGAAAATCCGACGCGCGCCTCCGGCAAAAAGCCCACCCATACACGCCGCAGTCCTGTTTTTCACCGCTGCCGACAGGCATATTTACATCTCAAAACAGTTGCTCCACCAGCGCATCGGTCGTCAGCCCTTCGGCTTCGGCCTTGTAGTTGCGCACCACGCGATGGCGCAGCACCGAGGCCGCAACGGCCTGCACGTCTTCTATATCGGGGCTGTATTTGCCGCGCAAAAGCGCATGGCATTTCGCACCCAGAATGAGGTATTGCGAAGCACGCGGACCGGCACCATAGGCCAGGTATTGCCGGGTAATTTCCGGCGCACGGGGCGAAGACGGGCGCGTTTTATGCACCAGCCCCACGGCATATTGCAACACATTATCCGGCACCGGCACGCGGCGCACCAGCGCCTGATAAGCGAGCAAGGTTTCGGCATCCAGCACCTTGGGCAGTTCTACACGGCGTGCGTCGGTGGTGGTGCGCACGATGTCCACTTCTTCCTCAAACGACGGATAGTCGAGGTTTATCTGAAACATAAACCGGTCGAGCTGGGCTTCGGGCAATGGGTAGGTTCCTTCCTGCTCGATGGGGTTTTGGGTGGCCAGCACAAAAAACGGCGCAGGCAGGTGATAGACCTTGCCGCCGGCGGTTACGCTGCGTTCCTGCATGGCTTCGAGCAGGGCGGCCTGCGTTTTGGGCGGTGTCCGGTTGATCTCGTCGGCGAGGATGATATTGGCAAAAACGGGGCCGGGCAAGAACTGAAAATGGCGCTCTTCGTTGAGGATTTCCGCGCCGGTGATGTCGCCGGGCATCAGGTCAGGGGTAAATTGGATGCGCTTAAACGACAGGTGCAGCACGTCGGCAATGGTCTTCACCAGCAGTGTCTTGGCCAGCCCCGGAACGCCCACCAGCAGGCTGTGGCCGTTGCAGAGCAAAGAAATGATAAGGCCTTCCACCACGGCATCCTGACCCACCACGATATTTTTGATGGCCGCGCGCAATTGGGCAAAACTGGTTTGCAGATGCGCCGCCGCATCTACGTCTGAATTAAAAAGAGGGGCATTCATGAAGAAAGCGAAAATTAAGGCAGAGATTTTGGATACCGTCTAAAAAGAACGTTTTTCCGGAAATAAAACGTTTTCTACACGTCGTGTTTCCGGCGCAGGGCTTTCCGGAAAGCGTTTATTTTTTTGGCTTCCAGCCGCTTTTCCTTTGCGGCGCGCGAGGGCTTGGTGGCCTTTCGGGTTTTGGGTACGAAAAGTGCTTTTTCGATGATTTTCTCCAGCTTTTCCAGCGCCAGTGCTTTGTTTTCGAGCTGGGAACGGCGGTTGGCGGCACGCACCGAAAGCTGACCGTCCTTATTGAGCTTGCCCGCCAGGTTTTGAAGCAACAACGCTTTTTCAGTTTGGGAAAATTGGGTCGTATCGGCCACTTTCCAGAGGGCTTCTACGGCGGTTTCCACCTTATTGACGTTCTGGCCACCCTTGCCGCCGGCACGGCTGCTGCGCCACTGGATTTCCGGAAGCAGGTTTTGAATGTTCATTTGGTTGCGAAGTTGCGGAAGATTTTACAGGTTGGAACAGAGCGAAAACGAATGGTTGAGGCTTCTGATTTCTTAACCAACTTTTTCCGGAAAATCAAAGCACTGTGGCCCAATTTTGGCGCGAAACATTCTTTCTAAAAATCCAACCATGATCTACCGTCGTATGGGCCGCAGCGGCCTGCAACTTTCCGCCCTCTCGCTGGGCAGCTGGGTAACCTTCGCCAAACAAATAGACGACACGCACTCCGACCGCCTGATGAGCCTTGCCTACGAAGCCGGCGTTAATTTCTTCGACAATGCCGAAGTGTATTCGCGCGGCGAAAGCGAGCTGATGATGGGCCGCGTCCTGAAATCCAAAAGCTGGGAACGCTCTTCCTACATCGTTTCTTCCAAAGCCTTTTTTGGCTGGCGCGGCAAGGAAAACAAGCCCAACCAAATGGGCCTTTCGCGCAAACACCTGACAGAAGCCTGCCACGAGGCACTGGAACGGCTGCAACTGGAATACCTCGACCTTTATTACTGCCACCGCCCCGACAAGAATGTGCCTATTGAAGAAGTGGTGCGCACGATGAACACGCTGATTCAGCAGGGCAAAATCCTGTATTGGGGTACCAGCGAGTGGAGCGCCGCCGAAATCATGGAAGCCCACATGGCGGCACGTCAACTGGGACTGGAAGGCCCGGCGGTGGAGCAGCCGGAATACAACCTGTTTCGGCGACAGAAAATGGAGGTCGATTATCTGCCCATTTTCCGGAATATCGGCATGGGAACCACCATCTGGAGTCCGCTGGCCTCGGGGCTGCTCACCGGTAAATACAACGACGGCATCCCCGAAGACAGCCGACTGGCGCTCGAAGGTTTTGAATGGCTGAAGGACAAAACCCTGAGCGATGAGAAAATTGGCCGGGTGCGGGCGCTCCAGCAGATAGCTGAAAAGCTGGATACTTCGCTGGCTACGCTCTCGATTGCCTGGTGCCTTTCCAACCCCAATGTAACGTCTGTAATCCTCGGCGCGACTAAAGAATCGCAACTGGCCGAAAACCTGAAAGCACTGGACGTTTTTCCGAAAATAACCGCTGAGGTGCGGGCAGAGATAGACGCTGTTATGGGTACAGCGCCCATGGTGCCGGAACACTAAAAAATTTCCGGAAATTTGGGCCATTTTCCGGAAAAACACGCCTTTCGGAAGGGGCGGCAGCACCTTGCTGGCACGGATTTCCGTTTTGTAATTGAAAAGCAGTCTCTCCTTATGAGCCAACCGGCCAAAATGTCTATCTGGAATATCGTAAGAAATACGGTTTCCAATTTCATTGACGATAACGTTACCAAGCTATCGGCCTCGCTGGCCTATTATACCGTTTTCAGCATCGGGCCGCTCATCCTGATTGTGATTTCGGTAGCCGGCCTGTTTTTCGAGCGCAATAAAATATCGGCATCGCTCTATCAGCAGATTGAGCAGTTTGTAGGCGAAAGCGCCGCCCGGCAAATACTTCAGATCGCCGATAATATGCGCCTTCAGGATCAGGGGAGTTTTTATCTTGTTGTGGGTTCCATCACGCTTTTTATTGGTGCCACCAGCGTGTTTGCCGATATGCAGGATTCTATCAACGTCATCTGGTCTATCAAGGCAAAGCCCAAGCAGAGCTGGCTGAATTACATCGTTACGCGTTTGTTGTCTTTTTCGCTCATCATCGGCCTCGGTTTTCTGCTGATGGTCTCGCTGATTGTAAATACCCTGCTCTCCGTCCTTTATAGCCATCTGTTAGGCTTTCTGGGAGAAGAAGAAGCGTTGCTGACAACGGTTTCCAATAATGCGCTCACTTTTGTGGTGATTGGCTTGCTGTTTGCCGTTATTTATAAAGTATTGCCCGATGCCCGCGTTCGCTGGAAGGACACGCTGGTAGGCGCGGGAGTTACAAGCCTGCTGTTTATGGCCGGTAAATTTGGCATTAGCTTTTATTTGAGCAGTTCCAGTGTCAATACCCAATACGGCGCGGCGGCCTCTATCATCATCTTCCTGCTCTGGGTTTATTATTCTTCTTTTATTCTGTATTTCGGCGCCGAGTTTACCAAGGTGTGGGCTTTGAACCGCGGCAAAGGCATTACGCCTACCGATGCCGCCGTCTTTATCCATAAAAGCGAAGCGTCGGAATCGCCCTTTCACCCGCAGGACAAGGCGGCCAATCCTCATCTTCGCGGCGCGGTGATTCCCATCATCCGCCTCGATGGCTCGGAGCCGGACGAGGAAGTCGGGAAGGCCGAGAAAGCGGCTCTCGAATCGCAGAAGGAAGAGCAAAAAGGACGGGGCTGACAGGAGCGGGGAAAGAAGATCTCACCAACAATAATCATTGTGCATCTACAACTTTTTTTCTCGCAGAGACGCAGAGACACAGAGGCCCGTTTATTTATCAATCAACAATCGTCAGTAAAGACCCTCCCGCCTCGTCGGCT
>DDEO01000123.1:0-4999 GCA_002336725.1 Bacteroidetes bacterium UBA1952 | reverse complement strand
AGAACGCGCCTCTTGGCGCGTTCCTGCACCCCTATCAACCATAATCAACCTTCATCAACAACAATCAACCTTCATCAACCAACAATCAACAACAATCAACCTTCATCAACAACAATCAACCTTCATCAACAACAATCAACTCTCAACACCTAACGCCAAACCCCTCACTCCATGCCCCGTTCACTCGTTCAAAATATCTCCTGGAATGGCCGCACTGTTCCTGCCAGCATCCTCACCCAGCAGCGGCCCGATGGCTTGTATTATGAGGTAAACGTGCCCGACGTGCCACGTTTCCGGATGCGCTGGAGCGCTCTGGACCGCTACGATCTGGTGGAAGAAGACGGCGTGGAGGTTCCTTATGAATTGATTCTGACGATTGCAGATATCCTGCCGCCGCCGCAGCGCAGGTAGTGCCGGAAAGGCTTTTTAAAAACCAAAACCCGCTGAGAATTTCCGGAAATTCTCAGCGGGTTTCGCTTGTGAGGCGGTTCTTTTGTTTTATGGAAAAACCACGCGACGAAGGGTTGCACCGGCCTGCGACTGGGTGCGAACCAGATACATCCCGCGCGGCCAGGCATTTATGGAAAGCTCCCAGCGGTTGGATTCCGGGGTGAGGGGCAGCAGGGTTTCCAGCACGCGGCCCTGCATATCGAGCAGTTGTGCCGTGGCGGGCTTGTCGGCAGTAAGGTAGATTTTTCCGGCATTCAGGTCGTAAAACACCTGAAGCGCCTCTTCGGGGTTGCTGACGGTAGCCACCGATTGCGCCGCGCGGCAATTTCCGGAATTTCCCCAGATACACTCGGCATATTGCGGCGAATCGATAAACGGATTGCGGTTTTTCTGAAGCAGAAATGCCGCGTTGTTGCGGGCCACTTCCTTAGCACTCACAGGGTCGAGGCGATTCCATTCCAGCAGCATTTGCACCGCCCAGGGCTTGATCACCGAGCCAACGGCCATCTCCCAGGTACTCCAGCTACTGCCTTCGCCGAGGTAGCGGGTGGCAATATAGAAATAGCTGCGGGCGATATCGCCCTTAAAAGAGTCAATCGGCTCAAAGCACGTTCCCGACGGCGCACCGGGATAGGTATTATTCCCGATTTTGGTGCCGTTCATAAAGGTTTTGGAAGCCGTGCCCACCTTGCCGTAAGGCATACTGCTGCGTTGGTTATTGACGTAATAATCCGTTGGGTAAACAATCCACAGGTCGGAAACCATAGGCGGATTGCTGCTAAACTTGCTTTGGGGCCAGATGTGCTCGCGGTTGTAGCAGCTATTCTCGCGGTTGGCGCCGCTACCGCACTGGCCACTGCCGAGGGTGTACTGGTAGGGCGGTGTGCCGCCCGGAATATCGGAGTAGATATCCCAGAGGTAGTTGGTTCCGGGGCGCTTGTCGGTGGTTTTATACGCATTCCAGAGGCCGGGCGTATAAGAAAGAACCGTGTGGCCTTTTATTTTGTTGTAGAGAGCCGTCTGGAGCTGCGTGCCGCTCAGTCCGGCAGCCGATTGGTAATAATTGGCGGGCGGCTGGGCGCTGGCCATACCCGCGAAGAGAAGCGCACCGAGCGATAGATAGAGGCGTTTCATAGAAAGCATTTGTGCACAAATGTACTTTGTCCGGCTGTGTTAAAATGCCGGAAATACGACAAGTATTTGCCAAAATGGCGGCATTTCCGGAAACGGCATCGGTTTTGATAATAGCTTTACAAACATGTTCTTTAAAAAGAAAAAAGCTATGCAGGAAAAGGATTTTAGAAACAGCCCCGAAGGTGTCGAAGACCAGACCGCCGCTCGCGAGGCGGAAGCAATGGCACACGGATTGAATCTGGATGACAGCGTGTCAGAAAGCGGTTTCCAGCCGGCAGAAGGCCCGGATGCATCTACCGAACAAAAAGAACTGGAAGAAGCGCGTGATAAATATCTGCGCCTCGCCGCCGAGTTTGATAATTATAAACGCCGCACGGCCAAAGAGCGCATGGAACTGCTCCAAACCGCCGGCAAAGACGTGATCCAGGAATTGCTGCCCGTACTCGACGACTTTGAACGCGCCGAAAAGATGCTGAAGCAGGCACAGAATGTAGAAGCCGTAAAAGAAGGTTTTGACCTCGTGATTGCCAAGCTGCGCAATACGCTGAACCGCATGGGACTGCGCCAAATGGAAACCAATGGTGTGCCTTTCGATGCAGACCTGCACGAGGCCATTACCGAAATCCCCGCCCCTGCCCCCGATATGCAGGGCGCTGTCCTGGATGTGGTTCAACCCGGCTACTATCTCAACGACAAGCTCATTCGACACGCCAAAGTGGTGGTTGGCAAATAAAAACACCCCTAAAAAAACCAGTCTTTCCCTTTTTTTGAGCAAGCGTGTCGGAAAATGCCTTTTTTGAGGAGTTTCGGATAACCGTGTAGCTTCTTATACGCACTCTTATTTTATGAAAAGAGATTATTACGAAGTGCTGAGCGTTACGCGAACGGCCAGTGCTGATGAGATTAAAAAATCTTATCGCAAGATCGCGCTTCAGTTTCACCCCGACCGCAATCCGGGCAATAAAGAAGCGGAAGAAAAGTTTAAGGAAGCTGCCGAAGCCTACGATACCCTTTCCAACGCCGATAAAAAAGCACGCTACGACCGCTTTGGCCATGCCGGTATGGGCGGCCCCGCCAGTGGTGGCGGCCCCGGCGGCATGAACATGGAGGACATCTTCTCCAACTTCGGCGACATATTTGGCAACGGCGGCGGCGACGATATCTTCGGCTCCTTCTTTGGCGGCCAGCGCGGCGGCGGCGGCGGACGGGGGTCGCGCGGCTCCAACCTGCGCGTCAAACTCCGGATGAGCTATGCCGAAATTGTTTCGGGAGCCAACAAGAAAATTAAAGTCAAAAAGCACGTTGTTTGTAAGCCCTGCGACGGTAGCGGCGCGAAAGACAAATCTTCTATCCAGACCTGCCAGACCTGTGGCGGGCGCGGACAGGTGCAGCGGGTGCAGCAAACGTTCCTCGGCGCGATGCAGACCGTAACGACCTGCCCCACCTGCAACGGACAAGGCGCTTCCATCACCGCCAAATGTGGCAGTTGCCGGGGCGAAGGCCGCGTCTTTGGGGAAGAAACCCTCTCGCTCGACATCCCGGCGGGCGTGCAGGAAGGGATGCAGCTTTCGATGGGCGGCGCGGGCAATGCCGGCGAGCGCGGCGGCCCTTCGGGCGATTTGCTCATTCAGATAGAAGAAGAACAGCATCCCCACCTGACGCGCTCGGACATGGATGTGGTACACAAGCTTCAGGTTTCGTTCCCCGATGCGGTGCTGGGTACTAAAGTAGAAGTGCCCACCATCGACGGACGCGCCAAGATTACCATTCCGGCGGGTACGCAAAGCGGCAAGGTTTTCCGGCTGAAAGGCAAGGGATTTCCGGCTTTTCAGGGCTATGGCCGGGGCGACGAGCTGGTAGAAGTGGCTGGTTTCAGTCCGCAGAATGTTTCGAGCGAAGAGAAGGAATTGCTGGAGAAAATGCGTGCTTCCCGCACCTTTAATCCCGCGACCGACACCGCCGAATATTATACCCCACAGGCCGATGGAAAACACGAGGAAGAAAAAGAAGGCAAAGGATTTTTTGATAAGCTCAAAGACGCTTTTAGCTAAGCAAGAGCGTCGGAATAACTTCCTCACTTAGCCTTTCTCGAGAATGGTGAAATAAGGCTGCCTTTTACAGCCGCCATGTAGGCAAAATCACCATGTTTTCTATCGCTATACTGTCACCCCTCTCCTTCGGAGAGGGGCCGGGGGTGAGGCTCAAGAGATGCGGAAGTTATTTCAGCAACGTTCCTAAGCAATTCCCGGAAAATAGAAACGTTTAGAACCCCCTGCGAGGCTGGCCTTGCAGGGGTTCTTTTTTTCCGGAAATTTCCCTTAAAAAGCCGTTTGAGTTAAATGGGTGTTTATAGAATCATGAGATCAGGAAAACAGAGTTTGGAGCGCACAATAAATACCATTCTATCGGTGCTGCGTAGCCCACCGCTGCACGAGCGGGCGACCCGCTTTTGGTCTATTTTTTTTCCGGAAAAAAGCAGAACGAAAACAGCACTACGAGGCAACCTGACCTGACAGGCATCCTCCGCTCTGCTCCGGACCTGTCAGGTCTATTAAATTTCCGGAAATTCTCATCGGCTCGTTGGATAATTGCGCTGCCTTAGCACGGTTGTTTCTATCTTTCCGCCAATCCTCCATCACCCTTGTTGTTTTGAACTCCGAAAAAAATACCATCGTCCGCGACCTGTCCTGGCTGGCGTTCAATGGCCGTGTGCTGCAAGAGGCGCAAGACCCTACCGTTCCCCTGCCCGACCGCCTCAAATTTCTGGGCATCTTTTCCAACAATCTGGACGAGTTTTTCCGCGTGCGGGTCGCTACCCTCTCGCGCATGGTGCGGATAGGCAAGGCCGCCAAAGTGCATCTGGAAGACAATCCGGAAAAAATCCTGAAGCAGATCAGCGAAAAGGTAAAGGCGCAACGCACCGAATTTGACCGCGCCTGGGCCGAAGTGCAGCGCCAACTGGCAAAGGAGAAAATCTTCCTCAAAACCGAAAAGCAACTCACCAAGGCACAAAAAGCCTTTGTAGCTCAGTATTTCGACGAGCGGGTGCGCACCCGTCTGGTGCCGCTGATGATAGAAAGTATGCCCACTGCGCCGCTGCTCTCCGACAAGGCCATCTACCTCGCCTGCGTGCTGGGCAACAGTAAAAACGCCCTGCTGCAACGCTATTCGCTCATTGCCGTACCCACCCGCGAGCTGCCGCGCTTCGTCATCCTGCCCACCCCAAACGACGAAAAGCACATCATCCTGCTCGAAGACATCATCCGGTTTTCGCTGCCCGCGCTGTTTGCGCCCTTTGGCTTCGATAAGTTTATGGCGGCCATCATCAAGGTAACGCGCGATGCCGAGCTGGAAACCGATCAGGACGTGAATGCCAACCTGATTGAAGAACTCGAAAAAGGCATCAAGGCCCGCA
>DDEO01000178.1 GCA_002336725.1 Bacteroidetes bacterium UBA1952 | reverse complement strand
CGGAAGTTATTTCAGCACCGTTCCTAACGTGAATGCCCGGCACGGATTTTTTCCGGAAAATTAATTCTAAAACCGCAACCTTATGAACAGCCCCGATAAAAGCAAAGCTACCCAGGACAACGATTTCCCCGGATATCCCCACTACCCCGCCTCCGAAGATATTCTGAGCCGAAATTCCGGCTTTGAAGAAGTAGAAGACGCGCGTGTTACCGGCGAGGAAGCCGTCGCCCGCCCCGAAGCGCAGGCCGGAAATCCGGTGCTGGTGGAAGGCGAAACCGAAGAAAAACCTTCGGCTGTACCCGCTGCACCGGTAGATGGCGACATGGATGCCGAAGTGGGCGAAGATGAAAAAATGGTGCTCGATGATGCCGAACGCGGTATCGACCGCAGCGACGATGAGATGGCCCCACTCCGCGCCCACCTCGACGAAACCGATGCCGACGGCGATCCGCTCAACGAAGCGTCGGGCCGCGAAGGCTTTATCGGCGACGACCTGATTGTGCCCGGCTCCAGCGCCGATGATGCCGCCGAAAACATTGGCGCCGAAGATGAGGAAAACAACTATTACAGCCTCGACGACAACAACGACCGCCGCCCCGAAGAAAATGAGCAGGCGGTATAAACGCGGCCTCCTTCAAAATAAAAAGCCGCAGCTTTCTACGGGAGGGTGCGGCTTTTTTTTAGAGTTGGCAATTTCCGGAAATCAGGGGATAAAATTTGTGGTTTCTGACATCCACAGAACGCATTGATAGAAAAATATTTTTATTACAGAAAGCGGCTTCTAAAATGGGTGTATAACCCATTGCACAGACGCAGCATCAGCCGCTTACTGGGCTGAGATAGCAGCAACTTTTTCTCTGCGCCGCTGCGTCTCNNTCTGCGAGATTTTGCCGGAGATGTATCTTTCATGCACCCTCTAAAGTTCCGCAAGGTTGGCAGAAGCTAATTTAGCAGTCGCCTTTGCTTTCTCTACCCGAGGCTGCTTTTTTGCTTATATGCGCGCACTGTTTCGTTTTGTCTTCCGGATGCTTACCTGGGCTTTTGGACTTTCCCTCGTGTATTTGCTGGTCTGCAAATGGATGCTGCCGCCCACGACGCTCACCCAACTCGCCGACCGTTTTACGGGCAAAACGGTGCAGTATGTGCCGGTGCGATACGAAGCCATTTCCTCCGACATGAAACTGGCCGTACTGGCTGCAGAAGATCAGCTTTTTCCGGAACACAACGGCTTCGACTGGAAGGCCGTAAACGAGAGCCTGAGCGGGCAGAGAGCCGGCAGGAAAGGCACACGCCCGGTTGGCGCTGCCGCATCCACCATCAGTCAGCAAACGGCAAAAAACGTATTTCTGTGGCAGGGCAACGGCTGGAGCCGCTATGTGCGCAAGGTCTTAGAAGTGCCTTACACCTGGCTGATTGAAAAAATATGGGGCAAGCAACGCATCCTCGAAGTCTATCTGAACGTAGCGCAAACGGGCGACGGACGGTATGGCGTGGAAGCCGCTGCGCAGACTTATTTTGGCAAGCGTGCCGCACGACTTACGTCGGGCGAAGCGGCGCAAATAGCGGCCAGCCTGCCCAATCCGATTCTTTATACCGTAAAGCCACAAAGTGCTTATGTACGCCGACGGCTGGCGTGGTTGCAGCGGCAGATGAATAATTTGCGCGGCTATCCCAAAATTCAGGAACTTATCTATCCGCAAACGAAACCAAACCTTTCAAACAAAACGCGGGGTAACCAATAGCGAAACGGGCCTTACAAGATAGGCTCCAAAGGCTGTGTGCTGAAGCTGTCGCAGAGCGCACGTTGTGCCTGTGAGAGAACGGCCACAGACCGGCCACAAACGAATTTCACCTGCACCGCTACACGCAGCGCCATGTGTTCCACCACCAGCGGATCGATATCGTAGAAGGTCTTGAGGCTGCTTTTGACGAGGTTAAAAAGAGTAGGCGTGAACATGAGAAACGGGGTTTGAAAGGGTTTTAACGAACTGGTTACGCCTGAGTTAAAAAAAGGTCGTGCCAACCTCAACAAAGCCAATAACGACGCAGGTTTCCAGCCTTTTCAGGTCTTCGGCAATGCGGCTTCAGGACCCAACATTTCCGGAATTTCGGGGAGTCTTTCTCACCAAAACGGGGAACCATCTCAATACGTTTACACACTCTGGAGTTTTCCGGAAACACGACGCTTGTTTCCGGAAATAACCGCCTGTTTCAACGGGGTTTAAAATGCAAAAAGCCGTTCTTTAAAAGAACGGCTTTTTGGAAGATACATAAGGTATCAGAACGCAGCTTAGGCGTGGCCTTCGGCAGCATCCGGCTCTTGCGGTGTTTCCGGAACATCAACCGTGTTGGTTGTGTCGGCGGCGGCTACGTCGGTGTTGATTTCACCGGCGGCTGCACCGGCAACTTCTTCTGCAGCAGGCGCTTCGGCGGCTGCTTGCGATGTTGCGGCAGTAGCGGTTGCTTTAGCAGCAGTTCCCCGACGGCTGCGGCGGGTTTTCTTGGCAGCGCCTTCGTCGCTGTCTTTCTTGTAGATCTCGTTGAAATCCACCAGTTCGATCATGGCCATTTCAGCGGCATCACCCATACGGATGGGCAGCTTGATGATACGGGTATAACCGCCCGGACGGCTTGCGATTTTGTCGCCTACAACGGTGAAAAGCTCCGTAACGGCTTCTTTATTTTGCAGGTGGCTAAAAACCAGACGGCGGTTGTGGGTGCTGTCGGTTTTGGCGCGGTTGATGAGTGGTTCGGCATACACGCGCAGGGCTTTGGCTTTTGCCAGCGTAGTGGTGATGCGTTTGTGTTCGATGAGTTGAGCCGTGAGGTTGCTCATCAGGGCGCGGCGGTGCGAGGCAGTGCGGCCCAGGTTATTCATTTTGTCTCCGTGACGCATGACGATGGATGGTGTTTAACGCTGCAACCGTGTCAAGGAATTGCAACGGGAGTTTAATGTGCTGATGTGCTGATGTGCTAATGTGCTGATAGGTTCAACCTGCAAATTTTTCAATTAGCAAACCAGCACATTAGCAGATTAGCAAATTAAAAAATTAGTCTTCTTTCGCAGTCAGGCGGCTGATGTCCATACCGAAGCCCAGGCCACGGTCGTTGAGCACCTGCTCGATTTCGGAAAGGCTCTTCTGGCCGAAGTTCCGGAATTTCATCAACTCGTCCTGGGTATATTGCACCAGTTCGCTGAGCGAATGAATTTTAGCAGCTTTCAGGCAGTTGAATGCCCGAACGCTCAGTTCCAGATCTTCGAGCGGCGTAGAGAGCATCTTGCGCTGTTGCAGGCTTTCTTCGTCGAGTGCGATTTCTTTTTCCTCTCCGCCCCGGCGACTTTCCATAGAGATATTCTCGTCGGTGATGATCATCAGGTGCTGGATCAGGATGCGGCTGGCTTCCTTCACGGCTTCTTCCGGGTGGATGGTGCCGTCGGTGGTTACTTCCATCATCAGCTTCTCAAAGTCGGTGCGCTGCTCTACCCGCGTTGCCTCTACGCTATACTTCACGTTTTTGATCGGCGTGTAGATAGAGTCGATAGCGATAACGCCAATCGGGAATGCTTCGCTGCGGTTTTCGTCGGAGGGAACATAACCGCGGCCTTTGCCGATGTAGAGTTCCATCTGGACTTTGGCCGACGGGTCGAGGTGGCAGATAACCAGTTCGGGGTTCATCACCTGAAATTCCGGCAATTTCTCGCCAATCATGCCTGCTGTCAGGGCTTCGCTGCCCGCAACGTAGAGTTCTACGCGGGTATCTTCAAAGGTGCGTCCTTCGCCGGTGTATTTAAAACGTACCTGCTTGAGGTTGAGGATAATCTCGGTAACGTCTTCGATAGCGCCCGGAATGGTGTCGAATTCGTGATCCACGCCTTCGATTTTCATCGCGGTAATGGCGTAGCCTTCCAGCGAAGAAAGCAATACACGACGCAGGGCGTTGCCGATGGTTACGCCGTAGCCAGGCTCGAGGGGACGGAATTCAAAGTGCGCTTCAAAGTCGGTTACTTTGGAAAGCGTGATTTTGTCGGGTTTCTGAAAAGATAACAGTGCCATAATTGGGTCTTGATTGAGAAATTGCAGAGCCGGTGGTTAAAACGATATTCAGCGCACACACTCCGGCGAAGAGGATGGCTCGGTATTCCGGGCCGGATTCCTGTGGCTGACGTTTCTTTTAAAAAAAAGAATAAAAGCGAGAAGAG
Source organism: Bacteroidetes bacterium UBA1952 (assembly GCA_002336725.1). Classification (GTDB taxonomy): domain Bacteria; phylum Bacteroidota; class Bacteroidia; order Chitinophagales; family Chitinophagaceae; genus UBA1952. The sequence goes on along the minus strand of DDEO01000178.1, from coordinate 801 downwards.
CAGAAGAAAGGAGTTGGGCTTTCTCCGAAGAAAAAGCCCAACTACCAGGAAATCTTACTTGGAATACAATTCCACGATGAGCAGTTCCTTGATATTTTCCGGAACGTTTTCACGCTCAGGATATGCGAGGAACGTACCTTTCATTTCCTTTTCGTTGGCATCGATCCAGGAAATTTTCGGGTTTTTCGGGCGCAGCGTAGAAGTGATGTCGGTGTTGGCGCGGCTCTTCGGCTTCAGTTCCACCACGTCGCCCGGTTTCAGACGATACGAAGGAATGTTTACGATGTGGCCGTTTACCATCACGTGTTTGTGGCTCACCATCTGGCGGGCAGCGGGGCGTGTCGGTGCCATACCCATGCGATATACCACGTTATCGAGGCGGCTTTCGAGCAGCTTGATGAGGTTTTCACCGGTTACGCCACGCAGACGAGCCGCGTCGAGGTAGGTGTTCCGGAATTGCTTCTCGAGCATTCCGTAGGTGTATTTCGCTTTTTGCTTTTCACGCAGCTGGATGTTGTACTCCGAAAGGCTTTTGCGCTTTTTGGAGTTGCCGTGCTGCCCTGGGGGGAAAGCGTTTTTGTCCAGGTTTTTGCCAGATCCGAGGATCGGCTCGCCGAATTTGCGGCAGATTCTGTTTTTAGGGCCGGTATAACGTGCCATAAGGGGGAATAAAAAAGTGCGATTTCAATTGATAAAGCCTTCCGTCTCCTCTAAATCGCGAAATCCGATCCGGGAGGCAATGTTTCATGTATCATGTTTTATGTGTCATATTCCCTCATGAAACATGACACATAAAACATG
>DDEO01000234.1 GCA_002336725.1 Bacteroidetes bacterium UBA1952 | reverse complement strand
TGGGGAAATCCATTTGAATCCTGAAAATCCGGGCAATCCGTGGTCTATTCCCCATAAAACAAAATCCACACCAATCTCCTTAATCGCCGTCTGCTCTTCCCTGTGCATCTCACCGTCCTTGACAAAACCTTCGTCCCGTATTTCGACACTGCCAAAATTGCTGCGCGGGTGAGCGAACTCGCTGCGCGCATCTCTGCCGATTATGCCGGCAAGAAACCCCTGTTTCTGGGCATCCTCAACGGCTCGTTTATCTTCGCCGCCGACCTTTTTCGGGAGATAACCGTAGAAGCCGAGATTTCTTTTGTAAAGCTCGCCTCTTACAAGGGCGTTAGTTCTACGGGAAATGTAGTAACGGCTATCGGGCTGGAAGAATCGCTGCACGAGCGGCACGTCATCATCATAGAAGACATCATCGACACGGGCCGCACGATGACGAGCTTCCTGAAAGAAGTGTGGCGGCAGGGGCCGGCCTCGGTGCGCATTGCCACCTTTCTCTCCAAGCCCGACGCGCTGCTCGTTCCCGACCTGAAGGCCGATTATATTGGCTTTGAAATCCCCAACCGCTTTGTGCTGGGCTACGGGTTGGATTACGACGGCTACGGGCGCAACACGCGGGAGTTGTTTGTGCTGGAAGGAGAAGGGTAAATTTTCCGGAAAATGTAGCTATCAGAAAGCGATGGTAGCGGACGAAAAGGCTTGCCGGTTTCGTGAAAATCCCGGCCAACTTCGTTGGGGACACGCGTAACGAATCCACGCCATCCGTGTGCTATCTCAATATGCCTGGAATGAGGTTTGTTTTCCGGAAAATCCCGCTCTATTTATAATACCGGTTATCCTCGATATAGGTCCGTACATCGTCCTGAACGAGATATTTGGTAGAACGGCCCGCCTGAATTTCCTTACGGATATAAGAAGCCGAAAGATGAATCTGCGGCGCATCGGTGAGGAATAAAACCGTTGCGCCCGGTATTGGCATTGCTTCAAAACCGGGGCGGGCATACACGATAAGGCGATGACGGGCAACGAGTTGTTCCCAGTTTTTCCAGCGTTGCAGGTTGGCAAAAGAATCGCAGCCCATCACGATGGAAAACGTCTCGAACGGAAATTTCTCGGCCAGATACGTCAGCGTGTCAATGGTGTAGGAAGGCTTCGGCAGCGAAAACTCCACGTTGGAAGCCCGGAACTTCGGGTTGTCGGCAATGGCCAGCTCCACGAGGTGCAGCCGGTCGTATTCGTTGAGCAGCGAGGCCGAATCCTTCAGCGGATTATGCGGCGAGACGACAAACCAGATTTTGTCCACGTCGGTATGAGAAACGACGTGTTCGGCAACCAGCAGGTGGCCGGTATGAATGGGGTTGAAAGAGCCGAAATAAAGTCCGATGTGCATAGCGCCGGCGGGGAAAGAAGTCTTTGGTTTCAGGGGGCCATCANNTTTTTGCGGATGCTCAGGTAATAGCCTGCAATGCGGATAGCCATCGGATCGCCGAGTGGGGCAATCATCTCTACCCGCACCGGTTCGCCGGGGATGCAGCCCATCTCCAGCAGCGTGAGCCGAAACTCCGAGTCTTCGTCGTGAGACAAAATCACGGCCTGCATTCCGGCACGCAACTGCGACAGGCGAAGGGCGGCATCAGAAACATCCTTTTTCACAGCCGCAAAGATAGGCCCGGAAAAGGGCGGCATTTTATCCCGACCTTTGCGCCCTGTTTTTTCTTTCTTCTTTCTAATTCTTTATATGGCCTCCCGGTTCTACGATGTAGAGATGAATAGCAGGCTTCGGCAGCGACGGGCACTCTCGTCTTTTCTGGACGCGCTGATCAAGGGCTATCGGCCCGAAGTGCAGCAGACGGACCTTACCTTTCTGTTTCGCACCGACGAGGCGCTGCTGCAGGTAAACCGAGACTTTCTGCAACACGACACCTACACCGATATCATCACCTTTGACCTGAGCGAAGACGCGGCGAAGCTGGAGGCGGAAATCCACATCAGCAGCGAACGCGTGGCCGAGAATGCACAGGATTTTGGAACGGATTACAACACCGAACTCCACCGCGTGGTGTTTCATGGCGCACTGCACCTGGCCGGGCTTAAAGACAAAACCCAAGCCGAAGCCAAACGGATGCGCGCGGCAGAAGACGCTGCCCTGAACGCCTATTTTAATCCCCCAAAACCATGAAACCGGTTATCCTGTACGAAGACACCGACCTGATTTTTATAGACAAGCCCGCCGGCCTGCTGGCCATCCCCGACCGCTTTGACCCCGCGCTGCCCTCGGCCAGGGGATTTCTGGAAAAGAAAACCGGCGAAAAAATATTTGTGGTTCACCGCATCGACCGCGAGACGAGCGGCTGCATGGTATTTGCCAAAAACGAAGCCGCCCACCGGCATCTTTCGCTTCAGTTTCAGGAACACATCGCCGGAAAATTCTACGTGGGGCTGGTGCATGGCCGCCTGGCTGAAGAAGCCGGAACGATTGACGCGCCAATTATTGAACACCCCACGCAGGCCGGCAGGATGGCGGTGGCCAAAAAAGGAAAAGCAAGCCACACTGATTATCGGGTAGTAGAGCAATGGCCGCTTCATGCGCTGGTGCAGTTCCGGATTTTTACCGGACGAACGCACCAAATCCGGGTGCATATGCAGTCTATCGGCCACCCGCTGCTCTGCGACCCCATCTATGGCGACGGCAAACCGTTTTTCCTGTCTTCCGTCAAGCGAAAATTCAATCTTGCCAAACATGAAGAAGCCGAGCGTCCGCTGCTGAGCCGCCTGGCGCTGCACTCGTATCGGCTGGTAGTGGAAGCGCCGGGCGGAGAAGAAATATCGGTGGAAGCGCCGCTGCCCAAAGACCTCAATGCGGTGGTGCAGCAGTTGCGAAAATGGACCTGAACAGCCGGTCGCGGCGCGGAAAAAGATGTTTTACTGCCGGGAATTTCCGGAAATCCACTGGCTATGCCGGCGGCTGCGGAGGGGATTTTTTTCGGAAAACAGTGCTGCGGCCCGACAAGCCGGGCGTGCATCATTTCCGGGAAAAAAGAACCGGTTTACCCAAGGGCGAACGGGCATAAACAAGGCGTGCGTACAGGATGAAGCATCCAACGCCGCTCCCTTACCTTTGCATCCTGAAATTTATTCCTTATGAAAATACTGGTTTGTATCGCTCCGGTGCCCGATACCACTTCCAAGATTTCGTTTACCGACAACGACACCAAATTCAACACTGCCGGCGTTACGATGATCATCAATCCCTATGATGAATGGTATGCCCTTGTACGCGCCCTGGAACTCAAAGAAGCCGGCGCTGCCACTGCCGTTCACCTCATCACCGTGGGCAAGGCCGATGCCGATGCGGTCATCCGCAAAGCCCTCGCCATTGGCGGCGACGAAGCCATCCGCATCGATGCCGAAAGCCTGAACCCTTCGCAGGTAGCTACTGAAATTGCGGCTTACGCAAAGAGCGTCGGCGGCTACGACCTCATCCTCTGCGGCAAGGAAAGCATTGACTACAACAACGGCGTAACGCCTGCCATGATTGCCGAAGCCCTCGATATGGATTATATCGGCTTCGCTTCTAAGGTGGATATTTCCGGAAATAAGGCTACCGTAAACCGCGAAGTGGACGGCGGCGAAGAAACCGACACGGCTCCTCTGCCGCTCGTCATCAGCTGCCAGAAGGGTATGGCCGAGCAACGCATCCCCAATATGCGCGGCATCATGGCGGCCCGCACCAAGCCGCTGAAAGTGGTTGCCGCTACCGACAGCAGCGAAAAAAGCCGGATTGCCAAATTTGAAACCCCGCCGGCCAAAGGCGGTGTCAAGATGTTTGATGCCGACAATATGGACGCGCTTGTGGCTGCCCTTCACAGTGAGGCCAAGGTGATTTAATGCGCTTTAAAAGCCCTTTTATTCTCTTTTAAAACAACTCAAAACTGTTTCCACGCGCAGCTCTTTTACGGGTGGATTTTTAGATATGGTACTGATTCTGGCCGAGCATACCGCCGAAGGTGTGTTTAAGAAAAAAGCATTGGAAGCCGTGCAATATGGCGCCAAAATTGCCCAGCAAATGGGTACGGAAGCGGTGGCCCTCGTAGTGGGCAGCGGCGAAGGCAACCCCGCCACTCTGGGCGCTTACGGCGTGCAGAAAGTGCTTCAGGTAACCGACCCGCGCCTCAAAGACTTTAACGCCCGCGCCTATACCAAAGCACTGATAACCGCCGCCGAAAAAACCGGCGCGAAGGTCATCATCGCTTCTCACGATCAGGTAGGCCGGCAGGTGGCTCCCCGCGTGGCTATGCGCCTCGGCGCGGGCATCGTGGCCGGCGCTATCGGTTATCCCCAAACGGAGGGCGGCAGCTTTACGGTACGCAAAGGCGTTTTTGCGGGCAAAGCATTTGCCGACATCACGCTTACGACCGATGTGAAGGTAATCACTCTGATGCCCAACACCTTTGCGGTCGTAAAAGGCGAAGGCAGCGCAAGCGTAGAGAAACTGGACGTGGCCTTCGATGATAAAGACTTTGGCGTGCAGGTGCAAAGTATGCAGGTCGTTACCGGAACGGTTCCGCTGAGCGAGGCCGAGCTGGTGGTTTCTGGCGGACGCGGCATGAAAGGCCCGGAAAACTGGGGCGCACTCGAAGACCTGGCCGGTGCACTCGGTGCGTCGCTGGCCTGCTCCCGCCCGGTAGCCGACAGCCATTGGCGGCCCCATAATGAACACGTTGGCCAGACAGGCGGCACGATTCGCCCGAACCTTTACATTGCCGCCGGCATCTCTGGTGCTATCCAGCATCTGGCGGGCGTAAACGGCTCCAAGACGATTGTGGTGATCAACAAAGACCCCGAAGCGCCGTTCTTTAAAGCTGCCGATTATGGCGTGGTAGGCGATGTGATGGAAGTGTTGCCCCGCCTCACCGAAGCGGTGAAGAAACTCAAGGCCAACGGCTAACAGGGTGCTTGTCTTTTTAAGATAGCCGGAACCTCAACGCGTTAAGAGCGTATCCGGAAAATACAACGGAATCTTTGTCCTTCTGTCAAGAATCCCTTCCCACTCCTTTTTTAAAAGGGGAGAAACGGAAGCGGTGCTTTTCGGGAGGACAAAGTTTTTTTATACATAAAAAAAGAAAATTTTATCGCCCTTCATTTTTGGAGCAGGCTTTGAAAAGAGCCGTTGCCGCCTTGGCTCAGAAAAAGGATAGGGGCCTGCCTCCGACAGCAGCCCCTCCCTGCGCGATGCCTACAACGCAACCTTGCTTTCAGGCATTGACAGCAAGCCTCAACATTCAACCCGCACCCTTCAATCCTTTTTAGGCATTGACGAGGAGCAGCCCTTTATTTTTCCGGAAAATTCCGGAGGTTTCCTATCTGACGGGGCTTTAAAAAAGCCGCGAAGTTGAGCGATAACAACGCCAAACTGCGTCGCGGAAAAATTATGAAAAATGTTTCTTTTTCCGGAAATCGCGTGTTAGCATTGTAGTCTCAAAAGGCTTTTTATCCATGCGCGCTATCGTTCGTTTGAGTGCCAACACCCACTTGGTTCCCTTCAATCACCTTCCGAAAATCGTGGGATTTATTCATCGTTGCATCGGCGCGGAAAACGCCCTGCACGATAATGTGAGCCTCTATTCGCTGGGCTGGTTGCAGGGCGGCGTAAAGCGGCGCGAGGGGCTGCATTTTCCGGAAGGCGCACAGTTGAGTTTTAGCGCCCACGACCCGCAGGTGTTGTTGCAATTTGTGCAGGGCGTACAGGAGAAAAACGGCTTTGCGTTTGGCATGGCCGCCGAAGAAGTGGTGCTGCAAAAGCCGCCTCACATTGATACCGGCGAAGCGCGTTTTGGTGTGGCCTCGCCGGTGCTGGTGCGCAAGCTGGTGGACTTTGCCGAGTTGCCGGAGCACATCCGCGCCAAGATGGAAGCGCACGGTCAGCCAAAAGAGCCGGCGTTCAAATACCTCACCTACGAAGACCCGGAAGCCGACGAGATTCTCACCCGCATCCTGCACACCAAATTAGAAGCCGCCGGCCTGCCTACCGAAGGCGCGTCGGTAGCTTTTGACCGCGATTACCCACGCCCGCGCCTAAAACTGGTGGATTACGACGGCGTGAAAAGCAAGGCTTCCGTTTGCCCGGTCATCGTAAAAGGCAGCGCCGAGCAGATTGCCTTTTGCTGGCAGGTGGGGGTGGGA
>DDEO01000064.1 GCA_002336725.1 Bacteroidetes bacterium UBA1952 | reverse complement strand
ATGGCGCGGCCCGTCTCGTTCCTAAAAATCCGCTGTCGGGAGCGCCTGCGCCCCCTTTATTTCACCATCGTCCGGAATACTTTCTCTTCTACCACCACCGGGTATTTGCGACGCAGCGTCTCGTTCCAGGATTTCTCCAGAAAATCCTGATATTCTGCCACGACATAACCACGCGCCTCGGCCAGCGTTTTGGGTTCGCCGGCGGCGATAAGGCGCTTCACCAGCACTACGTCAAAGGTGCTATCAGCATTCGCTTTGATGGCAGAAGGCTTGCCGACAGTGAGTTGGTAGCGGGGAAAATCGGTGAAACGGCTCCACTCAAATTTGCCCTGCTGCTGCACCGATACTTTCGGTGGCTTGTCCGAAGGATTTACCTGCGCCAGCATCGCCTTTTCCTTCACCGAGTCCATGCCGTTTTGCATCAGCTTGCGGCCCAGCTCTGCCGACGCGCGATCCTTAAACCGATAGACCGTGCCTTCAAAGCCTTCTTCCCAGCGGTAGCGAGCTTTGTTTTTTTCATAAAAAGCCGCCAGCCCCACACTGTCTTTGCCGGCTTTGCTCCACACATTTCTGTCCATGAGATCGAAAAGCAGGATGCCGTCGCGGTATTCCGTCAGCAGGTTCCGGAATTCGGCGTTCTCTTTTTCGAGGCTCTGGATTTGAAAATCATTCAGCACCGAAGCAGCATACATCTGAAAGATATCGCGCAGCGCCAGCTCTTTGTTGCCCACAAGGTGTCCGTTGGACGTTTGGGCGACGAAGCGCATGAAATCGGCAACCGTGAAATTGGTGTTGTTGATTTGCAGCAATACCGTGTTGTTGGATGCATAATCCGAAACCAGAAAGAGGCCGGCTTTTTTTCCGGTATCTACCACGCTGTTGCTCACCTGCTGGATCAATGCGCGGAGGTTTTCGGGATATTCCTTGTATCCATAGCGGGCCTTCACCTGCTCGGTATATTGGTCGCGGGCAATCTGTCCGCGTGCGTCGTTTTCCACTTTGCGGCGCAGTTCATCGCGCACCGAGTCGAAGGGCTTGAGAGGAATTTTACGAATCAGCTTCAGGAGGTGAATGCCAAATTCGGTTTGCACCGGCTCCGAAATATCGCCGGGATTCCGGAGGGCAAAAGCAGCCTGTTCAAACACAGGTGTTGTGCGTCCCACGCCAAAAGCCTTGAGTTGTCCGCCGTTTTCTTTGCTGTATCGGTCTTGCGAGTATTTCTGCACGGCATCGTCCCAGCTCATGCCGGCTTTCAGGTCGCGTCGGGCGCTGTCAATCGTGCGACGGGCTTCTTCTACGCCCGCTTCGCCTCTGGATTTGGGCGTGAGGGCCATAATCTGAGCCACTTCAACCTCGCCCTGCGCTGGTTTGCGGTCGAGTACCTTCACGATATGATAGCCGAATTGCGTGCGGAAAGGTTTTGAAATCTTTCCGATCGGCGTATTGTAGGCCACGTTTTCAAACGGATAAACGGTTTGCAATCCGCTGATATAGCCCACGCTTCCGCCCCGGTCTTTGGAGCCGCGATCCGCAGAGTATTCTTTGGCCAGCGCCCCGAAATCGGCACCTTTTTTAAGGGCGACTTTATAGATACTGTCTGCTTTTTGATACGCCGCAGCTGTGTCCTGACCTGCCGGCACGGCAATCAGGATGTGGGCCACTTCCACCACGTTTTTCTGGCGGTCGTAGGCTTCGGCCATCAGTTTTTCGGTAGCCGACGGGTCGCTGATATAGCTGCGCGATAGTTGGCGGCGATAGTTGTCGATCTCGCTCTGCGCCGCAATGGATGTATCCAGTTTCTGGGCTTCGGCCTCGGCCACTTTCATGCGGAAGAGGCTGTAGAGTTCCAGATAATCGCGCAGGGCTTTGTCGGAGAGGTCGGCTTTCTTTTGCCCGCCGTTTTTCTGATAGATACGCAGAAACTCGGCTTTGGATACCGGCTTTCCGCCGTAGGTAAAAAGGGTTTGCGCCTGTGTGGTAAGGCAGGAACCAGTGAGCGCGAGGCCCGCCAGAATCATTTTGGTATTCATGAATATTTTAAAATCGTCGCGTCGGAGGAGGCGATTGTGGGAGTTGTTTAGAAGTGTTGATAGGCCAAATCGCGTTCAAAGCCCATGAAACATGAAACATGAAACATCGGCCTACTGCGCCGCGCCGGTGGCTTTTTTCTCCAGCATCTCTATCACCTTGGGGATGGTTTGGTAATCGAGGCGCTTGCCACGGATGAACTTGCGCTCGTCGAGCAGATAGATGACCGGCGTGCTGTAAACATCGTATTTAGAGCGAAAGTTGGATGTATTTTCCGGATCCCACACGTTGATCCATTCTTCGAGATGGTGTTTCTGGATAAAATCTTTCCAGGTTTTCTCGGGGGTCTCGGTGCGCACGGCAAAAATTTTGGTTCCTTTCTCTTTCAGGACAGCGCGGTACATACTGTCGAGCTTCGGCATCTCGGTGATGCAGTGGCCGCAGTCGGGCGAGTAGAACACCAGCACGGTATATTTCGCTTTCACGTCGGAGAGCTTAATCGTTTTGCCGTCCACCGTCTTCATGGTCAGGTCAGGGGCAAGTTTGCCAATCATATTGGGGCCGATTTTGGCGATGCGGTCGAGGTATTTCTGCACCGAGGAATCGGGGAGCCAGGTAGCATCGCCCCGGGCATAGTATTTCTCCACCAGATGCACAAAAGCGGCATCCATACCCATGATTTTGCTGCGCTCGGTAAACTGCGAAAGCCAGTTGAGCGTGTAATTAAAGAGTTGTTTTTGTCCGCGCGTTTCGGCCAGCAACCAATCTGCCTCTTTGTTTACGCTATCGGGCACGGGAACGACCAGGTTGTTGAAATACTCGTCGAGCTTGGCATCGTAGATGGGCGTATGAATCAGGCGTTCATCTTTAAAGTTGAAGCTATCCCAGTAGTGGACCTTCATGTAGCGATATGCAAAGGTAGAGTCGGTCTTTCCCTTCGCATCTTTGGGGGCGGGCGGGATTTCCGGAACTTCCAGTGCGCGGAGAATCGTGGATATCAGACTGCCGGAGTATTTCTGCACCAAGCCCCGGCGATAGGAAATCAGTTCTTTACCCAAGGCTTGCTTGCGCTCGATAATCGGGGTTGAATCGGCCTTTGATTTTGCGGCAGACAGTTCGGTGTTGAGCGCATTCAGGCGCTCGCCGTAGCCCACGAGGTACTGTTGATACTCCTGAAAATGGTCGTTTTCCGGCGAGTTTTTAAAGGAAATCTTATTCGGTGTCGTTGCGCTGGTAATGTCCACGCTGATATCGTCGCCGTCGTTGAGCAGAATCTCATTAAAGGAGCGCATATCTGCCGGGAGCAGCATATAAATACCGCCGACAATCGTGTCTTTGGAGAACAGCGTCCCCTCGCCTTTTTTATTGAGCTTCACGCTGTCCACCTTGTAGATCGTGGGCAGTCCTTTGCCGAAATATTTGGCGAGCAGCACCGTCGTATCCTTGAGGTCGGTGTAATGAACGTGGATTTTGTATCCGTTTTTGGCCTGTGCCGTGAAGGATACCAGCAGCACAACCGCTGCCATCAGATATTGCCGTAAAAATTTCATAACAGGAATGCGTCGCAAAGTAACGCCAATCCTTATAGACCGAAAAAAAGCGGAAAAGGGTTTGCTCGCAGCCGGTTCATAATTAACAAAACGAAAATGAAGGACTGTGGGCAGCTTTCGGGTACGGCAGGCAAACACTTACCTTTGCATTTCGTTTTTTTATGCGGAATGTAAAAATCATAGAAGTAGCCTCTGAGATTGGTGCCGGCACTCGTGGCGCAAGCCTGGGTGTGGATGCGCTCAAGATTGCTGCGCTCGACTACATGAGTTCTTTCTTTGTCAATTTTCCCAGCGAGCGCGTCGAAACGCTCAACACCCTGCTCTATGAGCCGGTGGCTTCGCCCTATGCCAAGCGCGCCGCTGGTGTGCTGGAAATTTGCACCCGCGTGGCCGAATCGGTGAAGGCAACGCTCAAAAGCGGCATCTTCCCCATCGTATTGGCCGGCGACCACAGCTCGGCACTCGGCACTTTGGCGGGCATCCGTATGGCCCATCCGGAGCGGCGGCTCGGCGTTATCTGGATAGACGCACACGCCGATATGCACACGCCCTACACCACGCCTTCCGGAAATATGCACGGTATGCCGCTGGCCGCCGCCCTGGGCGTTGATAACGTAGAAAATGCAGTGCATCAGCCCGACAAATCCACGCTCGAAATCTGGACCAAGCTCAAGCACCTCGGCGGGAAGACACCCCGGATATTGCCCTCCGACCTCGTTTTTATTGCGCTGCGCGATTATGAAAAAGAGGAAGAAGACCTGCTCAAACGCCTCAATATCCGCGTCATCCCGGTGTCTGAAGTACGTAAAAAAGGCGTTGAAAATATTGTCCGCCAGACACTTCTGCATCTCTCGGCCTGCGATGACATCTATGTTTCTTTTGATGTAGATAGCCTCGACAGCGCCATCTCGCGGGGCACGGGAACCCCCGTCAGCAACGGCCTGCGCGAGCGCGAAGCCGAAGACATGATGGCCTCGCTGATGCAGAATCACAAAATCTGCTGCTTTGAAGTTACCGAAGTGAACCCCACCCTCGACAAGGAAAACCTGATGGCCGAAATCGCCTTCAGCATCCTGCAACGAAGCGTAAACGTGTTGCTGGTGAATTAAAATAAAAAGCCGGCTGTCTGTTCAAAGGGCGGAAATGCTTTCCCCACCACTCGGCAGGCGCATCCTGATTTCCGGAAAGCAGGGTGCGCCTGCCGACGTTCCTTTCGCTTCTCCCCTATCTTGCGCCCGCGCTATGAAAGACCTCATTGGCCGGGCGATGCTCGATTATGACCTCAACCCTGATACACCCCGGAAACTCTGGGTGGCCTACCCCGACGGCAGCCGCGACGAGATGCCGGTAGCTACCTATTTCCGGCCCTGGAAGCAAATGCCTTTTCAGGAAGAAATTGCCCTGCGGGAATGCCGGGGCAAAATTCTGGACATCGGCGCAGGGGCCGGCAGCCACTCGCTGGTGCTGCAGGAAGACGGCCACAACGTTACGGCGCTCGATTTTTCGCCCGGCGCGGCAGCGGTTGCCAAGCGGCGCGGCGTGAAGCGCGTTTTAAACGAAGATATTTTCACGTTCTCCGAAACGGGTTTTGATACGCTGCTACTGCTGATGAACGGCATCGGGCTGGTGAGCGATATTGCCGGGTTGAAAACTTTTCTCGCACACGCGCAAACCCTGCTGGCCGAAGGCGGACAACTGCTCTTCGATTCTTCCGACGTTTCTTATCTCTATGACGATGGCACGCCCCGCCCGGAGCACTACTATGGCGAGGTGAAATGCCGTTATGAATACGAAGGCGAAGAAACGGACTGGTTTACCTGGCTTTATATTGATCAGACGCGCCTGCAACACATCGCCGAAGCGGCCGGCTGGAAAATGCAACTCCTTTTTGAAGACGACGATGCCCAGTATCTGGTGCGACTGACGCGCGACAATCGACGCAAAACGTCTTAAAAAAATCCCCCCTGAAACCTCTGGGAAAGAAACCCAAGTGAAGCGCAATATTTCCGGAAATGGCCGCCGGAAAATAGCAGCAAGAAATCTGTTGCCTGCCCTGCCTCAACCTGAATTGCATCGTATGAAAGCAGCACGAAAAGAAAACCTGCCTACTAAAATCTGCCTTGTCTGCAAACGTCCCTTTTCCTGGCGAAAGAAATGGGAAAAAGTCTGGGACGCGGTAAACTATTGCAGCGACCGCTGCCGCGCAAACCGAGGCAAACAGCAAACCGGCAAAGCCAGCACATCCTAGAATCCAGCACGACCGCAACATCAGACCTCTTGCGAAAGTCTATTTGTTCTCTTTGGGATGATACTTTCATCGTTGCTATGGTTATCGGATATGCAAATTTCTAATTACAAAATACCTCATCGTCTCCACAACACAGCATAATGGAGATTGTGGGTCAGGCCCGCAATGACGTGTGCTGTCAGTGCGCTGCGAAATATGAGGCATACATCTTCCCGCGTACGTTTCCCTGCGTACGTAATNNCCACAACACAGAATAATGGAGATTGCGGGCGTATTACACAACAACGAAAAGGCTGCCCGAAACTACTTTCGCAAGAAGTGTACTGGAAAAAACCGAACGTATTTCGTTGGTTGTGCCAACAGCGCAATTGGGAGGGTCGATGCTTCTTGAAATGGCATTGAAAAACAGATTATTTTCCGGAAATACACCCTTCCTTTTTTCCGGAAATCTATCCCTGCAACACCCTTTCCAACCCCGCTGCGTCTATGCCTTCGAGCGTGTTCACCGTTTTGTCGGCGATGGAAAAGCGCGGGTCGTGCGCCCATTCATAGTGCGGCACGGCGAGCGCCTTCATACGCGCGGCTTTGGCAGCGATGCAGCCGTTTACGGTGTCTTCGAGCACAACACACTGATGCGCACCCACGCCCAGGGCCGCCGCGCATTGCAGATACACTTCCGGGTGCGGCTTGCCCAGTGCTGCGGTGTCGGCGCTGATAACCGCCTCAAAATACGGGGCAATCCCAAAGAAATCTATCAACTCCCGGATCATGCGCAGCGGCGACGAAGAGGCCAGCCCTGTCTTCCAGCCTTCCTTTTGCAGCGATGCCAGCAGCCCTTCTACGCCCGGCAATACCGTTGCCTGTTTTTTAGACATCGCTATCACCCCATCCACGATTTCATCGGCGAGATTTTCCGGAAAAAGACCGTCCGGCCAGGGGAAATTCCTTTGCCAGTAATGGCAGACCTCGATGATGCGCAGCCCTGCCGTCTCTCGGATGCGGTTCATGGGAACAATGATACCATGTGCTTCGGCTTTTTCGCGCATCACCACGCCCCAGATGGGTTCGGTGTCGAGCAACAGGCCGTCCATGTCAAATAAGGCCGCTTTTATCATGGCGCGAAAGTAACCCGGCGGGCGTTGGATGGCTTCGCTGTTGGACGCTAAAGCTGTTGGAATGTTGGAGCCTTCGGCTTCTATTCCCTATCAAAAATAACCAATCGCCCCACCGCTCCCCATCTCCCGCAATAGAGAAGCCTTTCCCTGGCATATCAACCCTCATCAACAATAATCATAAACCCTCATCAACCCTCATCAACAACAATCACCCCCTCATCAACAACAATCAACTTTATCAAGCCATCAACTTTATCAAATCATCCTCCGGCTTAACTTGCGCCTCTTTCCAACCCATTTCCATTTATCTCCTTTTCATGAAGCGTATTCTCCTCGCCTCGCTGCTGCTGGCAGGGGCCGCCGTGCCCTCCCGTGCGCAGAACATCAAATTCACGGAATACGACCTGCCTAATGGCCTGCACGTCATCCTCCACGAAGACCACAGCACGCCTATCGTCGCTACCTCTGTGATGTATCATGTGGGTTCTAAAAACGAAGATCCGCAGCGCACCGGTTTTGCCCACTTCTTTGAACACCTGCTCTTTGAAGGCTCCGACAACATCAAGCGCGGCGAGTTTATGAAGATGATTCAGGCCGCCGGTGGACAGTTTAACGCCAACACCTCGCAGGACCGCACTTTTTACTATGAAGTGTTGCCCTCCAATCAGCTGGAACTGAGCCTCTGGATGGAAGCCGAGCGCATGAACTATGCCAACATCGACGATGTAGGCCTGGAAACACAGCGCAAAGTGGTGAAAGAAGAGAAAAAACAACGCTACGACAACACGCCCTATGGCCAGTTGCTGAACGTGGTGTTTGAAAACGCCTTCACCGTACACCCCTACCGCTGGAGCCCTATCGGCAAGGAGCAATATATCGACCAGGCGAAGCTGAGCGAATTTATGGACTTCTACCGGACGTTCTATGTACCCAACAACGCCGTTATGGTCATCGGTGGCGATTTCAAGACCGATGAAATCAAGCCGCTGATTGCCAAATACTTCGGCAATATCCCGCGCGGCACCAAGCCTATCCCCCGCCCGACCGAGATGGAGCCGAAACGCACCGCCGAGAAGCGCGTTACTTTCTACGACAATATCCAGCTGCCCGCCGTTATCCTGGCCTACAACACGCCCAAGGCCGGTGTGCAGGATATGTATGCTATCGACCTGCTCACCAATCTGCTGTCGCAGGGCAAAAGCTCGCGCTTTCAGCAGCAACTGGTTGAAAAACAACAGAAAGCCCTGCAAGCCGGTGCTTTTGCACTGCCCAACGAAGACCCCGGCGTAGCCATGATGTTTGCCATTGCCAACATGGGAACCAAGCCGGAAGAACTGGAAAAATCGATGCTTGCAGAGATTGAGCGCGTCAAGAAAGACGGTCTCACCGATGCCGAATACACCAAGCTGATGAACAATGCCGAAGCCGATTTTGTGCAGCAAAACCAAAAAACTCTCGGTGTGGTAACCAACCTGGCGACGTATTACACCTTCTTTAAGGATGCCAACCTCATCAACACCGAGCTGGAACGCTATCGCAAAATCTCTAAAGAAGACCTCAAACGCGTAGCCAATCAATACTTCACGCCACAGAACCGACTGGTGGTTTATTATCTGCCGAAGGCGGAACAGAAAAAATCCTAAGCCCCTTTTCCCGACGCTCTCTTAAAAAATTCCATGAAAAAAACTACTTTAAGCCTCGCTGCTTTCACGCTGTTTCTGTCGGCAGGGGCCCAAACAACCTTCGACCGTAGCATTCGCCCCAAGGCCGCCCCCGCCCCAACGGTAACTATCGGCAAATCCGAATCTTTTACCCTCGCCAACGGCCTGAAGGTATTTGTGGTGGAAAACCATAAACTGCCCACCGTAGCCTACTCGCTGCAACTGGATGTAAACCCGGCACTTTCCGGAAATAAAGCCGGTATGAAGGATATCTTCAGCGCCATGCTGACTTCCGGCACGGCTACCCGCTCCTCCGAAAAGCTGGCGCTGGATATGGACATGATCGCTGCCCGCATCCGCGCCAACAGCGAAGGTATTTATGGCGCTTCCCTGAAACGCCACCAGAATAAACTGCTGGAACTCATGGCCGATATTGCCATGAACGCCAAATTCAGCAAAACGGAACTGGATAAAACCAAAAAGCAAACGCTTTCCGGACTGGAAGCCGGTAAAAACGAACCGGACGCGATGCTCGAAAACGTAACGAGTGTGGTGAACTTCGGCGCGGCACACCCTTACGGCGAAGTGGCAACACCGGCTACCGTGAACGCCATCACCGTAACCGACCTGGAGAACTATTATCAAACCTACTACCGGCCCAATGTGGGCTATCTCGCCGTTGTGGGCGATATCACGGTGGCAGAGGTGAAGCCTTTGCTGGAAAAATACTTCGGCAAATGGCAAAAAGCCGATGTGCCTGCTGCTACTTACATCGCTGCACCCGCCCCAACGGCTACGGATGTGGTCTTTGTACCCCGCGACGCAGCCGTGCAGAGCGTTTTTAATGTTACCTATCCGCTGGACCTGAAACCCGGTGCACCCGATGCCATCAAGGCACAGGTAGCCAACGCCGTACTGGGCAATGGCTCGCAGGGCCGCCTCTTCCTGAACCTGCGCGAAGCCCACGGCTGGACGTATGGCGCTTATAGCAGCATTGATATTGACCCGCGTATCGGCAATTTTACGGCCTATGCAAAGGTGCGCAACGCCGTTTCAGATTCTGCCATTAACGAGGTACTTGCGGAGATGCGCAAACTGCGTAGCGAACCGGTGAAAAACGAGGAACTGCAAGCCCTCATCGCCAACATGAGCGGCTCCTTTGCTATTGGCCTCGAAGACCCGCAACGCGTGGCGCAATACGCCATCAACACCGAACGCTACAAGCTGCCGAAGGATTATTACACCAATTATCTGCGCAATCTCGCCGCTGTTTCCACAGCCGACGTGCAGACAGTGGCTCAGCGTTACATCCACCCCGAAGCCGCCCACATTATTGTGGTAGGCGACAAAACTGATGTTGCGCCGAAGCTCGCCCGCTTTGCTGCCGACGGCAAGATTGACTACCGCGACAACTATGGCAACCCCATTAAGGTAGAAATGACCGCTGCCGCGCCTGCCGGAATGACTGCCGACGACGTAATGAAGAAATACGTTACGGCGCTCGGCGGCGAGAAAGCCATTAGCGGCCTCAAAAGCATCCGCACCGTGTATGCAATGGAGATGCAGGGTATGCAGCTTCAGCGTATAGAAACCAAGCAGGGCGGTATGCTGAAAGCTGTGATGAATATGAACGGCTCGCCGATGCAAACCGAAGTCTATAACGGCACCAAAGCCTGGGCCGCCGCTATGGGTCAGAAGCAGGACATCACAGAAGCTGCCAAACTCGCCGAATACAAAGAGCAAGCCGACCTTCAGGCAGTGCTGATGCCCAATAAATACGGCGCAAAGTATAACGTGAAAGGACAGGAAGGCAATATGATTGTGGTAGAAAAAATGTCGGGCGAGGATAAATCCACGGAATACTATGACGCTACGACAGGTCTGCTGGCGAAATCCGTAGGTACGCAGGACGGTCCGCAAGGCCCGCAATCGGTTGTCAGCGAATACAGCGACTATCAGGAAGTACCCGGATCGGGCGGCTATAAAGTACCCGGCACAGTAACGCTGACCGGTATGGCTCCTGTTCCGCTTACGATGAAACTCGTTTCGGTAGAAGTCAATAAGACCTATCCGGCAAGCGATTTTCAGTAAAGGATTTCCGGAAATTTTCCGGCAAAATCAAAGGGGCAGATGCACATTGCATTTGCCCCTTTTTTATGCATTATGCCAAATGGACACCTACAATGAATACCGCAATTGGACCTCCCCTCTTCCGCCAGAGACGGAGGCCGGGGGTAAGGCTAACGATGCATGATTGAGCTGTCTAAATAGTATAATCCGTCCTTTAGATTCGCATTATTCCGGCGGAGCCTGTGCCGCTGAAAAACGGTAAACCGGAATCTCCCAAACACATATAATCGAGATTGCGGCTCGGGGCCGCAATGACGTGTGCTGGTTGGACGCTGCGAAATGCGAGGCGTACGTGTTCATGCGTACGTTATCCCGCGTACGTAAACCGTCATGGCGGGCTTGAGCCGCCATCTCCACTATCCCAAACACTGCATCCTTGGCGATAGAACTGGATTGAAATGCGCCTCTTCTCCAATAAAAAAAACCTGATTTTCAAGGCTTTAATGACCAAACTCACGTTGCATTATACCAATTCCATTTTCCGCCATCGCAGGCCGGCCCGCAAGCGCCTCTATACGGTGCTATCCCAACTGCTTTTTCGGGCAATTTGGATAGATCTCATCGAAAAAATCTACCTCACAATCAAAAACCGCTGCGATTTACCGCTGCCGATTTTACCGTTGGCATCCAGCAGCCGGATTCCGGAAATATAGGCCGTATCGCCGCTCTTAACGCGCTCCGGCAGCAGCATCCGGACACCAGAAGAAAGCGTGTCGCCGGGGCAGTATTCGGAAAGATACTCAGTTACCCGCAGCGGATTGCCGACCGAATCTTCGTACACACGGTTTTCCAGATAAACGAAGTCAAAGCCCTGCAACCTCCACCCGCTTTCCTGCGGCACCACCCGCGCCTGCATCAGTTTCCGGAAATCGCTCACCTTCATCTGCTTCGAGGCCGCCGTGTCGGCATCGCCCCAGCGCAAGACTATCTGTGGAACCACAACTTTTTTTACCGGCTTGTCTTTCGCGCCGTTCTGGGCATAGAGCGCCACGGAAGCGGCAAACAACAGGGCAATGGAAAGCGTTTTTTTCATGAGCGTTTTTCGGGAAGTAGAAAGCGGTTGGAGGAAAGTATCAAGTAGCAAGACACAAGTATCAAGACAAAAGTATCAAGACACAAGTATCAAGTATCAAGACACAAGTATCAAGACGAAAGT
>DDEO01000166.1:4651-26476 GCA_002336725.1 Bacteroidetes bacterium UBA1952 | reverse complement strand
TTGTTCATCAGCGTGGCCGAGTCGATAGAAATCTTGGCCCCCATACTCCAGTTGGGGTGTTGCAGGGCGTGGGAGGCTTTTACATTGACCAGATAATTGGTTTTGCGGCCCAGAAATGGCCCGCCCGAAGCCGTCAGGATAACCTTTTCGATATCGCTTTGCCGCTCGCCCACCAGGCACTGAAACAGCGCGGAATGCTCCGAATCGACCGGCAGAATCTGCGCACCGGTTTCGGCGGCGCGTTGCATCACCAGTTCGCCCGCCACCACGAGGGTTTCTTTGTTGGCCAGAGCAATTTTCTTGCCGGCTTCAACGGCGGCGAGGGTCGATTCCAGTCCGGCAAAGCCTACGATAGCGCCCAGCACCGTGTCCACGTCGGGGCGTTGCACGGCTTCGGTGAGTGCTTCCGCGCCGCATTGGGCTTCGGTATTGCTGCCTGCGAGCAGGGTTTTTAATTTTTCATATTGGCTGCTATCGGTGGTGATAGCAATTTTGGCGTTAAAAAGACGCGCCTGTTCTGCCAGCAGCGTTACGTTGCGATGAGCAGAAAGACCTACAACCTCAAAATTTTCCGGGTGGGCAGCAACAACTTCAAGGGCTTGGGTGCCGATAGAGCCGGTCGAGCCTATCAGAACCAAACGCTGCCGGATGGTTTCACGCATGGCCGTCAAAAGTAGGCAAATAGGGCGGGATAGCGGTTTGGGGCGGCGGTTTTAAGAAAACGAGTTTTTGGGATGTTTGTTTGTGGAAATGGGCAGGGGGNNGTCGGATTATGGTGCAGGCTGTTCGGCGAAAGCTTTGCTTTCGTCGGATTATGGTGCAGGCTGTGCCTGCTTTAAAATGCAGGCACAGCCTGCAGGATAGCGCGACGAAAGCGCAGCTTTCGCCGAACGCACACGTATTCACGCAAAAAATCTTTTTCAAACAACATCTCCCACAAACCTTCCGTACCCGTCCCGCCAGCCGGGCCAGTCGCGGGCCGTGCCGAGGGAGAAATTGTGAACTACCGTCGTCATTTTCCCGCCGGTTTCGGAGAGTATTTTCCGGAAATTCTCTAATTCTTCAAAGGCTTCTTCGGCGGAAAGGCCCAGATAATCCCGCGCGGTAGTGTCCATAAAGCAAAACGGATGGATGCGCAAGTCCGTTGATTCTTCCTTTTCTAAATCATACCAAAGGAAAGAATGGCTCGTTCCGGCGCGGAAGCCCAGCGCGTCGGGGTAACCCATGCTCCAGTCGTGGGCGATGCCGGCGGCCAGCAGTTGGCGGTAATTTTCCGGAAACCGCAGCCGGATGAAGTGCTGCCGCGAATGGCTGATTTCTTTCCCGACGGCGCCTTCCAACCAGCTTTTTTCCTGCACCGTTTTTTCCGGAAATTCCGAGTTTGTATAGCTTG
The DNA here is from genome assembly GCA_002336725.1 of Bacteroidetes bacterium UBA1952. Lineage (GTDB taxonomy): Bacteria > Bacteroidota > Bacteroidia > Chitinophagales > Chitinophagaceae > UBA1952. The sequence goes on along the minus strand of DDEO01000166.1, from coordinate 25,083 downwards.
GATGGATGCCTACGGTTCCTTCTAAGGCAAAGTCCTGCGCCAGCGTCCGCATGGCCGGATGCGTAGGAGAAATATTCTTGTCAAAAGGACCGGGTTGCTGCGCGGCCAGCACGAAATAAACCGGTTTCAGGGCGTGTTGCGCGTGCAGACTACGCAGCCAGCCATAGGCATCGTAAGGGTCGCGCGTTTTTCCGGAAAGCGTTCGGATACGGGCGGCCATTTCCGGAAAATTCCTGCCTTTCAAATCCCGCAAAAGGCCGCCCGCCGTGCGCCGAAAGCCTTTGTGGAGATACGACCAGGCGATGTCGATATCGTAGGTTGGTTGGAAAGAAAACACCGGTTTGGGGATGTTCATTCCGAACCGCTCGTTGAGGCTTTTTCGCAGATTTTCTACCCAGATATCCACCACGGGAAGATGCAGCCAGCCTTTTTGAAAAAGCACCGAATGTTTTGCGGGATAGCGCCCGTGGCGGTCGGCTTCAAAGGGCGCGTATTCTTCGGCGCGGCTGAGGAGCAGGAAAATGGCAGAAAAAAGGTCAAGAGGCCTCACCCCCGGCCCCTCTCCGNNAAGGAGAGGGGAGACAGCATAGCGAAAGGGGTTTCTATGCGCAGCGTTCCATTTTCCGGAAAGGAAATGGCGTTTGGGTTTTCGCTGCCGTAGGAGAGCTGTACGTCCGCCGTTTCGTCGTGCGTGAGGGTGTATTGTATGCCCAGCCTTTCTTCCAGAAGCCAATGGAACACATAGTGCAGGCGCGGCGATTGGAAGGGGCTGTAGATGGTGAGCATAAGGCGGGTGTCGCCAAAAATAGCGGTATTGTACCGGGTGCATGCGTGATGGAACACGGATAACACGGACAAGCACCGATTTCCACGGATGAAGAGGCCACTCGGGAAACCTATAAGGTTTTTGAAACCTTATAGGTTTGGGGGCCGGTTTCCGGAAAATGCGTGAGGGATAGAGGCGGCATGGCTGAAACGGAGTGGAAGCCATATAGCCGAAAGCCCGACCCCGAGCGGCGATAGCCGATTCGGGGGCACGCCCAAAAAAAATTTTACAGAAAAACAGCAGGGTAAAATCCCATTACCGTCGCCCTTCTTTCCACAATTGATTGAATGATTTTCCGGAAAACTGAAGCGGCTCGTGGCGCTTGTCCCAGGTGTTTTTAAACAGCTTTTTCACCAGCTTCGTCTTGGTGTCGCCGCTCATGCTGTTCATCAGGCCGCGGCTCAGCATACCGCGCTTCCAGACCGTCCAGGTCATGCCCTCGCTCCAGCCGTTGATGCCGCTTTCGGCAGCGGTGTGGCGGTTTTCCAGCAGCAGCTCGTGCAGGTTGATGCGCACGGGGCAGGCCTCGGTACACGCGCCGCACAAAGAAGACGCATAAGACAGGTGTTTGAAATCGGAAAGGCCGCGCAGGTGGGGCGAGATGACCGAGCCAATGGGGCCGCTGTACGTGGTGCCGTAGGCGTGGCCGCCGATGTTTTTATACACCGGACAGGCATTGAGGCAGGAGCCGCAGCGAATGCAGTACAGGCCTTCGCGCACATTCGGTTGGCGGAGTAGCTCGGTGCGGCCATTGTCCAACAAAATCACGTACATCTCTTCCGGACCGTCGGTCTCGCCGGCCTGTCGCGGACCGGTGAAAATGGTGTTGTAAACCGTTACATTTTGGCCTGTGCCATAGGTGGCGAGGAGCGGCCAGAAAAGTTCCAAATCCTTTACCGAAGGAATTACTTTTTCAATGCCTACGACCACGATGTGCGTTTTCGGAAACGCCGTGGAAAGCCGTCCGTTGCCTTCGTTTTCGGTGAGGCAGATGCCGCCGATGTCGGGTACAATAAAATTGCCGCCCGAAAGGCCCACTTCGGCTGTGGTGTACATAGCGCGCAGGTTTTTGCGGGCAATCATGGTCAGCTCTTTGGGCGGCAGATGGGGTGCGGTGCCCAGCTTTTCATGAAACACGCGAGCCACGTCTTCCTTGCTTTTGTGCATCGCCGGCGTAACGATATGGTAGGGCGCTTCGCCGTCGAGTTGCTGAATGTATTCGCCCAAATCCGTCTCTACCGATTCAATGCCATGCTGTCCGAGGAAGGCGTTGAGGTGGATTTCCTCGGTTACCATGCTCTTGCTTTTCACCAGTCGCTTTGCGCCCTTTTCCCGACAGATTTTAAGCACCGCCTCGTTGGCTTCCTGCGCATCGCGCGCCCAGAGGACGTGGCCGCCGCGCGCTGTGAAGTTGGCTTCAAAGGTTTCCAGGTGTTTATCTAAGTGTTCAATAGCGTCCCATTTACGGTTTTTGGCGAGCATCCGGGCGGTTGGCAGGTCGGCAAACTGCTGCTTTCCCTTCACCACGGTTTCGGCGTATTTGCCGATGTTGAAGGCCAGCTTGCGCTTGTGCTCCAGGTCGTGGGCTTTGACCTCGCTTTTGGCTATAAATTCGGGGAAGAAGGCGTTTTTCATAGAGTTGGGGGAAGGCAAAAGTAGAAAGCAGCGGGGTATCAGTATCAAGACGAAAGATACAAGTATCAAGTATCAAGANNGCCTCACCCCCGGCCCCTCTCCCCCGACCTGCGGTTGGGGTACAGCGAAGGAGCGGGGGGACGAACGTAGGAAGACGAATCCAGCGGCGTAGGAACGCGCCACGAGGCGCGTTCTTATTCTCAAATGAAAGATTCGTTCGGCATCCGGCAAAATGCGCGGGTTCGTCGGATTTAGGTGTAAGCCGTTCGACGAAAGCGCAGCTTTCGCCGAACGAACGGGCGGCTCTCTTTCTGAAAAACGCTATTCTCAACCGACAGGTTGGAAATGGCTGCCCTCGCAACAAGACTTATATTCGCATTTTCTACAGAAAAAACATGATTCAAAAATTACTCCTTGCAGGCCTGCTGCTTTCCGGAATTTCTGCCTACGCCGGCCAAAAACGAAACGTGCTTTTTATCGGCAACAGCTACACGGCGGTGAATAACTTGCCGCAGCTCACGGCGAGCCTTGCCGCCTCGGCGGGCGACACGCTGCTGTTTCAAAGCAATACACCCGGCGGCTACACTTTTCAGCAGCACAGCAACGACGCAACAACGCTCAATCTGATTTCGCGCGGAGGTTACCACTATGTCGTTTTGCAGGAGCAAAGTCAGTTTCCGGCCTTCCCGGATGGGCAGGTTGCTACGAGTGTTTATCCCTACGCCCGCAAACTCGACAGCCTGGCCAAGGCCGCCGATGCCTGCACCGAAACCGTTTTTTACCGCACCTGGGGCCGCAAAAACGGCGACGCACAAAACTGCCCCGGCTTCCCGCCTATCTGCACCTACGCGGGCATGGATAGTATGCTGGCGCGGCGCTACCGCATCATGGCCGACAGCAACAAAGCGCTGCTTTCGCCGGTTGGGCAGGTGTGGAAATACCTGCGGCAAAACCATTCCGGCATCGAGCTGTATCAGGCCGACGAAAGCCATCCGAGCCTGGCGGGCAGCTATGCGGCAGCCTGTACGTTTTACAGCGTCTTTTTCCGGAAAAGCCCGCTTTTAATCACCGACGACCAAACACTTACGGCGAGCGAGGCGCTGGCCATCCGGCAGGCGGTGAAGACGGTTGTGTACGACAGCCTCTTGTTCTGGAATGTGAGTAAATACGACCCGAAAGCGCAGTTTGCCTTCACGAGCGGCGCAGGCCGGCAGGTATCCTTCCAAAATATTTCGCAAAACGCAGCGGGCTATGAGTGGCAGTTCGGCGCAGGACAGGGCAGCGATACCTCCCGAAACCCAACCTATACTTTTTCCGCCGATGGCACTTACACCGTTCGGTTGATTGCGAGCCGTTGCGGGCGCGCCGATACCATTACGAAGCAGGTAACTGTTTCGGCGGCGGGCGTTTCCACGACGGGCGATTTTCCGGAAATCCGACTGTTCCCCAACCCGGCGGGCGATGTTCTGAAGGTAGAAGGACTGGCAGCGGATGCGCGGATAGAGGTGCTGGATATGGCAGGCAAAAAGATGGCTGCCTACGCCGACCGGCAGGCCAACGGCTGGGTGATTTCCACAGCGGCTTTGCCCGAAGGGCTTTATCTGATTCGTATGGAGACGAAGAGCGGCGTAGAAGCGCGCATTTTCCGGAAAAAGTAATATCGCTTCTATTCGCGGCACGTGTTTTTCCTTTTGTCATTCTGAAAGAATCTCTGCGCAGATTCTTTCAGAATGACAAATTTTTTTAGTATAAATCCTGCTTTATGAAAAAAATCGTGCTTTCTGCTGCCCTGCTCGTTGGTCTATCAACGGGCGCTTTCGCTCAAAATATGGAATCCGTTATCGGCTGCTGGACGATGTCGTCTAAGCCCGGGGAAGCCATACAGCTGAATCGTAGCGGCGATTTTATGTTCAGCGATTACAACGGCAAAACCCGCGCGTTTGAAACCATGTACGGCACCTGGACGCTGAGCGGGAAAACCGTTACACTACAGTATGAAGACCGGCCCCGGCAACGCTTCACGCTTACCAAAACCAAAGGCGGCTGGGCGCTCACCAAGGTTGGCGGCTTCTGGTTTGCCAAGGCGCAGCCCTCGGATTGCCGGTCGGAAATGTGATCTTTAAGAGCGGTCTCTCGGGGCCGCTTTTTTGTTTTGATAAGTTTTTAGCCTGAAATCTTTTTTAGCAACTCCATAATCATAGCATCCTTTTGCTCTAACTGTTTTTGCAGAATGTCTAAAACCTCTTTACTTATGGTAATAGTTTGGTTTCCAACAACAGAATTGGGGCTGTCGTGAAAACTCATGATAATAGGTGTAGGGCTTACAATATCGGAAATCGTAACGTCTAAAGCAGCGGCTATTTTTTGAAGTAAATCCTCATCCCAATTTTTCCGCTGGTCTTGTTCCATCTTGCAGTAGGTATTGGGCGCAACGTGGATTTTAGCCGCGAGTTCGTCCTGCGTCATGCCGCGCGCCATGCGGATGGCCTTAATTTTTGTGCCGTACATGGGGCAAAGGTTTTTACAAAAATAGAATGGGGAGAATTGGCAGCAAGGAAGAAACTTCCTGTGAAGGGAGAAAAGTTCCTGTAAACTCCAAATTCAGGCTTTTAGGTTTGTGGAAAATTCAGAGCTAACAAAGTTTTAGCTTCTAAAAATTAACCATAAATCTAACGATTCCTATGCCAACTTGGTTAGTCATCATTCTTGTCGTAGCTGCTATTGGCGGTATTGTAGGGTATATTAGTTCAAATTCAGGAGATAGAGTTAAAGGTGCTGTGGAGGGTGCTACGACAGCAGGACTGGGTTGCGGCTCCGTCATTCTGCAGATTTTTCTCTCTTTGCTCGGATTATGGATATTATTTAAAATCGGCTCCTGGCTTTTTGGGTAATGTCAGCGAATTCCTGTCACAAGCGGACTTAACACACAAAATTAGACTCCTCGTTCACGTAAGCAAACTATCAGGGAAGCCGAAAACTGCTAGAGTAGGCATTAATCAACAACATTTTATGAAAAAGCACTTCTTTTTAATGGCAATACTTGCCATGTCCGCCATCGCCTCAAAGGCTCAACTTAAGAAGGACGGCACTCCAGATATGCGCTATAACAGCAACAAACAGACCTACGGAAACTCTTATTCCACGCCGTCGTATTCGCAGCCGAAGCAGGAGCGCAATTATGAAAGCGGTGGACAGTATAAAGTCCAAGACGGCTATATGAAAAGCAACGGCACTTACGTCTCCCCGCACATCAAGACGACACCCGACAACAACCTTTGGAACAATAAAAACGCTCCTCGGTAGCATCCGTCATACCAAGCAGCGGTAAGCCTTGAAAGCGGTTAGGTCATTCCTAATCGCTTTCTCTTTTATCAACGATGGAATAAATAGCAGCAACCTGCACCGAAAACAAAGTAACGAAAACCGAACCCTTACTGCCCCTTTCCTACACCTTAAACCCTGCCGTTTTCCGGCAGGGCAAACGCATATTACTACTATTTGATTGTCAATCAGTTTATTGTAAATATAAAACACAATACTTTAATTTTGCAATATATTGACAATCAATGGCTTGAGAATTTAGATGCGTTTGCCCTGGGGGTGAGGCTAACGATGCATGATTTAGCCATCTAAATGGTATTATATCCCTTCAGGAGCAAATTGCAAAGCACAGCGCCGATATTCACAATTACCACCAACCCCGCCCGGCTTCCTTAATTTTGCGCCCTTATGTCCGAAGAACGCTCGAATAATTTTCTCGAAGAAATCATTGAGGCCGACCTGGCCGCCGGCAAATACCCCGAAGGCATCCACACCCGCTTTCCGCCGGAGCCGAACGGCTACCTGCACATCGGCCACGCCTCGAGCATCCACCTGAACTTCTCGCTGGCCCAAAAATACAAGGGCAAATGCAACCTGCGCTTCGACGATACCAACCCTTCGACCGAAGAGGTGGAATACGTGGAAAGCATCGAAAACGATGTGCGCTGGCTGGGCTACCAATGGGATGAAAAGCTGTTTACTTCCGATTATTTCCCCAAGCTCCACGCCTTCGCCGTGCAGCTCATCGAGAAAGGACTGGCCTATGTGGACGACAGCACGAGCGAGGAGATGGCCGCCCAAAAAGGCTCTACCCACGAGCCGGGCGTGAACAGCCCCTACCGCGACCGCAGCATCGAAGAAAACCGGCAACTTTTTGAAGAAATGCGGCAGGGCAAATACCCCGACGGGGCCAAGGTGCTGCGTGCCAAAATCGACATGGCGCATCCCAACCTGCTGCTGCGCGACCCGGTGATTTACCGCATCAAACACGCCCATCATCACCGCACGGGCGACACGTGGTGCATCTATCCAATGTATGACTTCGCCCACGGCCAAAGCGATTCGATAGAAGAAATTTCACATTCTATCTGCACGCTGGAATTCATCCATCACCGGCCGCTCTACGACTGGTTTATCAAGAAGCTGGATATTTATCCTTCGCATCAATACGAATTTGCCCGCCGCAACCTCACCTACACGGTGATGAGCAAGCGCAAGCTGATGACGCTGGTCGAGGAAGGCCTGGTCGACGGNNTGAGCAAGCGCAAGCTGCTGCAACTTGTAACCGAAGGCCATGTTTCCGGCTGGGACGACCCGCGAATGCCCACGATTTCCGGAATGCGCCGCCGCGGCTATACACCCGAAGCCATCCGGCAGTTTTGCGACACCATCGGCGTGGCCAAGCGCGAAAATATTGTGGATGTGGGATTGCTGGAGTTCTGCGTGCGCGAGCATCTCAACAAGACTGCCCCGCGCCGCATGGCCGTCCTCGACCCGCTGAAACTGGTGATTACCAACTATCCCGAAGGGAAAACCGAAATGCTTTCCATCGAAAACAACCCGGAAATTCCGGAAACCGGCAGCCGCGAAGTGCCTTTTTCGGGCGAATTGTGGATAGAGCGGGAAGATTTTATGGAAGCGCCGCCGAAGAAGTTTTTCCGGCTTGCTCCCGGCCTGATGGTGCGCCTGAAAGGCGCGTACATCGTGCGCTGCGATGATTTTGTGAAGGACGATTCCGGAAAAGTAACGGAAGTGCGCTGCACCTACATTCCGGAAAGCAGGAGTGGCGAAGACACAAGCGGGCTGAATCCCAAAGGCACCATTCACTGGGTGAATGCGGCCACGGCGGTGGAAGCCGAAGTGCGCCTCTACGACCGGCTGTTCCGCGTTGAAAATCCGGCAGACGAGAGCGGCGATTTTAAAGAATACCTCAACCCGGCATCTATGGACGTGATAAAAGCCTACCTGGAACCTGCCCTCGCCGACACGACCTGCGATTACGCTGATGGCATTGCCCGCTATCAGTTTTTGCGCAAAGGATATTTCTCTATTGACAAAGACAGTACGCCGGAAAAGCGGGTTTTCAACCGCACCGTAGGCCTGCGCGATAGCTGGGCGAAGGAGGCGAAGAAATAGCGGATTTCCGGAAATTTATCTCTCCAAAGACCGTTGCCAAAAGTCAGGCGACGGTCTTTTTTTGCGCCCGGGTTGAGAAGGGATGAAAGGGGCTTGTTCAATTTTCACCCGGCTTTTCTTTTGTCTCCTTTCAAGCGGGCAGCGTAGATGCAGGCCGGCAGGTTCCCCTTTGGGGATGATAAAAGAAACACACGAGCATCTCTTTCGTCTTTTGTCTTTCGTCCTTCGTCCTTCGTCTTTCATCTTTTGTCTTTCGTCTTTTGTCTTTTGTTTTGATACTCTCATCTTTTGTCTCAAAAAAACGGCTTTTTATTTTTCGCTTGCCATCTGCTACCTTTGCGCAAAATTTCAGGAGCACTTTATAAAAAAACCTTCTGAAAAGAGCCTGAAGATTTCAACTTATGCGCGCCGTTTTCCTTCGTTTCCTGCTTTCCCTCTCTATTGTCTTTGGCCTGAGCGGCACTGCGGCTTTTGCCCAGCATGAAGAACATCCCGCTACCGAAGAAAAAGGTTTTGAAGCCGGAAAAACCATCTTCGGCCACATCTCCGACGCGCACGAGTGGCATTTCTTTACCCTCGGCGAAACCCATGCCACCATTCCGCTGCCCGTTATCCTGTATAGCCCGCAGCGCGGCCTGAGCGTTTTCTCTTCTGCGCGCTTCGGCCACGAAGGACACCGCAATGTATACGAAGGCTATTACCTCGTGGACGCGCACTACCGCGAGCAAATGGGCGCTTCGGGTGTAAATCCGGAACTCGTTGCCGGCCTGAAAGAAGGCAAAATCATTGCCGTAGATGCTGAAGGCCGCCCCGACCCGACCGTGAAGGCGTATGATTTCTCCATTACCAAGAACGTAACTTCTATGCTTTTGTCGGTGGTGCTGCTGCTCCTCATTATGATGGCTGTGGGCAAGAAATACCAGCGCGGCATTGGTTCTAAATCGGCCCCCACCGGATTTCAGAATGCACTGGAAGTGGTGGTGCTTTTTGTACGCAACGATGTAGCGAAGCCCAATATCGGTTATAAGTATCAGCGTTATATGCCGCTGCTGCTGACGATGTTTTTCTTTATCTGGATTAACAACATCCTGGGTCTGTTCCCCGGCGCGGCCAACTTTACCGGCAACATCGCCGTAACGGCGGCGCTCGCAGTAGTTTCCTTTATCGTGATGGTGGCAAGCGGCAACAAGCACTTCTGGGGCCACCTGCTCAACCCGCCGGGCGTGCCTTTCCTCGTAAAGGTGATTCTGGTGCCCATCGAGATTATCTCGCTGTTTATCAAGCCTATCGCTCTGACAATTCGTCTTTTCGCCAACATCCTGGCGGGCCACATCATCATCCTGGCCATCATCTCCATGATTTTTATCTTTGGCAAGCTGGGCGCCAATCCGGGTGCCGGCTTCGGCTTCTCGGTAATTTCTATTGCGTTTTCCATCTTTATGTTCTTCCTGGAGCTGCTGGTGGGCGCGGTGCAGGCTTTCATCTTTACCAACCTGTCGGCTGTATTTATCGGTCAGGCGGTAGAAGAAGCACACCACCACGACAATCACACGGAGGAATATCATACTGTTAACCCCGAAACCGGCCAGCAATACAATGTTGGCACGCAGGAAATTATTGCCTAATGTGCTAATGTGCTAATGTGCCAATGTGCTGCACAAAGAAACAGGAAGCCGCCTGAGGCGCTGACCTCAAGAGGTTGTTTCTGCAAAGGCAAAAACACCTGGACTACGCCCTCAAAACCATTAGCATATCAGCACATTCATCACGCCATCGCATTAAAACTCAACCGCTTTTCTTTTTTTCATCCCCCAATCCACTTCAACTATGTCTTTGTTGAACACAGTTCTCCTCGAAGCTTCTATGGGTAACGGTCTCGGCGCTATCGGCGCGGGCATCGCTGCTCTGGCTGCCGGTATCGGTATCGGTCAAATCGGTAAAGGTGCTACGGAAAGCATCGCGCGTCAGCCTGAGGCTGCCGGCGACATCCGCGCATCTATGATCCTGACTGCCGCCTTCATCGAGGGTGTTGCGCTGTTCGGCGTTATCGCCGGTCTGCTCGCCGCCATCGGATAAGCCTTTCTTTCGAGAAAAGAATACCAAAGAGTTTTCAGAAACAATGCCCCGCGCAGAGGGCAACGGGCATTGTTTCTGCTCTCTTTAAAAAAAGAAAAACCCCGAAAGGGACTGAAAAAAAGAAGCGTATTTTCCGGAAATTTCCGGAAATCATTACCCGGAATCTCACCCATTTAGCACTCTACCCCAACACGAATCCCATGGAGCTGTTGACCCCCGAACTCGGTTTATTTGTCTGGACGCTGCTCGCGTTTCTGATTGTATTTTTCATCCTGCGTGCTACGGCCTGGAAGCCCATTCTGAAAGGACTGGGCGAGCGCGAACGCGGCATTGCCGACTCCATTGCGCAAGCCGATAAAGTGCGCACACAGATGGCGCAACTGCAAAGCGAAAACGAAGCCGCCCTGCGCACCGCCCGCGAAGAGCGTACCGTCATGCTGCGCGAAGCCAAAGAAGCCGGCGACGCTATGATTGCCAAAGCAAAAGCCGAAGCCAAAGCCGTTGCCGACAAGATGATTGAAGATGCCCGCGAGCAGATTCACAACAACAAAATGGCCGCCATCACCGATGTGCGCAACGAAATTGGCCAGCTTTCTGTAACCATCGCCGAGCGCATCCTGCGTGAAAAGCTGCAAAACGAAGGTGCCCACAATAATTTTGCGCACAACCTGGCCAAAGAACTGACTCTTAATTAATTGCGCAATAGCTTAATGTGCTAATGTGCTGATATGCTTATGTGCTGATAGCTTTATTCAAAAACGCCGGACTCAGGTTTTCTGAAAACAACCGGGCATTGAGGAATTAAGCTGTTGAGCCATTGAGCCATTTTTAAATTTATTTCATGCAAAACCCACGTCTTGCTTACCGCTACGCCAAAAGTCTGATGGACCTGGCGCAGGAGCAAAACAACCTCGAACCGGTGGTTCAGGATATGCAGTTGCTGCACGCAACAGTAGAAAGCAGCCCCGAACTGGCGCAACTGCTGCGCAGCCCTATCGTAAAGGCGGATAAGAAAAATGCTATTTTGCAGGCCATTTTCGGGAACCGGATCGGCAAGCTCTCACAGGCTTTTGTGCAGTTGCTTACCAGCAAGGGCCGCGAAGGCTTCCTGCCGGAAATCGCCGCTGCTTTTATTGCCCAATACAAGGAAATGAAGCGCATCCGCACGGCAAAGCTCATCACTGCTGCGCCTGCCAACGACGCGCTGAAGCAGGCCGTAAAAGCCAAAGCCGAAGCTTCCCTGCCGGGATATACCGTAGAGCTGGAAGAGAAAGTAGATCCTTCCATTATCGGTGGCTTTATCCTCGAAATGGGCGACCGCTCGGTCGATGCCTCGGTGCGCCGCGACCTTGCCGAAGTGCGCAAACAATTCCGCGACAACTTGTACATCTCACAGGTGCTCGCCAGTTAAACCCTTATTTTTACAGACAATCTTAACTTTCCTTCGAAATGGTTGACATTAAACCGGACGAAATATCGGCGATTCTCCGCCAACAGCTTTCTTCACTCGACACGACCGACAACCTCGAAGAGGTGGGTACCGTATTGCAAATCGGCGACGGCATTGCCCGCGTCTATGGCCTCTCCGGCGTACGCCAGGGCGAGCTGGTGCAGTTCGACAGCGGCGTGAAGGCCATTGCCCTGAACCTGGAAGAAGACAATGTGGGTGTGGTAATGATGGGTGAATATCAGGACATCCGCGAGGGCGCGAAAGTGCGCCGCACCGGCCAGATCGCCTCCATCAAAGTGGGCGAAGGCATGGTAGGCCGCGTGGTGAACACCCTGGGTCAGCCGATTGACGGCAAAGGCCCCATCACCGGCGAACTGTATGAAATGCCGCTGGAGCGCAAAGCGCCGGGCGTTATCTTCCGCGAGCCGGTTACCGAGCCAATGCAAACCGGAATCAAGGCTATCGATGCCATGATTCCGATTGGCCGCGGACAGCGCGAACTGGTTATTGGCGACCGCCAGACCGGCAAAACCGCCATCTGCCTCGATGCCATCATCAATCAGAAAGAATTTTATCAGGCCGGCAAGCCGGTGTATTGCATCTATGTAGCCATCGGCCAGAAGGCTTCTACCATCGCCCAGGTGATGAAGACGCTGGAAGACAACGGCGCTATGGCCTATACGACCATCGTGGCCGCCGGCGCTTCGGAGCCTGCACCGCTGCAATTCTACGCGCCCTTTGCCGGTGCGGCCATTGGCGAATATTTCCGGGATACGGGCCGCCCCGCGCTCGTTATCTATGACGATCTTTCCAAGCAGGCCGTAGCCTACCGCGAGGTGTCGCTGCTGCTGCGCCGTCCGCCGGGCCGCGAGGCTTATCCGGGCGACGTATTTTACCTGCACAGCCGCCTGCTGGAGCGCGCCGCCAAGGTGATTGGCAACGACGAGATTGCCAAAACCATGAACGACCTGCCCGACAGCATCAAGCATCTGGTGAAAGGCGGCGGTTCGCTCACGGCCCTGCCCATCATCGAGACGCAGGCGGGCGACGTTTCGGCCTACATCCCGACCAACGTTATCTCCATCACCGACGGCCAGATCTTCCTCGAAAGCAACCTGTTCCTTTCCGGCATCCGTCCGGCCATCAACGTAGGTATCTCGGTGAGCCGCGTAGGTGGTAACGCGCAGATTAAATCCATGAAAAAGGTATCGGGCACGCTGAAGCTCGACCAGGCGCTGTACCGGGAGCTGGAAGCGTTCTCTAAATTTGGCGGCGACCTCGATGCGGCCACGAAGAACGTAATCGACAAGGGCGCACGGAACGTAGAAATTCTGAAGCAGCCGCAGTTTTCGCCCTATCGCGTAGAGCAGCAGGTAGCGATTATTTATCTCGGAACGAATAACCTGCTCCGCGACGTGCCGGTAAACCGCGTGCGCGAGTTTGAAGATGCATTTCTGCGCGAGATGGACACGCAACTGCCCGACGTGATGGCCGAGTTCAAGAAAGGACAGCTCAACGACGCGAGCATTGCGAAGATGACCAAGCTGGCGCAGGATTTGACACCGATGTTTGCGAAGAAATAAGCAGAAATTTCCGGAAATTTCCGGAAATAAAGAATCCCGCTCGCAGGTTGTGAGCGGGATTTTTTTGTGGAAGCAATCGGGCGAGAAAGCAGCTAAGCGAAGCAAAAATTCAAAAGGCTGTGATTTTTTCCGGCTAAAAATCCGTCTTCGGTGCTAACGCTACTGACCCACAATCTTGAGTTTTAGTTTCTTCGCACAATTATCTTCGCCAGAGGTACAAAATCGGTAAGGCTCTCCGTAAGGCGTTGAAAATGCATCCGTTACGCTCCAGCGACCGCTAAGCAGCAGGAGCATAAAATGATAATAACGGGGCGCATCCCAATAGATAATAGGACAGGAACGCTTGCCGGTACAGGCCGCTGCGATAAAAAAGGAACGCCAGTCCGCATCCGAGTAAGGTATGTCTCCATTTAAGGACATTCCTTCGCCATACACCTTAGGGATGATGCGATCGGCGGGCGCTTTGGCCCAAAAGTGGTCTTCGCCGTGATGATTGATGCCGGTTGCATGACCTAATTCATGCGCCACGCTATACACCAGATAGTGTTCTGTAATACGCTTGTCATTCTCCATAATCTTAATGCCGATTTTAGTAAGATCTACATCATAATTAAAATCCTGTTTCACCTTATCTTTTGCTTTAATCCACATTCCGGCAATATTATGGGTCTCATCTCCGGGAATGAGGGGATAATTTGTAGTAGGCGGAAATTCCTTGAGATTATCAGTTGCAAAGTTCAAATTAAAACTAACGTATATGGTATAGGTATTTTCGACACAAAGTGCTGCGTCTCCGTTGCCAAATTTGGACGTAGCCTGTGCATATACGCCCGGCGGAACGTTTTCGTTGCTAAAGCGAACCACACATACTTTTTGTTTAGGAAAATGTTTAGTATCGTCGGCATCGCTGTTGAAATTGATCCAGCGTTTAAGTTGTTTCTTGCCCGCGTTTAATTTCTCGTTTGGGATGATTGCCAGGTCGTCTTCTTTATCTACTCTATACGTAAAAACATTATCCGCCGCTTGTTTGTAGTAGCGAATTCCCATTGCTATATAGTTTTCTAGATCAGCTATCCTATAATATACAAAGAATTTTCTTTTGTCGGGATCCAGTCTGCCGAAACCGCGTCCGTGTCCTTCCATATCCATTCCTACAAATCCCCGATATTCTTCAAAAAGGGTAAATCCATCCCCTTTGACACAGTCGCCATTACATTTATCTTCGTCCCAGTTTGCGGCCAGATTCCGGAAATAAATTCCCTTATCGGCCTCCCATTTGTCGGCAATATCATTGTTATTGACATCCCACGGAACAGAGAAATGGTCATATCCAACCCCTTTTCCCCATGCCGTATCTGTTTCGGCTGCCATCTCAGTTCCGTCTTCAAACGTAACCTTTACGGTAAGTTTGACAAATCCTCCGTAATCGTAGGAACGGAATGAAAAAGGGACAAAAGCGCCATCTTTTTGCTTGGTGCGAAAGACCGTTGAGGAGAGTTCTTCGAGGCGGCCCATCTGCGCAAGTAGTTTTACCGATGTATCCCATTTCATATCCGGAGTGCGGTCGGGGGAAGCAGAATAAGCCGGGAAGTTGCCACAAATTCCGGGAAAATTGCTCACCTTTTCGAGCGTAACGGTTGTGGCAAAGAGATGGGAAAGCGAAACATCCTTACCGCTTGTCTTGTCAATTATTTTCACATAAAAATCGGGACTTTTATTTCCCCATTTTGCCTGCGCATCATCCACAGGTTTGCCCTCCGGTTTCCAATCCATAAAATCGGCCTTGTTTTTACAATAGACAACTGCTTTTATCGGATTTATCTTGTGGGGCGTAAGCGTTATTTCTACGTTCTCGGAGCGCCCCCCCGCATTATCAGCATACCGAATCGTAAAGCTCTTGGTAGCGGCATTATATCGCAGAGAGGCTCCATCGGTTGCGTCTGTAAATCCAATAGAATTGTAGCCACCGCCACCGCCGTTGCAACAAATTCCTGCTGTTGTAACCTCACCACCGCACATATGAGGCTTGTATTTCCAGTCAATCGAGATACCCCAAGAACCACCTGCGCTCGCGTCATAATCAAACCTAAAGCATATCGTGTTCATATCCATGTCCATAGATGTGCTTGCCTGATATATTCCGGAGCCGTTCAGATTAATCCAGGGAAGGCGGCGGGCAAATTGGCTGCCCTGCTCCTGTATTTCTGCTGCGGAGCTATTTCCCTGCACGATGTTTTCGGAATTTACGGGCAGATTTAGATAGTTTGCCTGTGCGGTAAACTGTAGTTTTCCGGATTGATTGCACCCTTTGTCGTTCACTTTAAGGCTTGCATTTACGGACACGTCATACAGCGAAGAATTGTCTGCATAAAATTGTTTGGCCTCTGCCAGCGAGGACGGCATCCGCTGAAACTGCGGCGGCAACTGCGCCTGATTTTTTTCCGGAAAAAGGAATAGGAGCAGGATCAATGCCCAAAATGAGTACTTCATGATTTAATGGATTATGCGTTGATAAAAAGATTACCAGCTCTGTTTTTTTCCAGACAACCCGAAGGATGTTTTCATTCATCCAAAGGGGCTGTATGGATATTCCGTACAGCCCCTTTTTAAGGAGACAAACCTCATAAACAGGCCATCTAACAGCAGCGGGTAGCCGTTTTTGCAGATAAAAAAATCAGGAATAAGTCGCCTTTTTGAATCCTTGGATGGGCTATTTCGAGCGCCTAATGTGGTTGATTTTTTTTAATGCCTGATAAGAATAGGCGTGGTTAAGTGTGTTTTATTTCCGGAAATCTGCAACAGATAAACGCCGTCAGGAAGGGATAAGCCGTTGATAGAAAGTTGATTTGCACCAGTTGTTATTTTTATAGGTTGAGAAAAAGCCATTCGTCCGGTAATATCCTGCAATACCAGTGTGGCCTCGTCAGCCTCGTCTGCGCTCATTGATACTGTGAATGCATTTTCGGCTGGGTTGGGATAAATTCTGAACTCCCGGGCATTCAGAAAAGCATCTTCGACGGCGGCTGCCCCCCTTGCTTCTGCGTCAAACATGGTTTTATAGGTATCATTCCACACAAATGCGGCTTTGCCTGTTATCATATTTACGTCCATACGCGGCGCGACTTCAGTGGTAAGCGCGGCGGTAGCATCCCGGTAATTAGGGGTTACGCTTATACGGGCCGTAGCCGCAGCATTTAGTGCCAGCGTGTTGTAGGGGAGTTTTTGGGTGCTGCTATTGTACCATGTGAGCAGAAAATTCTTCCGTGCCGGGTCAAAGACGACATAAGGCTGCCCGGTGTTTGCGCCGAGAGTAGCAAATCCCTGAGAACCTGAAAAATCGGGGGCCGCATTCACCAGATCGTCTGTTACACAATACTCTACGGCAGGAACCGTACCCACGCCATAGTTGTCATACATGACTACGGTTCTAAAATCATCAAATCCGCTGCCGGAGCCGGGGCCTTGGGTTTGGGCCATAGCAATGGAAGGATTGGTATATCCAACATTGTTGGAACCTACTGCAAACGGGCCGCCATTTGCAAAATCAGTAGCATCTTCTGCATAGATATAGCGCACTTTCAAAGTGCCGTTCAGGCTCGTTTCGTTGCTGCGCTCTTCATATACAAGGCCCAACATCGGATGGTTCCATCGATTTCCGCAGGCACCAATGGCGGCGGCAACGTTTCTAAAATAGAAACTGCTATTCGTAAGGGCCCTTCTGTTAAGAATGGTTCCGGCCTCTTTGTCCGTCCAGACGACGATAGAATCGTTATTGCCTTCTTTAGAAGCAACGATGCTAATGCAATAGGGATTAGAATAGATGGCATTCTTGCGTGAATCAGTTGCCAGGGCCACACTGCTATAGCCTCTCGGAACATTGTTCGTATTAAAATAACGATAGGCGGCGGCGGCAGGCAATACTGTTTGCGTATTCGTTCCGCCACTGTTGAAGGCCGAGAGTTTCAGATCGGCATTTCCGGTAGCGGTATCAAGGATGGTTCTTACCGTCCAAAGTCTGAAAGCAGAGACACTTTCGCCTGCTGCTATCATGTCAAAAGCCGTGAACTTTGTTGTTCCTGCCACAAGCTCGCTTTGGAATACCGTCCATGTGAGGCCATTATCAGTGCTCTTCAGCACTTCCCAGTGTTGATAAGGTCCTTTTTGTGTGGTGGCCCATAGCCTTCCTACATACGTTACGCCGTTATAGCTTGTGGCTACCCGGTTGTTTTTGTAAAATCGGCCTGTGGTTGGGCTTACCACAATATCATTGGCAAAAGTGGCCTTTTGCTGTGCCCAGAGCGGTTGCGAAGCGCAGAATAGGCAGGCCATGCCGCCCAATGCGATAATATTTCGGATCATAAAGAAAAGTTTCTGTAAAATTGTTTTGGATATTTGTTAAACGCAATAGCACTTTTGTGCTATAATACACTTCCTAAACAAGAGACTTTTCTTTATGCCAATGGATAACCTCGCTAATAAGTTGAAACAGGCATTCCGGGAACTCAAGGTTTATTACGAAGGCTTGTCAAGAGATGTAGCACTTGAAAGCTATCTGAGCCAGTTTCCCATCACCGACGTGATTGATAAAGTATATGCGGTGGGGCCTTATTGTTGGTTTCTATCCGATATGAAAACCGGACGCTGGCTGCGCGTTGGCGGTGCGTTGGAACAAATTACCGGTTACAGTCAAGAGGAATTACAGCATCAATCTTTTATCAAAGCGGCGCGGTTCACCACCCCCGAACATCTTTTGCAAACTTTGGAATCCGCCAATCTGTTTTGGCAATATTTCTATAGTCGCCCGGCTGCTCACCGGCATTTTATCAAATCGGCACATACCTATGAGTTTATTCGTAAAAACAGAACCACCTTCCATGCCTTGCAGCAAAGCAGCACCGTATTTTTCGATAAAAATGGCAACGGAGTCTATCAATTTGATCTCATAACTGATATATCTTATCTGGATCCGATTGCCAAAATCCGCTTTTATCTTTTAGACAGCTCTGACCTGAGCGACATGAAGCAGATTTCCCTGGTGCCAGGTGTTATTTATACCCGAGAACCCTCTCCATTCAGCCCTGCCGAACACCGGGTATTGAAGCTTATGGCAGAAGGGAAAAGCATCAAGATGATCGCCGGCAGTTTAGGAATCAGCGAAAACACTATCAAGCACCATAGAACGAGTATGTTTCAAAAGTGTGGTGCGGGAAATATGGTAGAACTGGTGTCTAAATCAATTGAAAACGGTTGGTTTTAGACACGCTTAAGGCTTAGTGTTGGAGAATCATCCTTAAATCTAACGTGAGTCTCGTTCAGGCCAGACGCAATAAAGTAAATATGATAAATAGCTTACTTTCAGCACATTATACTTTATGTAGATTTCCTTAGCAATTTAGCCCAAAAATATTTGCATTGATAATCTATCACTTATGCATTATTGCTATTTTATTGCGTTTAACCTGAATGAGACTCACGTTAAACCCTTTATTTTATTTACAATCTACCTATGAATAATCCCACAAAACATGAAATCAAGCGTAAGTATAAAAAGTATCTTTCTGTTATTGACGGCTTCATCCTCAATGATAATTGGAAGTTGTAAAAAAGACGGCACGACCATTACACCACCACCACCACCATCAGCTACAACTGATAGTGTGTTGTTTAGTGACGACTTTTCAAGTGGAAACGCCAACAAGTGGCCACGGCAGAATATTGATGGTAATGGCAGTATTACTTTTGTAAATCAGCCTGCACTTAATAGTCCATACGCAGTAAAATTTACAGTTCCTAACGATGGCGTATCCTACAGAGCTGAACTTGCAACAGACTCTTTGCCTTACGGAACATATCGTTATCGGTTTGCGGTCTATATACCTACTAATTGGGTACAGGATACTCTGGGGACTATTGTAGCACAATGGCACGGCTACAAACTCATAAACGGAAGTGATACAAATCCTCCCGTTTCACTGGCGGTAAAGGGCAATAACTGGGTACTTAATATCAATACCTTGCAAAACCCTACTACCACAACAAAACAGGTTTTTAACCTGGCACAACTACAAACGGGTGTATGGAATCAGTTTGATGTACGTATTGCCTGGTCAACAGCAACACAGACGGGGACAGTGGCTATATATAACAACGGGCAGCTTTTAAAGAACTATTCGGGAGTCAACAACTACAGTCAAAATTTCCCCCCCTACTTTAAAATAGGCATTTACAAACCAGAATGGAATCCTAAACATGGATTGAACTACCCTACGGGGGGCGCTCCGGTTATTGTATATCATGATGCTGTAATCTTGTCTAAATATAGTGGTCCGATGTAAGGAAAAAATTCGGGCAATATATGGCACACCAAGTGCTTGCATTTTAACAAAGGGACTTATAGCATTCTCTCCAATTTGCAACTACCCATGAAGAGGCTTTCACTTTTTATCTGTCTTTTGTTTTTGCAAACAATCGCTTTTGCGCAAGGCAAATGTTTTAACAAATCAAAATATCCCGGAATGGAAATCGAAGAAGGTTTTGAAAATGAGATTAACCCGCTATGGAAAAATGCCATTAATGACAATACAGACCAACGGAGAAATATGACTGTATTGCAAATGACAAAAACGCCACAGTCGCCCATACAGTTTTCAAAAACAGTCTCAAGAGAAGGGAATTATTCTTTAAAAATGACGGTGCCCCACCAATTAGGTCAGTTCCGCTCGGAGATTGCACTTGGCTCGGTGCCCATGCATTCCGAATATTGGTATGGTTTCAGCATTTATATCCCCGAAGACTGGCAGTTTGATGAACAGGGAAATATTCTTGCGCAATGGCATGCCCGAATGAACGTGGAACGAAGTCAGGGAGATGGAACAGGACAACCACCGGTTTCCATAAGTGTACAAGGCAAAAAATGGGTCGTAAAACTCCATTACAATACCGATGGACCGAGTTTTAGCGGTGCGGGAAAAGGCAGGCAGCAATTTAAGGGAGGCGCTATTGACTTAGCAAAATGGACGGATTTTGTAGTTCATGTAAAATGGACATATACCAACGAAGGATTTTTAGAAATATGGAAAAATGGCGATAAAATTGTAGCTTATAAAGGCCCTACTTGTTATGTAAACAAAGTTGCTCCTTATTTTAAAATGGGTATTTATCACCCTGAATGGAAATTATTTAAAAAAGCCGAGTTTGAGGCCGATACTGCTGTAACAAGGCCTATTGTGGTGTACGATGATGCCATCAGGATAAAGCAAGCGCCGGCAACTTATGAGGATGTAGCGCCACAAAAAAAAGAATAATGTAAAGTCAATTCTATAGTGTCGGTCTGAGCCTTCCCCACGGCTCCGCTCCGAAACTGAGGAGGTTTATAGAATATACTTCTTGCGAAAGTAGTTTCATG
>DDEO01000166.1:0-4513 GCA_002336725.1 Bacteroidetes bacterium UBA1952 | reverse complement strand
TGTGGAGATTATGGAGCAGCTTACAATTATGTATTTGCATCTATGACAACCATAGCAACGGTGGAAGTATTACCCGGAAGGGAATAAATAGACTTTCGCAAGAGATCTAATCGACGATTTCACCTTGACGCACCACTGGCATCCATGTCTAATTCTGGCGTATCAAGGCAGCAGATTTTCCGGAAATCGACTCGCAGCCTGTTAAGATTTAAGATAAGCATTTCCGGAAAACACGCTTAGGCGGCTACCTTTGCACATTCCAATAAAACAAAATTAAATTCTCCCCAAAAACGACGATGAAAAAACTGCTCATCATCCCCGCTGCGGCGCTGTTCCTTTTCGCAAGCTGCGCATCCGATAATAAATCCGGTGAAACAGTTACGGAAACTGACACCATGACTACCACCACCACAACCGTGAGTACGCCTGCTCCGGTTACCGAAAACGACCCGAACGCCATCACCGGCAAGAACTGGAAACTGATAACGCTTGAAGGTAAGACCGTTACAATGGCCAAAAACCAAGAGCGGGAAGCGTTTTTTATGCTGAACCCGCAGGACAAAACGGTTACCGGCTTTGCAGGATGCAATACCTTTAGCGGAAGCTACGCGCTGGAAGAAGGTCAAAGAATCCGCTTTTCGCAAGTGGGAGCCACTATGATGGCCTGCCCGGATGTAAAGGTGAATGAAGGCGCGTTTATGGAAGTATTTAAGCAGGCAGACAATTACACGGTTTACAACGATACGCTGTCGCTGAACGTAGGAAGGCGGGCGCCGCTCGCTATGTTTACGGTCATGAAGGCCCAATAATAGCAGCACGTCCCTGCCGAATAAGCGAGGCTGTCTAAAAAGTCGGCGTTTTTGGAGTAAGCTCCCAAACATCTTTGTCCATTCAATAGAAAATGAAGGACTTGTGTATGATTGGGTTGCGAATATTTCCGGAAAATGTCCCTTTTCAGACAGCCTTTTCCTTTTTAACATTCAACCAATAGCTTTATGAATACTTCGCATTTATTTGACCTTTCCGGAAAAACAGCTATCGTTACCGGTGGCGGCAACGGAATCGGAAAAGCCACCTCTAAACTTCTGGCTGCCTTTGGCGCGCGGGTGGTCGTGTCGGATTACAACCTGGAAGCCGCTGCCGCTGTGGCCGAGGAAATTCAGCAGGACGGGGGCCATGCCACGGCCATCGAGTGTGATGTTACGAAGGAGGAAGCTCTGGTGAATCTGGTGGATAAAACCCTGGAAGCTTACGGACAAATAAACATCCTGGTAAATAATGTAGGCGGCGGCAAAGCCGGCAAAGAAGCACCCTCGCAGATTTCGCTGGAAGATTTTGAGCGGGTTTTCCAAATGAATGTGTTCAGTATGTGGCGTTTGTGTCAGTTGGTAGCGCCGCACATGAAGGCATCCGGCTATGGCAGCATTATCAATATGTCGTCTATGGCGAGCATTAACAAAAGCCCGGCTATCAGCGCATACGCTTCTTCCAAAGCTGCCATCAATCACATGACCGCTAATCTGGCCTACGATTTCGGTCCGGATGGTATTCGCATCAACGCCATAGGTCCCGGCGCTACCCGCACGGCGGCGCTCGATTCCGTTTTAACGCCGGAAATTCAGGAAAAAATGTTGGCCCACACCCCCATCAAACGACTGGGCGAACCTGAGGATATCGCCGGAGCCGTCCTTTATTTCGCTGCGCCCATTTCCAATTGGGTGAGCGGGCAGGTAATTTTTGTAAATGGCGGCGGCGTGCAAACGCTGGATTAATTTTTTTTTAGAAAACCCATTGTAGCGTATTATTTCGCCACCAAACACAGCCCATGAAACAGGCATTTCTATTATTTATGGCATTCGCAACGGTTTCCGCACAGGCGCAGCAAAAGGATTTTTTATCTGCGAAGGACAGCGACCCGGTGAAAATGGGCTGGATGCAGGGTTTTCCGCCGCCCAAAGACAAGGTATTGAGCGTAGCCGACGGGTCGTTTTTTAAATTTCCGGGATTGCGCTACAGTGTGGTGCATATGCGCGAATTTCTGCCCACGATAAATGTTCCCCGAAGCCCGAAAGCACCGGATGATTTTGTATATCAACTGGATAAAAATATAGATTCGCTTCATTTTTTGCCCTGGGGCGAAAAAGTGCCTATGACCTGGGAAGCGTCTTTGGGAAAGAATTACACCGATGGGATGCTTATCCTGCACCGGGGAAGGGTGATTTATGAGCGCTATTTTGGTGCTTTGACAGAGCAGAACGTACACGCCGTTATGTCGCTCACCAAATCCTTTACCGGAACGCTTGCCGCAATTCTGGTTGCCGAAGGAAAACTGAACCCCGAAAAACTGGTTTCGTCTTACGTGCCGGAGCTCAAAAAATCGGCTTTTGGAGATGCCACCGTCCGGCAGGTGATGGACATGACTACTGCCCTGAAATACAGTGAGGATTATGAAGACCCGCACGCCGAACTCTGGGATTTTTCGGCTGCCGGCAATCCGTTTCCAAAACCAAAAGATTACAAAGGCCCGGTGGGTTATTATGCCTATTTAGAAACCGTAAAAAAACAAGGGCAGCACGGAGAAGCTTTTGGCTATAAAACCGTAAATGCCGATGCGCTGGGCTGGATTATTTCAAAAGTTACCGGTAAATCGGTCGCGCAATTGCTGTCGGAACGCATTTGGAGCAAGATAGGAATGGAACAGGCCGCGTATTATCAGGTGGATGCGCTCGGTACGCCTTTTGCCGGTGGCGGCCTCAGCGCAGGTCTTCGCGATTTGGCCCGTTTTGGTCAGCTTATCCTCAACAAGGGAAAGTGGCAGGGAAAGCAGATTTTTCCCATGGAAGCCGTTGCCGACATACAAAAAGGCGGCAGTAAAGCAGCTTTTGCGAAATCGGGCCACCCGGAGCTGAAAGGCTGGTCGTACCGCGATATGTGGTGGATGACGGAAAATGCCGATGGCGCTTTTGCTGCGCGAGGCGTACACGGTCAGACTGTTTATATTGACCCTAAGGCCGAAATGGTTATTGTGCGCCTGGCTTCCCACCCGGTTGCTGCCAATAGCGCCAATGACGCCTACTCCTTACCGGCGTATCAGGCTGTTGCCGATTATTTAATGACTCAATAAATCCGGATTCTGAACGAAAAAAGAAAGCCTGCAAAGAGCCTGGCTATTTCTTTTTCTATATTTTCCGATTTCCGGAAAAAGGTCTTGTTAGGGAAGGTAAAACGCTGGTACTTAAGACCTTTATGCAGGCAGGATGCCGTTTTAATTTCTACGATACAGCTATTTGGCAAAGATAAAATACACCTAAACTCATCTCCGAGAGGCATTGTTTTTATAAAAGCACTACCGTCGTTTTGTCGTGCGTTAGGGCAAGTGTTAATTGCGTTTTCTTCTCTAGGCATTGTTTTTATAAAAGCACTACCGTCGTTTTGTCTTTTAAAAAAACAAACTCTCATATGAGAATTTCTAAAAATATCCTACAAAAAATACTGCCACTCACTTTTCTGGCGCTCTATATCGCTCAGATAAGCGTTGCTCAAAAAGTGGTGCATTATGATTTGTATATTACCGATACCCTTGTAAATTATGGCGGTAAGCAAAAACACGCCATTGCTGCCAACGGTCAGATTCCCATGCCTACGCTGGAGTTTACGCAGGGCGATACCGCTGAAATCGTGGTTCACAACCGGCTGAAGGAAAACACGGCACTACACTGGCACGGCGTTCATCTGCCCAATGAAATGGATGGCGTTGCCTACCTCACGCAGGAACCTATCGCGCCCGGAAGCAGTTATACCTACCGTTTTCCCATCACTCAAAACGGGACGCACCATTACCACAGTCATTTTGGGTTGCAGGAGCAAATAGGGATGTATGGTATGTTTATCATGCACAAAAGAAAAGACGACCCTACGTTCCGGAAAGGAATTGACGACCTGCCCACCGCTCAAATGGAAATCAGCGAGTGGACGAATCTGAATCCGCATAATGTTTTAAGAATGCTGCGCAAAGAGTCGGATTATTTCGCAATCAAAAAAGGCTCTACGCAAAACTATTGGGAAGCCATAAAGAAAGGATATTTTACAACCAAAGTTACCAACGAATGGAAGCGCATGACGGCGATGGATGTGAGCGATATTTATTACGATGCCTTTCTGGTCAATGGTCAAAAAGAAAGTCAGCTTCCGGAATACAAAGCGGGCGAGAAAGTGCGGGTGCGCATTACCAATGAAGGCAGTTCCGATTATTTCTGGATTACCTATGCCGGCGGCAAAATAACGGTGGTGGCGAGCGATGGGCTGGATGTGGAACCTGTAACGGTGGACCGGCTTTTAATCGGCGTTTCGGAAACCTATGATATTGTACTTACCATCCCTGAAAACGGGTCTTATGAATTGCGGGCCACACCCGAAGACCGTTCGGGTTCGGCTTCGGTTTTCCTGGGGACGGGCGACCGGAAAGCGGTTACACCTCTGCCTAAACTGAAATATTTTGAAGGCATGAAGATGA
>DDEO01000169.1:23934-30642 GCA_002336725.1 Bacteroidetes bacterium UBA1952 | reverse complement strand
AAAATAGCTGGCGGTATATGCTCCTTTAATTTCCTTCGTACGTTATCCGTCATGGCGGGCTTGACCCGCCATCTCCATTATGTGGGTCAGCGCCATTTAGGGCTACCAAATTGAAAATGGTATAAATTCACCTAAAAACAAAAAAGCCCCGAATCGAAATTCGGGGCTTTTTTTGTGCCTGCTCCGGCATTTTCCGGAAATGCCGGAGCAGATACGGTATTTTTCTTCTACGGCAGGAGGAAGGGCGCGACAATAGCGAGTACGTCATTCATGCTAAGCGGCTCGTCAAAGGCTTCCGTAGCGCGGTCGGCGTTTACAAAAGCAGCAATATCAATGCCTTCCTGGAAAGTCAGTTGTTCGCCGTCATAGACTTGCTGAACCATATCCGGCGGCACCGGATCGCCGAGCATAATGGTGGTTTGATCCTGCGTAACCCACGGGCGAATGGTGTCGCTGTTAGTGGCACTGTTGCGGTTGGCGCGCATCAGGCGAACGTGTGCTGCGTGGCGTGCTTCCACCGAATGGATTTGCAGGGCCGCCTGCAGGATATTATTATAGCTATCGTCCGTCAGTTGCGACACCTGTCCTTTGTAAGCCCGCACGCCGGTATCTTCAAAGAGCTGCGCGACGGCCAGAAAAACGCCATAATTAGAGAACACTGTTTGGAACGGCCCCATTCCCGCTCCTGCGGGCGTGCCTACGCCGCCGGTGAAGTCGAAAGACGGCTTGGCAATGGGTATGCCGCCGGCATTTGTAATGGTTGTTTTAAGAAACGCCACGTGGGCCGTTTCGTGCCGCCCGATGGTCTGGAAGGCTGCCAGCGCCGTGCCGGTGAGGCCCAGTGCCGGGGCGTTGGCGAGCGCACGGGCATAGAATTCGGCTTCCAGATATTCGAGGGCAAGCGCAAAATTGAGAATATCGGTAACGCTGTTTGCCGTCTGTCCGTAGGCTTTTTTAAACAGCCCACCGAGGGCAAAAGGAACCGCCGTCAGGGCAGCGCCTTTCATAAAAGTACGCAGCGCGGCCCGGCGTGGCGAGGTGCGCTCATAAAATTCCGGATCTTCCGACTCGATATGGTTGAAGATATTCTGTAGGTTCATAACGACGAAGCGACGGTTTTAGTAGGTAGGGAGTTTGGAGGCGTCGAGGCGCTGACGGCTGTATTTGCCCAGTTGGCTGATGACCTGCGCGGGCGAGAGCGCCCCATCAAGGCCGTTGACATCATCGGCACCCAGGCCGGCGAGCGCCACCAGGTCGGCAAACGAGCCATTCGATTGCAGGTCGTGAACGAAAGCGGCGTGCCGCGCATCCACGCTGCCCATCTTACCGGCCATCAACAGATATTTGGCGCTTTTCAGCAGCTTGCCCGCGCCGTTGCAGGCGGCCACACTCAGGTCTTCGAGGGTTTGCGCTACCTGAAGCACATTTATCCGGTCGCTGAAATTAACCGTAGAGAAGTTGGCCGTGAGCGCCTGAATGGGTGCTATGCCCAGCTGTGTCATCCATTCCTGCAGAAAGCGGGAGTGGGCGGTTTCGTGCGCCAGAATTTCCTGAAGCCGCGCCATCTCTTTGGGGTCGGGGAAGGCGCTTGTCGAGCTTGCAGTTACCTGCCGGTAAAAGGCCGTGGTTATCTGTTTGAGCGCATAGAGGTAATTCACCACGCCGGCATCGCCGCTGCCCAGACCCACACCGCTGTCGTAGCTTTCCTTGTTGTCGTCTTTTTTGCAGGAAGAAAGGCCTATCAGCCCTGCGCCGGCCAGCACACCGGCAATACCCAGAAACTGCCGCCGGCTATGGGCGGAGACCGCCTTTTCCGTCGGTGCATTTTCCGGAAATATTTGCTTTTGCTCGTTCATAGAGAACTGAATTTTTTTAAAGAAGAAGAAGCCTCGGAGGCCCCAAAATAATACCAGAATGCAATGGTTTTCCGGATTTTGGGTAAAAAGAACTTTCGGGGGCTGAATGTACTACGAAAGGCGTACATTTTTTATACCCTGCGCCGCCAGCGAAGCCCCAAAAACGCAAAGCGGCATCAGAGAGCAGCCGGCAGCGTATAAACACGGCCTTTGTTCTGCGCCTTCAGCCAGTCCATCAACGGCGAAAAGTAGTCGAGCATGGCGCGGGCATTCAGCTCGTCGCCGGTGGTTTCTTTCAACACCTGCCGCCAGTCTTTGGCTGCGCCCTGTACCAGAATGCCTTTGATGAAATCGCCCACGTCTTTGCGGCCCCAGTAGTTGGTGGCGCGCGGGTCTTGTTTCAGAATGTTTTTGGCAATGTGGTTGTGCAGTTGATAAAGCAGCGCATAGGAAAGCGCGTAATCGTAGTATTGCGCCGGGTCGTCGTTGATATGGGTTTTGGTGGCCGCGTCGCAGTATGCTTCGCCGCGCGGCGCAGGCGGCACAATGCCCTGATACTTGCGGGCCAGCGCCCACCATTCGCTGTTGAAGCGGTTGGCCGCCAGCTTATCGGTGTACATTTCTTTTTCAAAATGGCTCATTGTGCCGGCAGAGAAATAGATGAAGACCACCGAGTTGAGTGCTTCTTTGAGCAACATCTGCACATCGTCGGTCTGCGTGTTTTCCGGAATTAAACCCCTTCCCACCAGATAGGGCTTTTGCATGGCGGCAAGGCCCATCATGGTGCCAATAGCCTCATGATAGGCGCGGTTGGCACCCTGCCGAAGCAGCGGCGGCACGTTGGGATTTGAATAGGAAAGATAGTAGTAAATATGGCCCAGTTCGTGGTTGGTCGTCTCCCACCATTCGCTGTTGGGTTCCACGCTCATCAGCGAGCGCACGTCCTTGTTCAGGTCCATGTGCCAGGCCGAGGCGTGGGTATTTTTCTTCACATTGCTGTCTGCCGGATAGGGATAGAGCGAGCTTTTCTGATAAAAGCTTTTCGGCAGCGGCTGGAAGCCAATGGAGGTATAAAGCCCTTCGGCGTTCTCTACAATCCACTGCGGCGATTTGGTACGCAGTACCGAGTCGAGATTAATACCGGAAACGTTTACGAATGCCGACCAGTCCTGTCCCCAGCGGTTGGGCAGCCAGTGGGCGGGCAGCATTTCCGGAACCTGCGTCGCGCCATATTTCTTGGCCGCTTCGTAGCGCATCCAGGTGTGCAACTCGCGGTAGAGCGGCCACAGGTCGCGCAGCAGGCCCTGCATCAGTTGCATCATTTCGGCGTTTTTCAGTCCGTAATCGCCCACCTGATACGTAAAATAATCGGGATAGCCCAGGGCCTGCACCGTCTCGTTGCGCAATTCGCGCAGGCGCAGCAATCCCGGTTTCAGGGTTGGGCCAATGGCCTTGCTGGCTTCCCAGGCCGCCAGCCTTTTGGCGAGGTTCGTTTCGCTCCGGAGGATGTCGTCCAGTTCATTGGGCGTGGTTTTCTTGCCATCCAGCATAAACTGATAGCCATAAAGCTGTTGTGTTTGATCGGTCTCGGCGGCGATGCGTTTTTTAACCAGCGGCGCAATGGTTTGCGGGTTGTTGGCAGCGGCATAGAGAATGACTTCCAGTTGTTTTTTCTGGAGCGGTGTCAGGGCTTTGGCCTGCGCCAGATATTTCCGCGCGGCGTTGATATTAGCCGTGCTGCCGGTAAAGGCAGCCATGGCTTCGTCGGCGGCTTTGGCGGCAGCGGCAGTTGTGGTGTCGCCTTCCCGGATAATGGTTTGAGACCGCCATTGTGCTTCTGAGGAGCGGGTATAAAGCTGCACATATTCCCCGGTATAGCGGTCCAGAAAGTCTTGTGCTTCCTTTTGGATGACTGTCGGTGTGGGCATCTTTTTTTGCTGCGCAAAAGATGCGCCCGGCAGGCTGCCCACGAACAGGGCGAGGCAAACAGAATAACGGAGGGTGGATACGCGCATAGCGGGGCGGGATAAGCAACAAAAATAAGGCGGCCGCAGGAGGCCGGAAAGTTCGGTTTTGGAACGGCATTTCCGGAAATTTCCCATCAATAAAAAAAACTGCCCGATGCCGGGCGGGCAAGGGGCAGTTTTGAAGGAAAGAGATTTCCGGAAAAAAACTTAGTCGCGGCTGCGGCGACGGCGGCGCGGTGCTTCGTCGGCAGGCGTTTCGTTATCGCCGTCGTTGTCGCGGTAGCGGTCCATACGGCGTGTTTCGCTCATCGGCTCGGCGCGGTGGCGATGTGTGCGACCAGCACCGAAGTTCCACTG
Organism: Bacteroidetes bacterium UBA1952; assembly: GCA_002336725.1. Lineage (GTDB taxonomy): Bacteria > Bacteroidota > Bacteroidia > Chitinophagales > Chitinophagaceae > UBA1952. The sequence continues at coordinate 26,462 of DDEO01000169.1, read as the reverse complement.
AAGCCCCAGAGCAAACTCGCGGCCAAAAGTAACATCAAACGCATTCTCGCGGGTGTAGATGCTGGAGTTAGACGGATTTTCATCCTTTACCGTTGCGTAGCCGAGGCGGCCCATGGAGCCAGTCAGGGCCAGGCAGCGGGTTACGTTAATGCCGATAGAAGGCATCACGTTCACGTCCACACCGTTACGGCGGCCCGTAGTAGTGGTGGTGCCGGCAGTCTCCAGCGTTGCCTTACCGGTAACATACAGCGCATTAAGCTGACCGTTTACGAAGAACAGTGGGGAAAGCTGCTTCGTGTAGCGCAGGAACGGGCCAACGCCAAAGGTGTTGGTTCTGTTAGTGGTGTCGAGTGCGAGGCCACCGGGAGCAAATTTGGCGTGGTTATATTCATACTTCATCGTGATACCAGCACCCCAGTTGTTGTTGAACTGATAGCCAACGCTGGGCATGATGAAGAAGTGGTTTGTAACGGGGCCGTTCATCGCCTTGTTACCGGCGTTCCACTCCGAGTTGGAGTGTTGGTAGCCGATGCTGCCGTTGACGAATACATCGCCCGTTTTTTGGGCATGGGCAGCGCCGAAAGCGGTAAGCGCAGCCAGAGAGAGAAGGAGTTTCTTCATAAAAGAGAAAGGTGTGAAAGAAAGATTTGGGGCGCAAGTTAGTTGCAGCAGTAGCAAAACGCAAACACCCTGCGCTGCCCCTACTTACGGTGCAGCAATCTCCCCGGCGGCGGCGGCAGGAATATCCTTAAACCAGGAGCTGTAAAAAAGATAATTCTTCGCAATGCGCTCCACCTCGCCCGCCATCAGTTCGGCAGAGGTTTCCTTCACTTTCCGGGCCGGCACGCCCGCCCAAACCGTCCCCGGCGGCACGATGGTTCCTTCCAGAATCACCGCGCCGGCGGCAATCACCGATCCGGTGCCGATATGGGCATTGTCCATCACAATCGCGCCCATGCCAATCAGCACTTTGTCTTCTACTACACAGCCATGCACGATGGCATTGTGGCCAATAGATACATCGTTGCCGATGAGGGTTTCGGTTTTTTGATACGTGCAGTGGATGCACGCGCCGTCCTGCACATTCACGCGCTTGCCGAGCGTAATTTTATTGACATCGCCGCGCACCACGGCATTGAACCAGAACGAACATTCTTCACCCGCCGTTACGTCGCCCACAATCGTGGCGTTGGGCGCGATAAAACAGGAGTCGGGAATGCGGGGCGAAACGCCTTTTACGGGAAGGATAACGGGCATGGGAAAGGGATTTAGCCCCCGCACGTGCGGGGTTGGAGTACTTGGCACGTTGGATAATGTTGGAGCTGTTTCGGCGTTGGAAAATGTCGGAAAATGTTGGAGCCGATGCCCTGCAAAATACGAAGCGGTCTGAAGTTTCCGGAAATTCACGTTTCCCGGAACCTTGCAAGAGTTCAATGTGAATAGCCCCGGGGGGAAACTCATAGGGGTGTTGTAGCCTTTACTTTTGCAGCAATCATGCACCAATATCTTTCCCTGCTGCAAGACATCCTCGACAACGGAACCGATAAAAGCGACCGCACCGGAACCGGCACGCGCTCGCTTTTTGGCCGCCAGATCCGCTTTGATCTCTCCAAGGGATTTCCGCTCGTAACCACCAAAAAAGTGCATCTCAAAAGCATCATTTACGAGCTGCTCTGGTTTCTGCGCGGAGATACCAATATTGCCTGGCTCAAAGAACACGGCGTAAGCATCTGGGACGAATGGGCCGATAAAAACGGCGACCTCGGCCCCGTTTACGGCCATCAGTGGCGCTCCTGGACCGGCATCGACGGCACGACGCACGATCAGATAAAGGACGTGCTGCATCAGATAAAAACCAACCCCGACAGCCGCCGTATGATTGTGAGCGCCTGGAATGTGGGCGACCTGGGCAAGATGGCGCTGATGCCCTGCCATGCGCTGTTTCAGTTTTACGTGTCGGATGGGAAGCTCAGTTGCCAGCTTTATCAGCGCAGCGCCGATGTGTTTCTGGGCGTGCCTTTCAATATTGCGTCCTACGCGTTGCTGACGATGATGATGGCGCAGGTCTGCGGCCTCGAAGCCGGTGATTTCATTCACACTTTTGGCGATGTGCATCTCTATAACAACCATTTTGAGCAGGCCCGCCTGCAGCTTAGCCGCGAACCCTATCCCCTGCCCACGATGCGCCTCAACCCGGACGTGAAAGACCTGTTCGATTTTCGCTACGAAGATTTTACGCTGGAAAATTATCAAAGCCACCCGGCCATCAAAGCACCGGTAGCGGTTTAGGGGTTAGGAGTTAGAAGTTAGGGGTTAGGAGTTAGGAGTCAATGCCCGAAAAATTCCCGATTCCCTCTGCGAGTCTTTCCCGGGAAGACCCGCTTATTTATCAACAACACATTTTTTCTCGCAGAGACGCATGAGGCGCAGAGACCCGTTTTTTTATCAACGATTATCAACCCATATCAACCCGCATCAACCTATATCAACGACAATCAACCAACATCAACAACTATCAACCTTCATCA
>DDEO01000169.1:0-23867 GCA_002336725.1 Bacteroidetes bacterium UBA1952 | reverse complement strand
GGCCGCAAAACCTGGGAATCGCTGCGCGGCGTGCTGCCGGGTCGTCCGCATCTGGTGGTGTCTTCGCGCCCAATCGAAAATCTTCCGGAAAATGTACGGCATTTCACCTCGCCCGAAAAAGCCATGGAAGCCCTCCGAAGCTATGACACCGATGAAGGCTTTGTCATTGGCGGGGGCGTTCTTTTTAAAGAATTATTGCCACAGGCCCGCCGATTGTATCTGACGCAACTGCACACCCGTGTGCCTAACGCGGATACTTTTTTCCCAGAAATAGACTTCACCCAGTGGCGCAAGGTGTGGGCAGAACGCCATCTCGCCGACGAACGGCACGCCTTCCCGTTTACTTTTGAACAATGGGAACGGTAGCCGACACTTCTTTGCGGGCTTTGGCGCTCGAGCAATCGCGCCTGCGCCATCCCTTGTGGTGGCAGCGTTATCTGTTTTTCCGGAAAGCAAAGGGCATCCACGGGGTGCATTCGCCCCTCGCCTACCGGCTGGCAACAGAGGTGTTTATGAAGCCCGGCAGCGCACCGCTGGAAATGCGCCTGAAAACCCTGCTTCCGGATTGTTTTTTTAAAAGCATCGCGGTCGTTCCTTTTCCGGAAATCAGCGCACATTTTCCGGAAACAGGGCCATTTGCACTCTGGGTTACGAATATTTCCGGAAACCGCGCCGCCTGGCTCGCCGCCTGCGCCGACGCTCGCATCACCCTCGCCATTGATTGCTTTGATTGTGGCCTGCTCCTGCACACGCCCGACGTGAAAGAAAAGCAATACCTGCGGCAGCGGCGCCTGAAATAAAAACGGCACGCCGGGAGGCGCACCGTAAGAAACTTTATTTTCCGGAAATCAGGAAGGAAAATCTTCTCTGTTCACTGGAAGCTCAGCAATTCTACATCGAAGACCAGCGCAGCATGAGGCGGAATCGCGCCGCCGGCACCGCGTGCGCCATAGCCGAGTTCGGCGGGGATATAAAGTCGCCATTTGTCGCCAACACACATGAGCTGCATGGCTTCCGTCCAGCCTTTGATGACCTGATGCACGCCGAAAGTTGCCGGCTGTCCGCGTTTGTAGGAAGAATCGAAGACCGAGCCATCGGCCAGGCGACCTTCGTAATGCACGGTTACCATCGTTGTTGGGCCGGGATGCGCACCGCCATTGCCCTGTTGCAGGATTTCATATTGCAGTCCGGAGGGCAATACGGTTATGCCTTCGCGTTGGGCGTTTTCCTCCAGGAAATTCCGGGAAACTTCCTGCTGCTGCGCCGTTCTGGCACCCAGCATCTCCCGCAGCTTTTCGCTCATGCTCATTGGTAAAAAGGAGTTTTTTTAGAAAAAGAAAAAACAAATCTGGCGCAATGTATTGAATATCAGCCAGCTAAACAGAAAGTATTTTGACCGCACCCAAGCGGGTTATTCTTCCAGGAGGATGGGCTGCGCGTTGTATTGTTTCATCAGCACCTTGTGATATTCCGCCGCTTTGTCGAGCCAGGCTTTAAAGATATCGCGTGCGCGTTCTGCGGTGAGGCCGGGATCGAGCAGGGTGGTGCTGAGCAGGATAAACTCGCCTTTGAGAGAAAAGATGACCCCGCGACAGGTAAAGTTGGCGTTAAGCAGATATTGATACAGTGCGTTTATGTTCGTCTGTGGCAGGCGACACAGATAGGTGTCGGAGGAGATAAAGCCATCGTCCGGATTGTAGCGCAGGCGCATCCGCACGCCGCCATCATGGATTTCCCACTGGTTGGTTCCGCTGCGCACCAGCTCGGGTGTATAACCCAGCGCCGCGAGGGCCTCTTCTATCTTCAGGGCCGTGCCGTAGCTGGGCACTGCGTCGGCATCGGCATCCGGAAAAACAATACGGGTTCCGCAGACCGGGCAGTAGGTTTTGTTTTCAAGCGTATCGGCAGTAACGATGCTGCCGCAGGAAGGACAGGCCAGCGCACGCTTGCCATAGTGGGGCCGATACAGTTCCAAATCCTGTTGCAGATAGCGGGCCGAGAGGGCGAATCCCAGGTTGTCGCCGCCGCGAATGATAAACGTATTGACCCCAATGACATCGCCATCGGCATTGACGAGCGGCCCACCGGAGTTTCCGGGGTTGATGGCCGCGTCCACCTGAAGGTAGTTGAGGCCGTTTTGCACGCGGGCAGCGCGGGAGACTACGCCCTGCGTAGCCGAGTAGTTGAGGCCAAAAGGGTGGCCAATGGCCAGCACGCGGTCGCCGTCCTGCGGGGGCGTAAAAGTCCCGAGGGTGATGTCGGGGAAAGGAATATCTTTCTGGGCAGGCGGGGAGAGAAAGGCAAGGTCGCGCCGCTCATCGGTGAAAAAAACACGGCTGATTTGCTTGGGGAATTTCAGCCCTTTGATAGTAACCCGTTCCACGTCTTTTACCACATGGTTGTTGGTAACAATCAGGTCGTAGTCGGGCAGGTAAAAGCCGGTTCCGGTGCTGCTATCGGTGGCAATCTGCACCAGCGCATTGCGGAATTTTTCGATGATGCCTTCGACGTTGAGGGGCGCGTTGTAGGGAGACATGGGGCGTTTTTAGGGGGTAAAATCAGAAAGGCGGGAAAAGCGTATCTAAAAAAATATCCCGCCATTGCTTTTCGCCTTCTCCGTCCTGTTGCTGCCTGCCAATACCAGGGTTCTGTTTATTGTAGCAGTCGGCAGGAGACGAGCCCCGGAAAGGTAATGCAAGCGCCCGCTAAACAAAAAAAGAAGCGGCATCCTCTCTCCCAGAATGCCGCTTCAACCCTTAAAAAAAAACCACCTCCCGCAAAAAAGGGAAAGCAATAGAACGGCGCTTTTTGCCTGCACGAACAACTCCCTTTTCTACTTGATTCAGAAGCATCTAAAGCGCCTTGCTGTACTTCTATATACGAGGAAGCAATCCGGTTGGTTTTAGAGCAGGAGAAAAATTTTTTTAGGAAATTTGCCTTTTTTCCTAAAAGCGGAATAGTTTTTGATTGGCCCCTTCTACCGGCAGAAAGTTGCCCGGCAAGCCCTTCGTTCCCCAATGTCGGAAGAAGGATTCCGCTGCCCCGCCCTCTTTAAAAAATTTTCCGGAAAACACCGACCTTGAGCCTCCAGTTGCCATCCTATACCGAAGAGGAACTCGTTGCGCTCCTGCAGTCGCGAAGCGAGGCCGGCTTTTCTTACCTTTACGACCATTATGCTGCGGCGCTTTACGGCCTGCTGCTCCACATGAGCGGACAGCCCGAAGCGGCAAACGATTTGCTTCAGGAAGTATTTGTCAAAATCTGGAACCATTTCGACCGCTATGACCCCGCTATGGGCCGTCTCTACACCTGGATGATTCAGATAACCCGCAATACCGCCCTCGATTATCTGAAATCCAAACATTATAGAAATAGTCTGCAAAACCAACCCCTGTCCGCCGCCGTATCTAATAGCGGAAATCAAAGCGGCCTCCCCACAACAGATTACATTGGGCTGAACAAACTGCTGGATCAACTGGATACGGATAAAAAACAGCTCATAGACCTTGCCTATTTTAAAGGCTATACGCAAGATGAAATTTCCCGGCATCTCGGCATCCCGCTCGGAACCGTCAAAACAAGACTCCGCGCCGCATTTGTTATCCTTCGTAAACTCCTAAAAGACTACAGGTAGCCATGGATATCGAAGCTTATATATCGTCCGGTATTCTGGAAGCCTACGCATTGGGACAAACCACTGCGGAGGAGGCTGCCATCGTGGAATGTGTGGCCAAAAACAATATGCGTGTGCAGGAAGCCCTTGCGGAACTATCGCGCACCCTCGAAGCACTCGCCGATGCGCAGGCCACTCCGCCGCCGCCCGGCCTGAAGGCGGCCATCCAAAATCGCCTCCATTTTCCGGAAAAAAAGCCGGCAGAAACCGCTGCAAGGTCCGCACAAATCCCGTTGCCGCAACCCGCATTTCCGGAAAAAAAGGCTCCTTCCTCATCCGTCGGCTGGAAGGTCGTGGCCCTTGCTGCGTCGCTGCTGTTTCTGCTGAGCGCCGGTGGCTATTTCTATACGCGGCAGCAACAGGAACGCCTTGTTGCTTCCCTTAATCAGGCAGAAAAGACGCTCGCCGGCAACCAACTGCGCCTCGATTACTATCAAAAAAAAGAACATATCCTGGCACAACCGGGCATGGAACTGGTCATGCTCAAAGGCGTAGAAAAGCACCCGGAAGCAACAGCCGTGGTGATGTGGAACCGGCAGACCCAAAATGTATATCTGGACGCGCTCAACCTGCCAAAAGCGCCCGCCGGTATGCAATATCAACTGTGGGCCATGATAAACGGCAAGCCTGTGAGTGCCGGAATGTACAATAATGACGCACCCCTTCAGCCGCTTTCTGCTATGAACACGGCGCAGGCTTTTGCCATCACCCTCGAAAATGAAGGCGGTGTGGAATCGCCTACTATGGAAAATCTAATGGTTATGGGCGCGATAAAGGGATAAAAGCAGGCTACGAATCGGGTTGCATTTTTTGCTGCTTTCGGGACGCAGGATGTACAGAAAGCGCACCCGATTTTCCGGAAAATTCCTCACTCCAGTGCAAAAGCGCCATCCGTCGGCGTGGCATGAAACGGCTGCCCGATTGCTCGGCAGGAGTCCTTCCAGGCCAGCACGCGCCAGCGTTTGTCGAGGCTGCCAACGACCAGCATCCGGGGCCGGAATGCCGCCTGCAATTGTGTGGGAGAAAGTCCTTTAAGCGGTCGCGCCAGGAACAATATATCTATCGGAAAATCAATCGGTGCCGCAAAACGATTGGCCGAATCCCGATATACGAGTACCGTTTTTCCGGAAATATGCTGCACGGCTGCGGTATCTGAAGCCTTCGTTTTTCGCCAGGCCCGGAAACCAGTCCGGGTGATTTTGGCCATCTTAAAAGAATCTTCCGGAATGTCGGCCAGCAAGGAGCAGAAATTTTTTCCCTGAATATGGTCGGCTATCAGTATACCACTTTTGTTGTATATCACCAGCCGGTCTTGCCGCAGGGCCGTGTATTGGTTTTGGATAGAAATGCCCAGCAGCGCAGCCAGTGTAAGTCCTGCCCCGAAAAAGGCTTTTTTGTTTTGATGAATCAGCCAGATAGCCGCCAGCGCAATCAGCAGATAGACCAGCAGCATTTCTATAAATGAGAGCTGCAGGTGTCGGAAAGATTCCGGATTCCAGCCCTGCACCCCACGAATGAAGCGGTTGAAAAGCTGCACAAAAAACGCTGTTGCCGCCGCAATGCCCTGCGCTACCGGCGGCAGGGCCGAAAAAATCAGAACGCCAATGCCGCCAAACATGGCAATGATACCTATCAAAACCCAGGCGACGAGGTTGGCAATCAGGAAAGCCGCCGGAAAATTGTGGAAGTAATACACCGAGAGCGGTGCCACGAGTATCTGTGCACAAAAACTCACGACCAGCGCATTCCACAACACGCGCAACACCGGATTGCGAACTACCACAATTCGCCGCAGCGGCGGATAAAACAAGACAATCGAAAGCACCGCCAGCACCGAAAGCTGAAAGCCAACGGCATACAACCACATGGGCTGCACGCATAAAATCAGCAGCACGCCCATCAGCAGGGTATTGAGCGTATTGTGATGCACATCGAGCAGGATGCTGCCCGCCAGCAGGGTAAAAACCACCGCCGCCCGAATGGCAGAAGGCGGTGCGCCGGCCAGCAAGACATAAGCCCAAATGGCTACAAGGCCGAGGCTGTATTGCACCCGCCGCCCCCAGACACCGCGCAACAAATAGGGAATGAAAAAGAAAGCAAGGAACAAAGTTGCCAGATGCGAGCCGGAGATAGCCACCACGTGAATCACGCCGGTATCGGCATAGGTCTGCCGGATTTCGGGGTCGAATTCGGCTTCGTTGCCCAGGAGCATAGCCTGCAAAAGAGCGCGGGTATCGGCATCCGCTACATGGCGATTGAGCGCGCCCATTGCCCAGCGGTTCATGCGCGCCACAAGGCTTTGCGCCTGCGGGACTTGTTTTGCCAGAATCAGCACTTCATTTTCCGGAAGCGCCCGTTGGTGATAGTTGTTTTGCCGGTTATAAAACTGTCGGGCATCAAAACCAAACGGATGTGAAGGGCCGGAATGGGCTTCCAATCGGTTGGGAATCACCACCGTATCGCCCAGTCCATATCGGCAAACGGAGTCGCTCTTAAAAACCGTGAGCATTATTTTTCCGGAAACCGGCTGCTTATGAAGAGAATCGAAGGCTGCGAGTGCCTCGGTTTCGATGCGCCAGGTTTTGGCGGTTGCCTTCGGCGGTTTTTCAATGCGCAAAACCAGCGCACCTTGCCCCGGCGGCAGGTTTCCGACCCAGTCGGCGCGGTTGCGCACATCGTGAGCAGCGGCAAGGCCATAGCCAACAACGCCCAGGAGAAGCATCAGATTGCAAAAGCGCAGGGCGAGGTAGCCACCGGTGAAGCGCCGAAAACGGTTGAGAACGAAAAGCGTTGTCAGGAGTCCGGCGGCGGTAATCAGTGCAGCGGTTGGCGTAATCTTTTGCGGGAAAGCATCATAGCAGACAATGCCGGCGACGAAGGGCAGCAGGAGCCGGAAGACTGGAATTTCTTCCCAGAAGGCCGCTTCGCGTTTGGGCCATTGCATAGTCGATGCGTTTAAATTTGCAGTAACAAGATAGCTGTTTTTTTTATTTCCAGAAAAACCCGACCTGTCAGGTCAAGGCCCAAAGGGCCGCAGATTCCTGACAGGTCGGGTTTTGCCGGCTTTTCAGCGGCTCCAAAAACTGTATTTTCTATCCACTCCCCCATCTGACCTGACAGGCATCTGCGACCTTCGCTCCGCTACGGTCTTGACCTGTCAGGTCGGGGAATTTCCGGAAAAATTTTTATTTTACAGGCATGTCTTCACGCCCGATACCCTTGTACGCAGGACGGTTTTACCATGTCTATAATCGCGGCAATCACCGGCAGCAGGTTTTTAAACAGCCTGAAGACTATCTGTCTTTCCTGGAAAAGTGGAAGAAGTATCTGCTTCCTATTGCCGACACCTGGGCCTATACGATGCTGCCCAATCATTTCCATTCCGTCTTGCGCATCCACGACGACGTGCCTGCCAAACAGATAGAGCAGACCTTTTCCAACTTCTTCAATTCCTTCGCCCGCGTGCTTCAGAACCGGCATGGCTATACCGGCGCTTTATTTCAGCGTCCGTTCCGGCGAAAAGAGATTACAACAGACGACCAATTGCGCTGGGAGATAGGCTATGTCCTGACCAATATCACGCACCACAACCCAACGAAGGACTACCGCTGTTTTGAGTGGTCGTCGTATCGGGCCACTATCGCCGACAAACCCACTCTTATCCCCCGCGAGCGACTCCATCAGCTTTTCGGCGGCAAAGAAGCACTCCTGGAATTCCTGCAAAACCAGGCAGGTTATTATGGGCGTACGGAAGACTAACCCGACCTGTCAGGTCAAGGCCCAAAGGGCCGCAGATTCCTGACAGGTCGGGTTAGCAGGTCGGGTTTTTCCGGCTTCTCAGCGGCTCCAAAAACTGTATTTTCTACCCAATCACTCCATCTGACCTGACAGGCATCTGCGACCTTCGCTCCGCTACGGTCTTGACCTGTCAGGTCGTTTCACAACGCGCTTACCCGCTTCCGGGCCTCGGCAGCCAGCGTACTGCCCGGATAGTCTATCAGCAACCGCTCAAAGGCTTCGCGGGCTTTCTGCGGTTGTTTCAGATAGGTTTCATAAATAATGCCTTGCTGATAGAGCGCATCGTCGGCGAGTACGTCAGTTCCGTAATCCTTCACGATTTTTTCGAGTTGCGTCAGGGCTTCCTCGTAGTGCTGTTGCCGCACCAGCAGTGCGCTGCGCTTCAGGAGAATATCATCCTGCAAATCGCTTTTGGGAAAGGCATTCGCAACCGAATCGAGCAACGCACTGGCTGCGGCAAGTTTGTTTTGGAATAAAAGCAAATCAGCGGCGGCAAAACGGCGCAGCGGCACGTAGTTGGAGTCGGGCGGTGTGTTTTCGGTGATCAATACCGAGAGCGCCAGCGCGTCGTTGGCAATCAGTTCTGATGTCGAAGCCTTTAACACCGAAAGTTGCCCCTGCGCCCAGTCGAAATCGCCGCGATACCAAGCCAGCTTTGCATTCCGGAAACGGGCCTCCTCGCCCAACGCATCTTCCCGGAAAGCTTTGTCCACCTGACTATACGTGAGCGTCGCGTCCCACACTTTTCCTTCTAATAACTGATAATCGCCGAGGTCGAGGCGGGCGGCACCGGCCTCCGGACGGGGCAGGCTATTCGCCGTGAGCGCATTTTCCAGAATAGAAACGGCTTTGGACACATTGCCCCGGTAGCGGGCTTCCAGCGCGGCGCGGTCGCGAACCGTTCCGGGCTGCGCGTCCTGTGGGTGCTGCGCAAAGTAGCGGTCAAATTCTTGGGCGAGCGTATCGGCAAAAATCTTGTCGGGCACAGGCTGTGCGGCAAGTTTTTGCATCCCCGTACGCAGGCGCTCGGCGGCAGCGTAGTTCTGCATAGCAGGCGTACCGGCTTCGGTAGCCATGCCGAGGGCTTCGTAGGCGATGTCGTATTGCCCTTCGGCGCGGGCCGTGCGGGCAAATTCCAGCAAGCGCCTGCCGCCTTCCTGTCCGCGCTCGTCGAGGGCGCGCACCTGAATAAGTGCGCCTTCCCAGTCGTCGCGGCGGGTATAAAGCCAGAGCAGAATATCGGCGTAGAGCAGATTTCCGGGGTCGGCCTGTACGCGTTTGATGACCGTTTTGGTAGCGATCTGGGTTTTGCGCGGGTCGGTGTCGAGGATTTCGAGCAGCGAGGCTTTGATGTCTTCGGCAGGGCGCATCAGTATGGGCGAAGCGTTGAGCGTGGCATCGATGGCGGCTTCGGTATTGCCGGTTTTGGCGTAGAGACGCGCCATGGCCGGGGCATACATCACCTTGTTCTGAACGATGTCGGATGCTTTTTCATAGACCTTCAAGGCCCAGATGTCTTGTCCGGCGGCGCTGAAAGCAGTGGCGAGGTTGTTGGTCAGCAGGTCGTCGCCATTTACGAAGTCCAGTGCCTCCTTCCAGATTTCTTCGGCTCGTTTTTCCTTGCCGCTTTGCTGCATCACGAGGCCCATATCCACAAAAGGCAGCGGCGAACCTTTTTCGCGGTTGCGGCGGGCTTCGGCGATTTTCTCTGCCGTCTTGTAGTCTTTTGTCTGAAGCAGCAGCCGGAAATAGGCGGTGTAATATTCGCTATTAGCGGGCGCCGACTGGTAGAGGCTGTCCGCAATGCGGAGCGCGCCCTTGGTGTCGCCGGTGTTTTGCAGGCGCAGCGCATCCGAGAGGCGGTCTTGCTGGGCAAGAATATTTCCGGAAATCAGCAATCCGCACAGGAGAAGGAACAAACGCATAAATGTCTAAAAATACGAAGAAAATGGCGGTTGTGAGCCACTTAGGGCGGCCACATAGGCAGCCACTTAGGGCGGCCACATAGGCAGCCACTTAGGGCCGCCACATAGGGCGGCCACATAGGCAGCCACTTAGGGCCGCCACATAGGGCGGCCACATAGGGCGGCCACATAGGGCGGCCACATAGGGCCGCCACATAGGGCGGCCCCTACTACCGTTTTGATATCAGCCGCCAGAGGCTCCTTTCCAGAATATCGGCAGTGGTTTGGCAGGTTTCAAAGGAAGCGTCTTCGTAGTGGCGGGCGAGCGAATGTTTGAGGGCTTCTACTTTTTCGGGCGGCGCGGGTGTGTCTTGCCGCAACGCATGGCGCAAATCCATCAGCCGCACGCGTTCGCTGCGCATCCGCTGGGCAATCATGGCCCGCTCTTCCTGCTGATATTGCGCCATTACCTGGGGATTAAAATGACGCAAAGCCAGCTCTACAAAAGGATAATTCTCCTTAAAAAACTGCGGCTGATACACCTTTACTTCGCCTTCATAAAACTGCTGATCGAAGTCCACCGGACGGATGCGAAACTGATAATCATCAAAGTCGGGCGTGATAACAAAGACGTAGTTGTAGGCCCGCATATCGCCAAGGATGCGGATGAGGCAGCGTTCGTTGAACTTCACAAAATCCTTGGCGATGCGCTTGGGGTTAAACTCCGGACGATGGAGGTAATTGCGGGCAAAAACGTCGCCCGGAATGCCCGCAATATGTTCTTCTATCAGCGTGTCCTTTGAGGTCAGAAAGTTAATGATATTGGGCGAAAGGAGATCTTCCAACTCCAACCCATAAATGCGCGAAGCATCGGCTACTTTCACATAGAAATAATCATAGACCTCGTTGTATCGATTAACGATGCGAATGCGAAAGGGGTTGGTGTTGCCAAAGGTGCAATAGTCGATGCGCTCGATAAAAAGGTGTTGCTGCACCTTGAGGTCGCCGCCCGCCTTGAGCAGTGCATAAATCTTTTTGAGGCCCGCGTGGATAGCGTCCATGGCATAAGCCGGATAGATAGCCGTTTCCCAAAAGGTGTCTTTGCCGTCTTTATCGGTCAGGGGGATGCTTTCCTGAAAATCGCGCAGCTGGCCGTAGGTAATGGGCAGGTCTGCCTCGCGGTTGTAGCGTTGCAGGTAGCGCCGCAGCGGCTCGCCGATGGGATAAACGGCTTTTTTGCGAGAGATATGGATGGGGTCTGAGGACATGGAAAAGCGGGGGTTTGGACGCAGCAGCAGGGGATATTTTCCGGAAATTTCCGGAACTGTTTTTAATTTCCCGGAAGTCCTTCCTTTAATTCTTCAAAAGCCTTTTCGCACACCCGCTCCAGGTTTTCAAACAGCAGCACAAGCGCCTCCAGGGTGCCTGCCCCACCGGCAATCTGCTCCATCAAAAAGATATTACTCCATTCTTCCTTCACGCCCATATAGCCCAGTTGCGGCTTCAGCGAATGAGCGGCAATCTGAATCGTTTCCGGCTTCTTTTCGGCCAGCCCTTGCCTGATTTCGCCGAGTAGGCGCGGCGCATTGGTGAGAAACATCCGGATGTATTTTTCCATCTTCGCCGGTGCGCCACCCGAAAAGCCCTTGAGAAATCCCAGGTCGGTTACGTGTTCCGGCAGCGGCGGCAAGCCGTTTTTTTGCACTCCGGCAGTCCGGAGAGTGTCCATTCTCTTTTCCGGAAGGGCCAGCAGCATCGCGCGTTTCAGGTCGTCCACGGCAAAGGGCTTGGGCACATACGCGTTCATCCCCGCCGAGAGGTATTTATCCACATCCTCGCGCAAAACATTGGCCGTCATGGCAATAATGGGTGTGCTGCAAGCCGGCTGCGGCAATTCTTTGCGGATGATGCGCGTGGCCTGCACGCCGTCCATCACCGGCATCTGCACATCCATAAACACCAGGTCGAAGGCTTTTTCGCGCAGGGCATCCACCGCAATCTGTCCGTTTTCGGCAAACGAAAGCTGCGCATCGGGCAACAGGTCGAGCAAGGTATCTTCAGCCACCATGCGGTTAAATTCGTTGTCTTCTACCACCAGAATGCGGGCATCGGCAAAATAATCGGGCAGCGTCAGGGCCTCCGGCGATGTGTCGCCCGCGCCTTCCGGGTTCATTTCTTCGGCGAGCGGGAAATTGATTTCCACAAAGAAGGTGGTTCCTGTACCCTTTTCGCTTTCTACAGAAAGAGCGCCGTCCATCAGGTCCACGAGTTGTTTGGAGATGGTGAGGCCCAGACCGGTGCCGCCAAATTTGCGCGCCGTATCGGAGCCGGCCTGTGTGAAGGATTCAAAAATCTGCGACACATATTCCGGCGAGATGCCAATGCCGGTATCTTCAACCGCAAAGCGCACCCGCGCGTCGTCGGGCGTACGGTGGGTGAGTGTGGCCCGCAGCGAGATATGGCCTTTCTCGGTGAATTTCACCGCGTTGCCGGCCAGGTTGAGCAGGATTTGGGTGAGGCGCGTGGGGTCGCCGGTGAGGATTTCCGGAATTTGCGGGTCCACCGCTGTCCGGAAATCCAGCCCTTTTTCTTCGGCCTTCATCCAAAGCACTTCGCGCACATTGGCCATGATGGCGGCGAGCGAGAAGGGAATTTTTTCTAACTGAATTTTTCCGGCTTCCAGCTTCGAGAAGTCGAGAATATCGTTGATGATGACCAGCAGATTGTCGGCGCTCTGCCGGATGGCGTTTAGGTATTTGAGCTGTTCGGGTGCCGGGTCTTTATCGAGCAAAAGCCGTGTCATGCCCACTATGGCGTTCATGGGCGTGCGGATTTCGTGGCTCATATTGGCCATAAACTGCTGTTTGAGCAGGGCTGTTTTTTCGGCCACTTCGCGCTCTTTGTAGGCCAGTTCCAGTTCTTGCCGCATTTGCAATCCGCGCAGTTTATTGAAGGCCGTTTGCCGGAAAATCTCTTCCTTCAGTTGCTCAAAAGCGCGCAGGTGATGATAGGCTTGCGGCAGGTTGCCCATCAGTTCATAGAGCGAGGCGTAGGTTTCGTGGATGGCCATCCGGTCGGAGCGGCGCTGCGAGCCTTCGGCCAGGTTCATAGCCTTGTCGAAATGGGCCGCCGCCCGCCGGTAGTTGCCTTCTTCCATGCGGATGCAGCCCTGATAATAGTAGCAGGTAATCGGCACTTCTACATCGCCCATTTCTTCGCCCACCTTCAGCGCGTTGGCCAGATATTCTTCTGCCGGGCCGGAAACGCCCATTTTGTAATACACTTTTCCCAGTCCGCTGAGAGCCAGTGCGTGGGCAATGGTTCCGTCGTCGGCCAGTTCGGCGTTGCGCTGAAAATGCTCCAGTGCCGCGCTGTAATCGCCCTGCTTAAAGTAGATATTGCCCAGGATATAATGGAGGTTGCCGAGGCGGTGGATGTCTTTTTGGCCTTCGAAAACCGGCAGTGCACGGCGGGCCGATTCGAGGGCGTTGTCGTAGTCGGCCAGGTCATAATAGATAGCTGCAATCGAAGCCAGTGTTACGGCCTGCACCTTGCGGTCGCCCGATTCTTCGATGAGTTGCAGTGCTTTGTCGAGGTAGTTGAGGCTGCGCACCAGGTCGCCGAGGTCGCGATAGACGGCAGCGAAATTGTTGAGTACGCGCGTTTCCAGCCCTTTGTTTTTGGCATCGCGGGCAATTTTATAGGCTCCGTTCAGCACTTCGCGGGCATCTTCGTATTCGCCGAGTCGCCAGTAGCACCAGCCCTGCATATTGAGGCCGCGCCCTTTGCCGAGGGTATAGCCCGCTGCGTCGGAGCGGCTGAGTATTTCGTCGGCCAGTTTAAGGGCTTTTTCCACATCGTAGTTGCGCACTTCCATCGCCTGATCTATGAGCAGGTCGATGCGTTCCGTTTCGGTCTGCGCGTGTTCGTAGGCGGCTTGTAGCTCGGTGTAGCGAATCGTGTCCATCATCTATTTGCTAAAATAGGTCAAAGCCGAAAAAGTCCCGCGCCGGGTTGGTGTCGCGCCCTGCGGGATGTCGTTCTATGCTATCGGCTGTGCCTGCTTTTGTTGATGCAGGCACAGCCTGCACCCTAATCCGACGAAAGCGCAGCTTTCGCCGAACGGAGCTCGGTGTAGCGAATCGTGTCCATTATCTATTTGCTAAAATAGGCCAAAGCCGAAAAAGTCCCGTGCCTTTTGGACAGGGGACTTTTTTATGAAAAGAAATTTCCGGAAATCTATCCGTTGTGTACCATACGGTTGAAGTCGTCGAGACCTTTGTCTTCGTAGGTCGTCCACAGTGCGCACCAGTGGCCGATAACGGCGAGGGCCCAGGCGGCTACCGGCCAGGCCATCCAGGGATAAACCCAGGTGCCGGCGGCTTTCTCCTGCCCGGCATGAATCATAAACATGGCAATCACCGCCACGATGAAGATGGCGACGTGGATAAAAAACACACGCTTTTGCGCGGCGGTAGGCGGAACTTTCCGGGGACGGGACATGGCGGTATCTTGACTTTGAGGGGCAAAGATAGCGTTTGTGTTTTCGTTTGCAAAGGTTTTTCGGGCAGGAATTTCGAGGTGGTATTGGTCGGCAAGCATCCGGTTGCCTTCGGCGGCGCGGGCCTCGGCTTCGAGGGGATTTTTAAAATATCCTTTTTGGAGGCTGTAAAAAAGATAGCGTAGCAGAAACCCGATTGTTCCGTAGCGTTCATATTGGCGAACGTGTTGCAGTTCGTGTGCCACCCAGGAAGGATTTTTCCGGAAATCTGCCGCCGTTGTGCCGTGCAGGTGAATGGTTTTCCGGAAAACCAGCGCCACATTTGCTGCCCGGAGCTTTTTTGCAGCCAGGCGGGCGAGCGGCGAATTTTCGCGGATGCGGATGGTTTGCTGTTTCATACTGCTTTCCAGAAAAGAAAAAACTCCTGCCGACAGCGACAGGAGTTTTTTAAAAAAAAAGAGATTTTCCGGAAAAATCAGGCAGCCGAGACGCGGGCGGTGCGGCCTTGCTGCACCAACGCATACACCCCGAAGAACAGCGCCGAGAATACCAAATCGCCGATAAGGGTGTTTTGATAAAACGGAATGGCCATCACAAAGGTCTTGGAAAGGCCGGCAAAGCCCGTGCCCCAGATGCCGGTGAAATAGGTTCCGAGGTTGGAAACGAGGAAGAAAATGCCGGAAGAAGCCAGCGCATAGCCGCCCACTTTGGCTGCGTTGGGCTTGCCCATCGTCATGCCGAAAAGCGTAACGAGCGCCATGGCACCATAGACAAAAAGCTGGCTGATGCCGTAGAAACCGGGTGTGCTGGTGAAGAGTTGGAAATACAAATCAGCAAGGAACTGCGCACCGAGCGGCAGCAGAAAAGCATAACGCTTGTCTTGGAGTACCGCGCCGCTAAAGAGGCCGAGGGCAGCGATGGGCGCGAAATTCCACAGGTGCAGTTCGGCGTTGAGGATGCGCGAGCCGGCGGCCAGGATGAGCAGGAGAGCCACAACAGGAACGGAGAGGAAGCGGTTTTTCATCGGGACTAAATTTTTCAGCGTTGGAGCGCAAAATTAAGTTATTCGGGCGGGAGGCGGGAATTAAAAATTTTCTTTGCCACAAATGCACGAATACCATTAAGGAATCCCATTTGTGTGTTGGGCTTTCATTCTTTGCCACAAATGCACGAATGCCATTAAGGAATCCCATTTGTGTATTGGGCTTTTATTCTTTGCCACGAATGCACGAATGCCATTAAGGAATCCCATTTGTGTATTGGGCTTTCATTCTTTGCCACAAATGCACGAATGCCATCAAGGAATCCCATTTGTGTGTTGGGCTTTTATTCTTTGCCACAAATGCACGAATGCCATCAAGGAATCCCATTTGTGTGTTGGGCTTTCATTCTTTGCCACGAATGCACCAATGGACACAAATAGCGCCCTTTTGCGGATAGGGGCTTTCCCGAAAACAAGCAGGCAGGTTCCCGCCGCAGACTTCGCTGAACAGGAAGACCAACCGTACTTAAAGACAAGGAAAGTATGTTTTTAAAAATATTTATTTGATAGAATACAATAGCTCTGACGCAAACCCTGACATTTATTTTATTATTGCCTTTATTATTGCTAAACGAAACCAAGGATCTTAATCGCATAATTAGAACTCAAAGTGATGCATAAAAACACAAATATTGCTTATACTATCTCTTCCGGTATCTTATTAGGGCTATTTTTATTTTCAATCATTTTCTACAAACAAAGAATGCTGTTTGTAGATCCTTGTTGGATAACCTTTCAGATTATTAATACCAGGAATTTTGCGTTTGCGGAGCATCGCTATGGTGCATTTATCACTCAAATCTGGCCGCTTATTGGTACGTTTTTAGGCCTGAACCTAAAAGCAATACTTATACTTTATTCTGCAAGTTTTTATTTATTTTATGGCTTCGTGGCTTACCTTGTCGGGAGGATATGGAAAGAAAAGGAGCTAAGCATTCTATTTATACTCTATTTGACCATCTTTGTCTCAGATGTTTATTACTGGCCAAACAATGAAGTTCACCAGGGTATTGGATGGATGTTTCTTTTTTTGGGCTACTATACCTTTTGCTTAAAGAAACCCAAAAAACCGATTTATACTCATTTCTTACTGTTTACGCTGCTATTCCTGGCTCTTTCCAGCCATCTTATCGTAAGCATAGGAATCGTTTTTTTGTGGTTATATATTCACAACATACTTTATCCATCGCCCAGACGGTTGTTAGCAAACAGGAGCTTCGTTGTGTATTCGTT
Source organism: Bacteroidetes bacterium UBA1952 (assembly GCA_002336725.1). Taxonomy (GTDB): domain Bacteria; phylum Bacteroidota; class Bacteroidia; order Chitinophagales; family Chitinophagaceae; genus UBA1952. The sequence continues at coordinate 7,716 of DDEO01000169.1, read as the reverse complement.
GTTGATAGCAATCATGATTTTTGTTAGATATTATCTGAGTAAGGATAGCTGGTATGACGGGGCAAAATTAGAAGCAGTTAAGTTGCTTTCCTTCCAGAGTATTCTTACTTCCTTTTCAAATGGCGGTTCAAAAACTTTTCTTGAACTCGTATTCCATAAATATTATCAATCATTATTAGTGCTGGCAATTGGGATGTTCTACTTGCTCAAGAACCGCCTTTTTATTCAGTTTTTATTGGTAATTATTTTTTCTTTATCCTATTATTCGCTAATATGCTTAACTTATCCCAACACCTACAACCGCGACTTGCTATTTTATATGGAAAGCGAATGGATGGGCTTAAGTATCATTTGGGCTGCACCTTTTGTTTTCCATGTCATTCCGTGCATTAAGCCTTCCGTAGTGTTTCCTGCGCTGCTATTTGTTTATGCAGTAAGCATTTTAAATATAGCAAGCTCGTTCAGCTATTTCAACAATCGTTTGAACAAACTTCAGCAAGTTGTTTCATGGTTACACAAAAACGAAGTCAACAAAGCTTTATTTATTCAGAAAGATGCTTCGGCTCAACAAGATTTCATTATGACCTGGGGATTGCCGGTAGAGAGTTTGTTTTTATCAAGCATTACGAATAGCAATCAACCTGCAATTACATTTAAACTTGTAGATAGTAATTTTAATACTAATGAGCAAAGTACAGATTCTTTTTATTCCTGTTTTTCAACGGAAAGTATCCAAAATATAGACACAAATTTTATAAAAATTGACAAAGTAAATTCTTACAAGAAATTTATCTGGAATCAGTAATGAAAATGCTCATGCCATTGGTTTGGCTATAAGGCGGCTGTCAACGCTCCCCTCGTTCAGCGTAATACTCCAGTTCCGTTCGGTGAAAGCTCCTGCCTTCGTCGCTCCTGTTTTATACCAGTTCAAAGCAAAAGGGACGTTTTGAAAAGCCATTTTCCGGAAAAAGGAACAGGGCTACGCTGCCGGATGGCTTTCAAGCAGAGGCGGATTGACAAGTTGTAAATCCGGCTTCGGAAGCCTCGATGCCTAAAAAAGCTACACCCTGTCCTGAAAATACTATTTTTACAAATACCTGCTGCTCCTGGCAGTTTCATACAGTGGCCTACCGCCGCGTCCGCAGCAGTTCCAGGTTCAGGCTGGCGCTCAGCCAGGCCCAGTGCTGCCAGTCGCCGGCACGCGCCGTGTTTTTCACCAGCCGCAGCGATTCGGTGGTGTGATAAACGCTGTAACCGCCCAGCAACTCCAGGAAAGGATAGGCTTTCCAGCTAAAACTCAAATCCGCCTCCTGCCCCAGGTCTGCCGACTGCTTTGCGTTCATCCGATAAATATCGGCGGTGGCATTAAACCAGTGGCCGGTAAGATTGAGGCGGGTTTTGGCCGAGGCTTTGAAGCCGAGCGACGCATATACATCCAGCAATCCTACGTTTCCATGCGGACTTCCGGCATAGAAATAGTCCATGTGGCCGTAGAACTTGTGGTTGGTGGCATACGGCACGGCAAAGGCGCGGTTCTCGCTGTTTGCCTTGCCAAAATCATTGCCGCTCAGGTAATCCGCGCCCAGTCCGCCCTCCCAGCGTTTCCGGAAAGGCGCACTCATCTTGGCAGCCAGCAGAAAGGCGCTCGTGGAAGCACCGGTCAGATTCTTGCCTGCCTGATAAAATCCGGAAATCCCGACCGACCACACCGGCGTATTCCGGAAATAATTCACGCCAACGGTCTGCTGCTGATGCACGTCCTTTGAAACCGTATCGGAGAGAGCATTTTGCAGTCCGGTGTTCATGCCCAGCACACTGAGATATCCATTTTTCCCCACCGGAAATTTCCCCCAGAGTGCTTGTAAGGTTTTGTAAGCCTGCGCGTCGGCAGTGGCATAGCGGTTGCCGGCGGGGTCGTTGATATTGTTGTCGTAGTTGGTTTTGTAATTCTGATTGTAGGCAAGATACAGCCTGCCTTCCAGCCCATTTTTCCGGAAAATAAAGGCCAGCGCATCGTGTGCGCGGGCACCCTGCGCCCAGTCCACAACGCCAAAAATGCGTTCGTCGTCGAGAGAGATGCCCTGCCGGCCAAAGCGGGTACGCAGGCCGCCGGCAATCTTCACCTCGCCATAAGCCTCAAAAATACCCACGGCATTGCCGCCGCGCTCCACGGGCATCACGGCATTGGCCTGCCCCCAGACAGAGACGTTTTGCAGCGAGAGGCGCAGGTCTAAAAGGTCTTTGTGGCGATAGTCGAGACTGAGGCGTTGGCGGCTGCTCACCAGTGCTGCCGGGTCTTCGCCGGGCAAAAGTGGGCGAAAAGCGCCGCTCCGGAACTCGGCGCGGGGACGCAATTGAGCAGAAATGGCAAAAGAACTGCTGTCTTCCTGTTGTGCATGGGCCTTTGAAGAAATGCCAAACAGCATTGCAAGGGACAAAGCCCAATATCGGGGTTTCATAAAAAGCGTTTTTTTGGGGGGGGAAATAAAAAAAGCGGCACAGGGCCGCTTGGTATTTTATAGATATTTCTCTGCTTCCCGAATGGTCTGAGCGTGGTCTTGTTCGAGGCCCTCTTTGCGGTGCCGAATGATGCCATTGGGGTCGAGCACAGTGATGATGTTGCCGTGGGCAAAATTGCCATCTTCGTCTTTTTCAAACTGAATGTCGAGCAACACACCGAGATTGCGCACGGCTTCTTCGCTGCCGTGGAGCAGGGTGAAGTTGCGGCTCAGCTGCTGCTCTGCGGCATACTGCTTCAGGCGGGCCGGCGAGTCGCGGGCCACGTCAAAGCTCACCAGCACAAAGTTCACTTTGTCGGCTTGAGCGCCCATCTGCTGTTCTATCTGCTGCATATCGGCGGTCAGGCGCGGACAAGCATAGCCGCAGTAGGTAAAGACCATCGAGATGATGGTGGGCCTGCCTTTAAATCCGGCGAGCGTCATAGGCCTGCCGTCCTGTGTCAGGAAAGTGTCGGGTAGCTGAAAGAGGCTTTGCGCCATTTCGGCTTCGGAGGGCTGCGGCGCGGTTTCGGTTTGCGGGGATGCCTGTTCTTGCCGGGCGGTATCCGGCCTGCAGGCAAGCAGGAAAAAAGGGAGGGCGAGAAGCCAGAAAGGATTCTTTTTCATGAGTTAGAGGTCTTTGACGCAGCGAAAGCCGAGGTTGGGAATACAATATTTGCCTTTGAGGCTGCCGCGATAGCTAAAGCGCAGATAGCCGGCATAGTCTTCTTTGTTTTGAACGCCCAGCGAGCCGGCGGCGCAGAAGAGCTTGGCTTCGTCGCCGGTGCCGCCGCGCGAGTCGCCGGAACTGACAAAGCTGTTGAAATCAAATACCCACTCCCACACCAGTCCGTGCATATCCCAGAGGCCGTATTCGTTTTGGAAAGTACTCCTGATGGGCGGCAGCTCGGCGGGATTGGGCTTGCCATACCAGTCGAGGATATAGCCAATCAGCGTTTTATTGCCCAGGTTTTTGGGTTTGCCGTTTCCGGCGCGTTCCCATTCCGGAACGGTAGGCAAGCGCTTTCCGGCCCATTTGGCGTAGGCGCGGGCCGCAAACCAGCTCACGTTCACAACCGGCGCGTTGGGGTTATTGTATTTGCCAGGGCCAATTTCCAGGTCGCCTTTCCAATGGGAAAGATAATTCGGGTCGGCAAACAGGGGATTGACGCGGCTTTTCTGCCATTCGGGATGAGCCTTTACAAACTCCAGAAACTCGGCGTTGGTTACCGGCGTTTCATCCATCCGAAACCCTTTTACCGTAATCGGCTTGTTAATTTGGCGTTTCAGGAAGGGCAGATAGAGGCCGGCGGGCACGGTAATCATCTTTTTGGCAGCGGCCAGCCGCCCCGGAGAATCGCTGCCGGGGCCGGCCATGGCACCCAAAGCCAGAGAAAGGGCCAGCAAAGTCAGCACGATGACGACTGCCGGCATCCGCACAAAACCGGCGAACGCGTTCCTGCGCACAGCGCGGCGTTGCAGAATCGGGTACGAAGGGTTTGTGCGGATGTTCATAACGGCAGTTCTTGGGGAGATGGATTATTTATAGACACCCTTGGAGTCGTTGCCGGCAACCGGCTGTTCTTTCACCTTGTGGAAGATGTTCGGGTTTTCCTCACCGGTTACTTTGATTTGCGCCAGCGCGCCTTTGTGGAAAGTCCGGTACAGCGCGTGGTCCACAATATTGAGCGTGCCGGGTACTTCTACCTGCATATCCACGATGGCCGCGCCGCCGGCGGGCACGACGGTTGTCTGCACGTTGTGGTTAATGGTGCTGCCGCCCTCGGTATAAACACGGTCAAAAATTTCGCCGATGACGTGGAAAGAAGAAGTAAGGTTGGGGCCACCGTTACCGACATACAAACGAACCGTCTCACCTACTTTGGCGGGCAGGGCATTTTTGCCGGTGTTGGCCCTTACGCGACCATTAAACAGCACATAAGTCGGGTTTTCGTTGATGGCTTTTTCTTCATCAAACTCCTGCAGGCCTTTTTCTTCAAACTTGCCTTTGGTATAGAAATCGCCCTGCATCACATAGTATTCTTTGTCCACCTTCGGCAGGCCGGCAGCCGGCTCTACGAGGATGAGGCCATACATACCGTTGGCGATGTGCATCCCCACCGGACCGGTAGCGCAGTGATAGACATACAGGCCGGGGTTGAGCGCACGAAAATGAAAGGTAGCACTTTGGCCGGGTGCTACGTTGGTAGCTTCGGCACCGCCACCGGGGCCATTCACGGCATGAAGGTCAATATTGTGAGAGACCTTGCTGTCGGGTGCATTCTTTAGGGTAAATTCCACCATATCGCCTTCGCGAACGCGGAGGAAGCTGCCCGGCACCGAGCCGCCGAAAGTCCAAAAGGTATATTCGGTGCTGTCGGAGATTTTCATCACTTTCTCGATTACCTCCATGGTTACCTTCACCCTTTTGGGCGAGGTATAAGTCAGGGGCTTGGGTACCAGCGGCGGGGCCGTCAGCTCGGCCACCACTTCGCCGGTCAGCACGGTATCGGGCCAGTGACGGGCAAAGGTTTTGGAGTCTTCACTGTTGGCGCTGCTGTGGGTACAAGAGGCCAGAAAGCCCGTTGCCGCAATGGCGGCGGCGCAGGCGGCGTATTGCAGGAAAGAAGGGATTTTGAGACGCATCATGGGTTGTGATTTAAGGAAGAAAAAAGATGATTCTGTTTTTAGAATAAAGGTACTTCAGTACTTTTATTGTCGATGTAAAATTGCACATACCCTTCGGCCTTAAAAATGATATTTGTCACCTTTTTCTATGATTCTGGACACTTCTGCCCGTCTGCTCCGGCGCGATTCGGTTCATCTTGAAGGAACCGGACGGCGTGGCGGGAAACACGTCGGCGAGCCGGATGCCGTTTCATAAAAGCGACAGGAGAATCCACTCCCGCCGTTTTTTTCTTAATTTTCCACCTGCGAATTCCTATGAAAAAGATCCTCACTACCCTCTCACTTTGCGGCAGCCTTGCAACCGCTTTTGCCCAGCAGCTTTCTCCGCAGGGCGAAATATTCCTCCGGAAGTTCGAAGGCAAAGCCAGCCCCGTTGAAGGCTATGCCTATCGGCAGGATATTTCCGGAAATTTCTACCTCCCGGCCATGATCCTGACCGATGGCAACCTCAAGCCCGAAGCCCTCGTGCAAAAGGGCATCCGCGTAAATACCCGCGCGGGAAAGGTGTGGACAGTGGAATTTCCGGAAAAATCCTTCGCTTCGCTCTGCCGCAACCTGCCCGGCGTGCAATACATTGAACTCGATGTGCCGCTGGCGCTCGCGATGGACTCGGCGCGCCGCACCACGCGGGCGGACAGCGTTCATGCCGGCATCGGACTGCCCAAAGGATTTTCCGGAAAAAATGTGGTGATGGGCGTTATGGATGTGGGCTTCGACTACGATCATCCCGCACTCTACGACACGGCCTACAGCCGCTACCGCGTGCGCCGCATCTGGGAGCAAAAAGCAACCGCCGGCACGCCGCCCGCAGGCTATAGCTATGGCCGCGAACTCACCGACACCGCGCTGATGAAAGCCGCCGGAACCGACAACCCGAACAATACCCACGGAATGCACGTGGCCGGTATAGCCGCCGGTTCGGGCGCGGGCGCGGGCGACTCTACCAACCGCACCTACCGGGGCATGGCCTATAACGCAGATGTTGTTTTGGTGGGCATCACCCCCGCAGCCAACGCCTGGACGAGTACCAGCATGAGCGATATTGTGGATGGAATGAATTACATCTATTCCTACGCCGCCGCTGTTGGCAAGCCTGCCGTCGCCAACCTCAGTTGGGGCTGCCCCGTTGGGCCACACGACGGGCAGTCGCTCTTTAGCCAGGCCTGCGACGGACTGACCGGCACGGGCAAATTATTTGTGCTTAGCGGCGGCAACAACGGCGATAATAAAATCCACCTCAAAAAAGATTTCACCGCTACTGATGCCACGCTTAGTTCTTATTTTAATTTCCCGCAAACACCCATCGGAAAGCGCAGTTGGATAGATATCTGGGGCGATGCCGCGCAAAACCTGCAGGTACAACTGACCCTCTGCGACAGCCTGACACTGACAAAAGTGGACAGCACCGGCTGGATTTCGCTGGGCACAGCAGCCTATCCGGTTCTGCTGCGCAACAGCGCCGGCGACACCCTCGACGGCTACATCTCGGCCACCGTGGCAGCCTTCAACAACAAGCCCCGCATCCTGCTCGACCTGGAATCCCGCACCGCAGACCGCCTGCTCATTTCGGTACGCGGAAGCAACGGAACGGTGAACGCCTGGGCGGGCTATGTGTATAAAACCACCGGCTACTACGGCAGCTTCAACGCCGGAGCCGGCGGTGCCATTGCCGGAAGTTCCGACATGACGGTGAGCGATATGGTAACGACCCGCAGCGCCCTGGCCGTAGCCGCCTACACTTCCAAAGTAACCTACTACGATGTAGCGGGCGTGCGGCAGTCCTACTTCACCTACACACGCAACGGGGCCTTGGTGCCCTTCTCGAGCCGCGGCCCTGCCGCTGATGGCCGCATCAAACCCGATATTGCCGGCCCCGGCCTGGTGCTCACCGCGCCGATCAGCAGTTTCGATACGAGCTATATCGCCGGCGGGACAAACCGCAGCAGTGTGGTTACGGAATGGACGGCGCCCAACGGCCGCACGCACCGCTATGCCGCCCTGATGGGCACTTCCATGTCGTCGCCCGCCGTTGCCGGTATTGCCGCACTGCTGCTCGAAGCCGACTCCTCGCTCAACCCCGCTCGCCTGAAACAAATTTTGCAACAAACCGCCATTGTGGATCGCTGGACGGGAGCCATCCCCGCCGGTGGCTCGCCCGACTGGGGTGCCGGAAAAGTGAACGCCTATGGTGCGCTGCAAAAGCTGCTGGCGACGCTCGGCGTGTCGGAAGTGGTGAAAAATCCGGCGGCACTGCCCGTTCTGCTCTACCCCAACCCGGCGGATGGCGCTTCCACGCTGGAGTATTTCAGCGCCAAAGCCGAAACGGCAGTTGTGAGCCTAACCGACGCGACCGGAAAAACGTTGCGTCGCTACCACTGGCCGCTGAGCGCCGGCACCAACACCACGCCGATAGACTGGGCGGGGCTGCCTTCCGGCCTCTACTTTGTAGGGCTTCACACCTCGCAGGGCGAGGCGCGGGTAAAAGTGCTGCGCCGCTGATGCCCTGATTTTCCGGAAATTTCCGGAAAAA
>DDEO01000192.1 GCA_002336725.1 Bacteroidetes bacterium UBA1952 | reverse complement strand
TAATTTATCCCTTGTGAAGTATAATGCGCCTTGAAAAGCTGTGTAAAGCACTTTAAAAGCCCATTCTACGTGGGTTTAGAGGCTTTCTGGTATTCTTGTAATTCTACCTGAATAAGCCCGAAAATAGCACTAAAAACAGCTTCTTTAAAATACCGAAAAAGACCGAAAAAAGCCGGTTTTTTGGGCTGGGGTTACATCTGGGGTTACACCTGGGGTTACAAAACGCAGTTTTAAAAGCACGATTGAAACCCCGATAAGGACAAAAAAAGCCCCTCTTGCGCATGGTTTTGACGGATACGCCCCCCTTTAAGGACGCATAAAAGCTATAATGCATGATGCAAAAAACCTTACAGGGCGCGGGTTTGCGCCCATTTTCCGGAAATACTGGTTTTCAAAACCCTACTTCCCTACCTCTTTTTCAGACGTTTCAAACTCCCACCGCTTCCGTTGTTCTTCCATTTTGTCGCTCAACGCTTGAAGGCGTTTTGCACTCTGTGCGTTTACCAGCGCGTTCCTCAATTCGGGTGTGCCGTGAAAAATGATGCTTTCCAATTGTTGGTATCTCTGTTTAGATTCCTCAAGCTGGGCTTGCAAAAAATAACAAAATGCTTCCCACCCTTTTTCGGAAGGATTCTCTTCTCGTATAGTATGCATCATCTCTCCTTGCCCACCACTTAAAAGCCAAGACGCACTAACCCCTACACATTTGGTGAAAATGAGACGCCAATTGGGTTCATCCCTACTCTTCCAATTGGAGAGCATTTGAGGGGTAATATTCAGCATTGAAGCTAAATCTTTAGCCTTGCCAGCCGCGAAGTGCTTGGTGAGTTCATCAATAATGGCCTTGTTATCCATAAGGAAAATAAAAATTACATCTTCTGTGTAAAAAGTGTTGCTCTATTCACATTTTGTGAATTTACTTTGCTGTTCTAAACGCTGCAACAATGAAAGCAACCCGTAAAAGTAATCAACCCATCTATGACGGCAAAAGGGCGCTGGTCGTGAAAATCATCGCTGCCGAGTATGAAGTAACCGAAGCGTATGTGCGGATGGCCATCAAAGGCGACCGCGCCAGCGAAAAGGCCGAGGAAATCAAGCGCGCTTACAACGCGAAATATCAGGCGCTCACCCAAGCAATCGCCTAAGCCATGCCTCACATCTGGGAAAAAACGGGTGCGCTGGTGGTAACGCAGGAAGAGCTAATTCCCGCGTGGTTCCCGTCTTATGATGCGCTTCGCATGGCAATAAAGCGTTGCGAGGAAAAGAACCACGGCATCAAGCGCGTGCAGAAAGGCGGTGGTGGCCACCCAATGCTTATTGCTTACGACAGCCTTCCGGCTGAAATTCAAACCGCCCTGGGCGACCCGCGCCGCCCCGGCCACCTGCTGGAGCTGTATTATCAGACCGACCCCGCTGCCGTTCGGTTTTACACCACCGATTTCCGGTTTGACGATGGCGGCTATCTCGGCCAAAAGCATCAGGACGAGTACATCGTAAACGCCAGTGTGCTGCAAGCTGCCGCCCGGCTGAAAGTGGCCCGCGAAAATGAACGCCGCTCCAAAGGTGGAAGCCTCAAAGGAGTGATGGGTACGATTTGCGCCGACGTGGCCAGCTTCAAACCCATTCTGCTGCAAAAATTCAATGAAGTGCACACGCTGCCAGACAGTGAAAAGCGCTTTAAAGAGGCTTTCAGGAATTTTCACACTGAGGCTGGACCTGACTACAAAAGCCTGATTTCCGGAAAACTGCGCAACAGCAACCGCCGCCTGGTGACCGATGACGTGGTGGCCATGCTGAACGACCTGTTTGCAGGCCAACAGCACAAGCCGACCCGCACGGAAGTTTCCCGCTGTTTTGATGCCTTTCTGTCGGGCTATACGGAAGTGGTGAAATCGGATGGAAGCGGCGAATGCTACGACCCCAAAGATTTCCGGAAACTAAGCGATGCCACGATCATCAATTATCTCGGCGCATGGGAACACACAATCGGCACACATGCAGTGCGATCCAGCGACCGTCAGAAACTGATGGGCCAGTTTCAGCCGTTCCATAAGCTCAAGCGTCCGGCCTTCGCTGGTAGCCTGCTTTCTATTGATGACCGGCAGCCGCCCTTCCTGTACGAGCCTAAAAAGCGTCTTTGGATTTATGCCGGAATGGATGTGGCTTCGGATGCGATCGTAACGGTGGTTTGGGATAAGACAAAGGAAGCCCTGATTATGAATTTTTACCGCCAGCTCGTGCGTGACCATGCGATGCGCGGTCTGTGCCTACCTGCTGAATTAGAAGCGGAATCTTCCTTGAATAGCTCCTACACCGGCACGTTCCTGAGACCGGGAGCCATGTTCAGCGAAAACGTACACATCGCTGCAAATAATGCCCGTGCAAAGTGGATAGAGCGCCGGTGGGGCATGTTCCGGTATGACGATAGTGCGGGTGGCGAAAAGGCACATCCTGCTTTCCAGGGTCGCCCCCATGCCCGCCGCGAAGACCAGCAGATGGCCCCAGGCGCAAAGGAAAATTACATTCCCTACGACCAGTTGGTACACGACACCCTGCGCCGGATTGAAGACTGGAACAACAGCCCACACGACACCCACAAAGGCAAGACGCGCTGGGATGTGTATCTGGAAAACCAGCATCCGGGCCTAAAGCCTATCAACTGGCCTGCGATTCTGCCACATATGGGCTACTGTGCCCGGCGAATCGCAATGCCGCTGAATGGCATTTTAGAATTTCAGAAGCAGTCCTTTCTGCTGGGCCGCGATGGGCAGGTAGCCACCGGCGATTCGTTGATACATCTGATGAAACAGGTAGCCGGTGAATACATAGACATCTATTACCTGGATGGCAATGACGGGAAAATGGCCAAAGCTCTTATTTACCAGAACGATTGCCTTATCTGCGAAGCCGTCCCACAACCGGAATACAACCGATCCACCCTGGAGCGCCGCGCCGACGGGCCACAGGCCGAAGCCGCTCGCGCCCTGATGAGCGCTTATGAAAACACGGTTATAGCCTACCAGCGCCAGCGCAAAGCCAGCATCAATGATGTAATCGTGATCGGCGAGCGCGAAAAGACGCTAAACAGAAAGTTCGTGATGCCCGGTCTCACGCCGCGCTATGTGCCCGATGACACGCCCGCCCCGGCGCTGGATGATGTGCCGGAAGATGGCTGGATGCCGGTGGCCCCACAGCCTTCGGGAGGCGACTACCTAAGAGATTTCTAAGCCCTTTTAAAACCCCAACAAACCAATGGACAACACAAAAACACCCATGCAGCAAGCGAAAGAATTGATTTCTAAAATCGCCCTTCTCTGTGCTGATGAAAGCAATAAGCTTTCCTGCCTCATCATGATTGCCGAAGAAGAAACGCCAGCCCATCTCGAAGCGGTTTCTGAATGCCGGGGCAAGCACCAGAAACGGCTTCTTGAAGTGCTGATTCAAGAAGTAGCCCGAAAATAAAAACAGCCGTGCGGCTGGAAGCCACACGGCTGAAAAAACACAAAACCTAAAAAGCAAAGTTATGACACTTCCCAACGAATTTAAGACACAGGTAGCCGCCGCGCTCCTTGCCCAGCGGGCCAACTATACCGGAACCGACGAACGCTATGCCGGGCAATACGGCATCAGCGGCTCGGTATATAGCCAAATCAAAAACGGCAAGGCGCTGGACGGCCTTTTGCGCGATGCCCAGTGGATGGAAATCGGCCAGCGGCTGAATGTAAGCCGGGGCGAACGCAAATGGACGATGGTAGCCACCGAGGTGTTCCGGAAAATAGAGGCGGGCGTGGTGTTTTGCCAGCGCCACCAGCGCTCCATGCTGTATGTGGATGATTGCGGTATTGGCAAGACGTTTTCCGGAAAATACCTGGCACGGACGCTGACCAACTGCTTTTGGCTGGATGCCCGGCAGGGAACCACCAAGCAGGCTTTTGTACGGCTGATAGCGCGCACCATAGGCGTGGACGCGGGCGGCAGGCTGCTGGACGTGAAGGAGCGCATCAAATATGCCCTGCGCACGCTGCAAAACCCGGTCGTAATTATTGACGAGGCGGGCGCGCCCGCCTACGAGGCACTGATGGAACTATTAGAGTTCTGGAACGCTACCGAGGGCGCGTGCGGCTGGTACCTGATGGGGGCCGATGGCCTGCGCGATAAGATAAAGCGCGGTATCGACGGCCACAAAGTGGGCTTTGCCGAATTGCTTTCCCGCTTTGGAGACCGCTACAACAGCAGCGTACCCACCACAGGGCAGGAACGCCTTGCCTTTATGCAGAAGTTGATAACAGATGTGCTAACGGCCAACGTGGCGGATAAGAAAGCCATTCCGGGGCTGGTGAAGCGTTGCCTGGCCAATGACGGCAACCGGATTGGCGGGCTGCGCCGGGCCGAGACGCTGGCCATTATGCACGCCGAAACCAAAGCTACCGAAACTACTAAACCTCTTTAAAAAATGCGTGTAAAGACACTTCAAAATCTCTATGAAAAGAAGTTCGTCACCTTCTCTTTTTCCGGTCTTTGGGAGGCGGCAATGGGCACACCGGAAACGACGGGCTGCTGGCTCATTTACGGCGAAGAAAAGAACGGCAAAACAACTTTCGCCCTAAAGCTGGCCGAGATGCTTTCCGGCCACGCGCGGACGCTTTATGTGAGCGCGGAAGAAGGAGTGGGGAAAAATTTCGTGGATGCCTGCCGCCGTGCCGGATTAGAGCCGAAAGGCTGCCGCAATCTGCATTTTGAAGAATACCTGGCGCTGGATGAATTGGAAGCGAAGCTGAAAAGCCGGAAGTCTCCCAAGATAATTTTTCTGGACAATACAACTGTTTACACAGATGAAATACGCGCGCCGGAACTGAATGGGCTGTTGCTGAAGCACCCCGATAAGCTCTTCATTTTCATCGCGCATGAGGAAGACGGCGCGCCCTACACGGCAGCGGCAAAACGGGCCAGCAAACTGGCAAAGGTGATCGTGCGGGTAAGGGGCCTGACGGCCTTTTTCAGCGGACGCGGTGCGAGTGGTGCTATCAGCATCGACGAAACAAAATCGGCCCTGTATTGGGGCCAGCCAACAACAGAAAACCAACCTTCTTAAACAACAACTGCCATGAGCAACAACCCCACCCCAACGATTACCCCGGCGCTGCAAAACCAGGTACGAAAACTTCATAAAAAATGTGTAGCCCAAGGTGTTTCCTGCCTTATGTTTTTTCAGGATAGCGACAATAGCTGGATGCTGGCAAACGGCGATCCAAAGGCGATAGGAGAAGCTTTAGTGAAAGGATGCGCCGCCACGCCGGAATACACGGTTATCCTTCAGCAAGTACTGGCCACAATGATTCAAAAGCAATCCTGACCTATGAATCTTCCCGGCACATTCCAGGCGCTTACCGATGCCGAATACCTCGACCTGCTGACGGGTGTTGTGGGTAGCAGGATGCAGCTAAAGCCCGCCACGCGCGCCGCTCAGAAGGAGGCACGGCAAATCACCTGCTACATCGCCCATACCTACGGCAGACTTTCCAAACACCAGATCGCCCGGCTGCGCGGTATGCACCACACCACCGTTTTGCACGCCATAGATGTCACCGCCGCCCGCATCGAGTGTGGCGATCCCTTCACCCAAACTGTCATGGCGCGCCTGCGCTACGTGATCCAAAATCTTCACTCCAATGGCCACAACTAAAAACGCCACGCAGCCCGGCACTTTCGCCTGCTGGCCAAAAACACACACAGCGCAGCAAGCTATCAAACACCTGTTGCAAACCGAAGCCCTTTGCGACCTTATCGGTATCACGATTGACGATTGGCGGATGCTGCTTTTTGAAGCCGGTTGCCGGTGGGCGGAAGCAAAGCACGCCGACAACCCCAAGTGGGCCGCGCTCCAGCTACAAAGCCCGGAATGGGGCTATTGGGCGGCGTGTATGCAGGACTGGCTGGAACATGACCAGATGCTGCTGCAAAGCGCTTTCATGACAGATGCGGCGGATTACTGTGCCTTGAAAGAAGACTACCTGAAAAACACCGATATCATTTGGTAGCGCCATGAAAAAGATAACGATTCGCTGGGGCTATTACGAACTCGAAGCACTCGATAAAATCCTTACCACGCTGCTGGTGTGCGCCCCGGATGCCGACGCATGGGAACGCTGCATCATCTCGGTGCTGCTGATTTGGCAAGCGAAGAAGCTACGCCCTTCGCTTGTTTTTCCCAATCCCAAAGGCCACAAGCTTTCCCTGGATGCGCCCACCGCCTTTGCCCTGAAAGCGCTGCTGGATTTTCAAAAGCTCGACCCCACCATTCTGGTTCATAAAAACCTGCTGAACCTCTCTGATTCCATTCAACACACCTTCTTTTCACCCATTTCTTAAACCCCAACAATGGCAATACCACCACTTGAAGATGGTCTTCGCGCCATCCTTTCCGCCCACCGCTTCCAACCTACTGCCGAAACCGTCGCTGAATGCGTAACGATTGTGGAAGACAGCCAGGAAGAAGGCGAAGATGCCTGGCACTGCGCCCGCGAACTGTGCCTTGCTACTGACCTAAGCATGGCACACTACCGTTTCCCGATTGCACAAGCCCTGGTGCATCATGGTTATTTCCGCTCCTTTTCTTTCCCTCCATCCATTTCTAAAAAACGCTAACCCCCCAACCCCTTTTTATGGCAACGACCCAACCCAAACCCACAACCCGCGCGCAGTTTGACGCTGCCGTGCAGACGTTTGAACTTGAAAGCGCCAAGCTGGCCCGGCTGGAAGCCGACCGGCAGCGCGACATGCAGAAGATTTCCGGAAAATACGCCCAGCCCATTGCCGAGGCCCACGCGGCCATTGAAACCGCCGAAGCAACCGCTAAAGCTTACGCCGAGGCCAACCCTGCTGAGCTGCTGCCGGTCGGTAAAAGCTCCGTCGTTATCGGCCAGGTGTGCGTTGGCCGCCGCAAGCTGGCCGGTGCACTTGCAGTGGCTGCCGGCCATAGCTGGGAAACGGCAACTGCTGCCCTCCAAAAAATGCTGCCTGACTTCGTGTACCAGGTGCCCACCCCGGACAAAGAGGCGCTCAAAGATGCTCTTAAAGATGACAAAACCAAAGAGTACGTGCGGAAGCGAATTGCTGCGGCTGGTGTGGTGCTCCAAACGGGTTTCCGGTATTATGTAGAAATCAAAAAGGCATGATAGACAAAAACAAATTTCCAGGCACGTTCCATTTCCTGCTGACGTGCCTGGAAATTCAACAACAGAAACGAACCAAAAACAGCAGGTTTAAACGCTTTTTAAAACGCTTTAAAAGATGAGTAGAGCAAACATTCAAGTTGGCGGTGCTATTGCGGTTGAAGTAACCTTCTCGGACGGTGTGAAACTGCCGATGGAAGTAGCAGCCCCTCACGAACTGGGAAAGGGCGATTTAGGGAAAAGAATCGTTTTGTATGTAACGAGTGAACGACACCAGTACGTAGGCATATTTCAGGGAGTAGAAAAGGAAAGGCCAATGGCAATGGTGGTTCAGTCTATTGATTCTACGGATACGCTGGCGCTTCCTATCCACCAAATAACAGAATGCCTGATAGAAGAACCTCAACAATAAAAACTAAAGCCCCGGCAGGCCCCTTATTGGTGTGCCTGCCGGGGCTTTTTCTTTTCCTAACAAAACAAACAACAACCGCAATGAACATTTACGTCAATTTTTACGCGGCTTACAACGCTGCGCAGAAAGCCGGAAGCACGCTCATGAAGGAAGATGTAGTGAGCGATTTTACGAAGGGCCGCACCACCAGCCTGAAGGATTGCAGTCCGCTGGAAATCGGGCAAATGGC
The DNA here is from genome assembly GCA_002336725.1 of Bacteroidetes bacterium UBA1952. Classification (GTDB taxonomy): domain Bacteria; phylum Bacteroidota; class Bacteroidia; order Chitinophagales; family Chitinophagaceae; genus UBA1952. The sequence goes on along the minus strand of DDEO01000192.1, from coordinate 51,756 downwards.
AGCGCTGTTGCGCCAGCAGGTTCCGGAAAAATTTATCTTGACGCCGGGCGGCAGGAAAGCCGACAACATGCGAAAGGCCATTATTGCCATCTTTCGGAGCATTGGCCACACCGTACAACACGCCATCGCCTGGGCTGAAAAGCAGGGCGTGGAAGGTGTAAAGAAGGGCTTCAATGATTACACCACCCAAGAGCTTTATGTACTGATTCAGTTGGCCGAAAAAGTAAAGACTGATTATCAGGCAAGCCTTCGCAAAACCATGACCAGGCTATGAATGAAACCTATCTTCTTACCTCCGATGCGTTCACTGGCGATGTGCTGTTTGAGTTTGACACTGACGGCCTGCTGGTGCACTACGACATTAAAGGTGCCGTCCTGGATGCCTCGCAAAGGGTGTGGCTGCTGGAGCGCTTGCCACGCCACCTCAGCGAGCTGCAAGCAGTGCTGGGCAATAGCAAGACGGCGAAGCTGACAAAGCAACTGCGCACCAGCGTCACGTTTGAAGACTTCTGGAACCGCTACAACGACAAAACCACCAGCAGCAAAAAGAAAACGCTCCTGATCTGGAACCGGATGAGCCAGACGGAACGTGACAAAGCTTTCAACTACATCCCTGCCTACTTCCGAAGCATCCCGACTGGCGTGGCGAAAAAGTACGCCAATACTTACCTGAATGCCGAGTTGTGGAATAATTAAAAAACCACGATTATCTTTCCCGCATGAAATCGCTTTTCCTCTCCCTTTGCTGCGTCGCTTCATTGCTGTGTAATGCGCAGAACAACGTCAAAATTATTAACGCCCCGGCCACAGAAATCGCGTCCATTCACCAGAAGCTCCAGGAAGTCGCAGGCATTGGTGATTTTCACCTGGTGGCTTTTGATACGGCCTGCTCTAACCCGGTTCACGTGCTGCGCTGTGTACATGAGTTTAGTTATAGCAGTAACACATCCGGCCCCGGCTTGCGTTTTCTGTATCAGATACGAGGCAACGGAAAAAACACTCCCTTTGTAGGAACTATGGAAGCAAATGGCTCTTACGAGCGGATTATCAGGCTCTATAAATTCCTGATTGATTCCAACGTGAACGAGGCGGAATTGAAGGAACTGCGCACTACTAAAAACCCGCCCCGCTTGGGCACATTGCGCATCAAGATTTATCAGGTGAATCAGTTTGAAGATAATTGGCTTTTGCAGATTTTTTAAAAAAAGTGGAAAACTTTTGAAGGCCCCGGCAGGAATTGTCGGGGCCTTCTTATTTTAATTTTGTGATACTCCTTATGGCTTACAATTCCAGTAATCACAAAAAGACGGTGGAGACGATTGTAGCCCTTTACAAAAGCATAAAGGCAAAGGAATACGATAGGACGGATACCTACATCGTTGCGCACATCTTCCCCAAACACAATATTTTTATTTCTTACAGCACGTGGAGAATTTACAAACGTGATGACCGGAATAAAAAAGCGCTTTCGCAAAAGCCACAAATGCAACTTTTCTAATGGAAAACGTACTGACCGACATCCAGGCACAGCTTGCCACTGTTTCCCTGCTGAAATATACCGACCAGGATAGCGGCCAGCTTGATTATTACGGTAACAATCCGCCCGTGGCCTGGCCGTGTGGTCTTGTTGGTTTGGAAAGGGTGCAATGGAAAAACTTAGGGGGATTAAAGCAGGAGGGAGCGGCTGTCATTCGCATCCGGGTGGCTGATAAACGTCTGGCCCCTTCCAGCTCTGGGGCTTCAGCTACCCAAAAAGACGCCGCTATGGCGATTCACCGTCAAGTCGCAGCGGTTACGAAAGCCCTTCATGGCTGGACTGCGAATCAGATCGTAGTACCTGCCGGGCAAATTACTTACGGCAAACTATCACGGATGGCCACTAACAGAATAGCACGCGAAGATGGGCTGCAAGTGTATGAGGTTTTCTTTAGTGTGGCTGTTTACGAAGATTTTACACCACCTCCTGTTACCGTAATGGCCACGCCGGTTATTACCAGCCCATAAGAAAAGCCGCCCACACCGGGCGGCTTTTTTGTTTCTATTTAAACCCTGTTGAAAGCTTCTCTAAATCGCGTTTCAAGTCTTCCATCAACTCGGCCAAATTGTTATCTATCACGGTGCGCACGGACGTATTGACAGACTCGTGCCAGCCTATGAATTGGCGCTTTGGGATGGTAAGCTTTGAGCCTACTTTCATAAGTGCCAGGGCCTTCCAATAAGAGGCTTCTACGCTGAGCGCTACGTTCTTTTTGCTTTTAGAGGCCGTGCCGTCCTTCTTCGTAGTGATTGCACCAGACGTTTTATAGTACATAGCCCAAAAGAACTTTTTCATCGGTGGCGTAACGGTTAAAACGCCGCCTTCGTTGTGGATGCTGGCATAAGCAAGGGAGCTGCTGTAATGGATGCTGTTATTATCTACCCGGCTTTGAACGCTGCTGCGCAGTGCGCCGGTGCGCAGCAGCAAAGAGCCGCGCTTGATAGCCATTTTGGGCATTGCCCATGGCACATCAAAGAAGGCTTTGCGCTCAAAATTCCGATCAAATTCCTCTGTTAATTCTACGCGCAAATCAGAAAGAACATTGCGCAGAAAACGATTAAAATCGGGCATAATGAGTTAAATTTGTGGTGTTATGGAAACGCTTTTTGATTTCAACCCCACCGCCCAGGAGCTGGAAGACATTGCTTTCTTCTACCTGCTGCTGCCGGTGAAGTTTGACCAAATGCCTTCCAGCTCTAATAAAGCTTTTTATCTGGAGCATATAAAGCCGGAATGGGCGAAGTATGATATTGCGGCACTGCATGAAGAACGGGGTGATCAGGAAACGGCAGATAAGTATTGGGCGCAGATACCGACGCTGGCTAAAGAATACCGGCAGCAGGATTACTTTACTCTTCCTTCTTAGGTTTGGGCTTTAGATAGTCTTGAAGCTTTTGATGAATAGAACCGTAGTCATCGAGCCAGGGCGTTAATTCTTCCACCGCTTCTGCTTCCGTTTTGCCCAGCGTTTTGAGCTGTGCCCGGAAGCCTTTTATCAGGCTGCTGTATCCCAAGCCTTCTTCAATAATGTTATCCTTGTGGCTGACTTTGCCGCCCAGCTTTTCAACAAAGCTGTCATAGGTGTGCCGGGCTACAAATTCATTCACCGTCTCCATGCTTAACACTTCCGCCCTGGTCATGCTGTAACGGGCGGTCTTGCTTTTGGCGTGAAGGATTTCGTGCCACATTGATTCCATTGTTTCTTCCTGCTTCACGGATAAACCCTGGCCGTCCCGAATTGCTATCAAAGCCGATTTAAATTCCTTTGAAGAATTGATTCCGGCTTGTTCCTTCGTTGAAAGAGTAATCGTGCTTCCGTTTACCCATTCGCCGGTTCTAAGACTGTAAGATTTGCTGTGCTGCATCAGGTAGCTGCTGCTATTAGCAAACTTTACATCATCCAAACCGTGCGCGAAGTCTTCAGGATTTGCTTTGGCATAACCCATCATTAATTCCTTTACCTGCTTCTCTGTTACGCGCTTTCCCGTACCTATATAGTCCGTCACATTGATGTGACCATCTTTACCCGCTACTTCCTCAATGATCGCTTTTGCCATTGCTGCGCCCGGTATTTTCGTGTAAGGATTGGCAGGCGGCATCAATACTTTTTCCTTGCCCGGATTGAACCGGAAGATTTCGAGTCGGTTTTTTCCGTCTTTGCCGGTTTCTGTGGTGGCTTCTTCCCCTATCTGCAAGGCCGATGCGCTGTCTGAAGTAGTATATTTTCCGCGCCGTACCTGTTGAACGGTACATCTGCACCGCCAGCCGTTTGGTGGAAAATACAGACTCCAAAATGGATCAGAAAAAGGTAAGGTAATGTTATGCAGCACGCGGTGGCTCTGGCGCACCCGGTCATCATTGGCCGTGCGGTATTGGCCATCATAGCGGTCGGCGTCCTTTTCGTACTCCAGCCACTTCGCGGCCATTGCCGCCGAGTGTTGCGCGAACTGATATTCAGCCTCTAAATAGTTGCGATTGTAGGTTTCATTCAGCTTCAGTACTTCGCGCTCAAAATCAGCATAAGGCCGTCGCTGGCCGTCTGGCGTCATGAGCAGCCGGGTAGCTTCCTGAAGCTGTGCATTCGTTTTCAGTCCGGAAAAGATGTGGCCGTCACGCTTCAGGTAGGCCGATAGCTCAGCAGGCACTTTACCGTCCGCAATCGCGCCATTCAGCACGCTCCGGGTGGTATCTATCAGATTGCGATAAGGCGCTTCTGTATTAAGGTCTTCGGGCTTGTATTCCCCCCGCTTATGCAGATGCTCAAACGCCGCGCGACCTGCTTCTTCTACATCTTTGAAGCGCGATTTCTCTTTTCCGGAAAGATTGATGCGCTTATGGCCGCCGCAACGCGGACACGTGCAATCCTCTGAAAAATAGAGGTAATGAAGCCGCTTGTGTAGCCCGGAAAAACGCGCCGGGCTGCTGGTGTTATTTGTGCCAGCAGCCCTTAAACGAAAGGGCCATCTGAACCTTCACGCTCTCCGGTGATCTCTACGCCAAAGGTCTTTTTCATCCACTCTGGATCAATCTTATAGCGGTCGAGGCTACCGGATGTAAACTTCCAAAGCTGTTCCAGGTCTTTGGCGGCTTCAAACTCAAAGCGCAGGCCCGCACCATTGATAATTCCCAAGCTGGTTAGTGCCGGAAGGGCAACGCTGTTCCACCAATCTTCTACCAGCGTCATGTCTGAATTTGCCAGATTCACCAGCAGATTTTGCGAGGCTTCCTCCTTGCTCCGGTTGCCGTTTTTGGTATCCTGGCCAACAACCGCCCCGGAGATAAGCAGGCTTATTTCATTGGAGCACAGATTGATGAGATTGGCATATACTGCTCCATCCGTCACCGTTCCATTGGCAAACGAAAGCTTCTCCGTATCGTCAATGATGAACCACGCCGCTGCGCCTACGTCCGACATCATTTTTTCGGCCCTGCGCAGCATGTTGGGGTCTTGGGTATTGGTAGAAAGGACGCGCGGCGGAATGCCAAAAATCTCGCACAGTTCTGACCAGCAGCTTTGGGCAAAGCGTTTCATCAAAACGTGCGGAATCGCCTTGTTGATCAGCCCGCGTGTGCCACTGTCAAATTCCAAAATCCACGTTCCATACTCCTTCATTTCCCGGTAGGCGATCTTCTTATCTTCCGAATAATCAGGATAGAAGAAACCTTTTTGGGGCACTACGTTGGTGCGCGGAATAATACTCACCTGGTAAGTCATCTTCCCAGCTACGTCTATGGCAAGGGCCAGTTCCGCCAGGTTATAACCGAAGAAAATGGCCTCCAGCATTGTAGCTGTTAGCTTGCGCGTTGCGGCCATTCCGGTAAGGGTGTTAGTCGCTTCTTCATCTTCCGTCTTATCTTCCTTCACGAGCCGGAAGGGGCGTGAAAGCACCATCTGAATGCGGTTCTGAATCTGCGAAGTCAGCAGCGCATCAATATCTACATCATCAAACAAAAGCTGAAGGGAAAAATTGCGCGGGTCGTCGCTGTTGGTCATAGAAAGCGCACGGTTCCACGCGGCGATATCCTGGCGGGTGCGCGCAGTCGCTTTTTCCACGTATTCCAGGTAACGCTTTACCTTCTCTTTCTGGCTGGTAGCAGCGGCCAGTTTTCGCGTTTCGGATTTCCGGTTAAAGTAGCCGGAGATGCTTTTCAGGATGGTCATTTTTCGGAAGTTGTGAATAGTGTTTGCTGTGCTTCAGCGATGCGGTTCTGAGCGATGCGGAAATACTTTTCTTCTTTTTCAAAGCCGATGTGCCGGCGGCCTTCCATCAGGGCGGCGACGGCGGTCGTGCCGGAGCCGATGCAGTTATCCAGAACCACATCGCCCGCATTGGTGTAGGTGCGAATCAGCCACGCGAATAGCTCAACTGGCTTTTGGGTTGGATGCTTAACGGCCTTGTCTGTTTTGCCGAATAAAGCGCCGTTCCAATTACTCACCTTCAACACACTTGTTGGATGTTTAAACCCATCGGCACTGCCATTAAATTCGGGATTATTGAAGCCATTGTAATGAGTGGCTGCCCGTCTACCTCCTTTTTTGTTTGTGCGTAAGGTGGATTGGCCAGTGTACTCTTTTTGCGGATTGTAAGTCGGCAGCCTCTTGAAGAATACGCAGATGTTTTCATGTGCCTTTAGAGGCCTTCTATTGGCATCTAAAAAGCCGGTAGCTTGAGTTTTTTGCCAGATTATTTCATAGCGAAAAAGCTTCCTGTTAGAATTTATTAAGTCTGTTGTGAATGGCTGTGAAGCGGTGAGCACAATAGCCCCATTTGTCTTTATTATGCGTTCGTATTGTGCCCACAATTCCGAGAAGGGAATAACTGCATCCCAAGCCAGTCTTGTGGTTCCATAGGGCAAGTCACAAAGAATCATATCCACCGAGCCATCTGGGATTCTTGCCATGCCTTGAAGACAATCTTCATTAAAAATTTGGTCTATCATGATTATTCGTGGTTGAATTTGGGGCGGCTGCCCATGCGCGCTACCTGATAGTCGTTGGGTGTTTGGGCCACGGTGGTAGTGCTGCCGGTTCCGGTGGTTGTGGCCGATGTTCCGCTATCGGAAAGCAGGGGCAGGGATGGCAGGATGTCCCCCCGGTTTACCCCTTTCAGCCAGGTAATCGCCCGGTCGTAGCGGTCTTTCACCTTATCATAATCCATATCGACGTTGCCCAGTTGTGTAACATGCCAAAGGGCAATCGTTTTGACGATTTGTAGGAGCAGGCTGCTTCGGTCGGGGCCGGTACGGCTGAAGATGTAATCGGTATCGTAGGCAGGTGAAAGACCTTTGGGGCCGGGACGCAAATAGCCCAGCACTTCGTCTTCAGCCGCCGCGATGGCGTCATCTACGATGGTAGGGTCGTTGTCTGTTATCTGGTCGAGTTGATATTGGTAAACAACGCTTTTGAGTTCGGCGACGGTGATGTATGACATGGAAAAAGAAGGTTTAAAAACGGCGGCTTTCACGCCTGCCGTAGGAATAAGGCGCTGATTCATTTCGGGTGCGACGGTTAAGAATGAAAACACCACCTTCTACTGCATCCGGGCCGTCATCATGGATGATGGAACCCTTTTCAAAATTTAAAAGCTGGTTCTTTAAAACCTGCATTCCTGGGCTTTTCTTTTCATCTTCATTAAACAAGAAAAGCTCCCTTTGAAAGATTGGCTGCATGGCCTCAATGCGGGCGAATTTGTCGGGCTTTTTCCGGGTGTCTCCAATGATGGGGATGTGATGCCCGATAATCTCACCATAGGCCCGGAATTCATCTAAAAGCAAGTCTTGGATAAAGTTCGCTTCCATGTAATAATTACACGGCACACGGCCATCAATCCACTCCTCAATTTCGTAGTGGTGTTCTACCATTTTCGTTACCGAATACTGGCCGCAAAACATCTTCAGCAAGTGGTAAAATCCTTTGTCTGTTTTGCCTAACAGCGCGGTGGCTTTACAGTCGTTTTTGCTGCTGTCTTTGAAGCTTGGATCGGTGTAGCACACCAACGATTTGTAAAGCTTCAGGTCAAGCATCTTGCCGAACCTGATTTGCGCTTCCAGGAAGATTGTTCCTTCCAAAATCGGGTTATTCATATACTCTTTCTGGAAGCGGCGCTCACCGATGAGTTGCCGGATAGCCTCGACTTCTTCCAGCGTGTAGTTCTCTGGCCAGGAAGGTTGCCCGTCCTCATTGAGCATGTTTACACGCCGGTGATAGATACCTTCTAATTCAGCAAAAAGAGAAAGAACGCTGTCTTTGGCGATGCGGTTCCCGATAAGGATAAACCGGCCCCGACCGCCTTCCATTGTGCCGAAAAGCGCCGTTAAAATCCATTCAAAAACTTCTTTCACCCGGCGCGGATTGCGCACCAGTTCATCATCGTCAATATCATCAATAACGATAAAATCCGGGCGCTTACCCCGATTCTTCAAACCACGCGGACTTTGCCCCCGGCCTAAGGCTACAAACATGGCCCCGGACTTCGTGATAAATTCACCTTCCGACCATGTTCCTTCGCCTACTTGTGGCCCAAAATCGCTGATAAGAATTTCATTGTATTGTAGCTCAGCTTGGATATCGGAAAGCAAACGGATAGCCCCGTCCTGGCTCTTACTTACCAGCACCATGAAATGGATTTCCGGTACTTCCTGGAAGTATAACCATAGCGGAATCAGCAGGGAAGCATGGGAGCTTTTGGCATGGCCGCGCGCCCATTCCAACAGTGCGCGGATGTTCCGGTTGAGCTTAATGATTTGCGCTGCTTCTATCTGAAATTGGGCGCACTGCTTTGAGGCCAGATGCGGGAAATAGTGCGAAACAAAAAAGGCATAATCCCGGCGGGCGCGGGCGATGCGTGTGGCTTTGGTTTGCTCACTTCCACGCAGGGAAAAATCAGTGCTCTGAATCCACTTGATTCTATCCTGCCAGGCTTGTAATAGCTCTTTTGAAACCTTTCTTTTAAACATTGCCCATGCGTATTTTGATGTAGGAATCCTGAAGGCGCACAAGCCGCTTGATGAAGTAGGCGTGGAAGTGCGCTATTGTTTCTTTGTGGTCTTTCATCCTGAACAGCTCTTTCAGAAAATCTTCGTCCGCGCTGCTGTCTATTCCGCGTTGCTCAATTAGATGGGTTTGGAAGGCCATAAAACACGTTATTTCATCATCGACGGTGTTGCCGGTTTTGAGTGTTTTGAGCTGTGCAATGGCTTTGGCAAAGGCGTCCGCGTTGAAGTTTTCAGCATCCAGCATCCCGTTTGCCTTCTGCAACGTCTTCGCTATCAGCTCATTGATGCTGATGCTCTGCGCAGCCCTTTTTGCTTCCCATTCCCCGGCAGTTTTCCACGCGGAAACCGTTTGCTGGGAGACGCCGCAACGCTCAGCAATGTCCCCCTGTGAAGCCTTCTGCATGTACAGGATAAAGGCGTAGTCCTTGTTATGGTCTGCGCCTTTTGGCCCTGCCTTTTTCTTAGCCTTTTGGGCTGCCTTTGCGATTTTGGCGGGCCTTTCGAGCCATTCGCCTTCCGTCATTTTTCCTTTTGCCATAGGGCAAAACTGCCCGTCTTTATTGCCCCTTTTAAATTTCTGTACAAGGCTTGTACACTTATTTCTCTACGCCTGAACGCGCGGCCACATTTGCTTCACGACCCCCGAAAAAGCATGGCCACATTCGTACTGAACGATGAGAACGTAGTAAACTGTTATGGCTTTAGAATCCGTAATGCAGGCATCGACCTCGCGCGATTCAAAGCCAATCCTGTAATGCTCGACGATCATCGGAACAGTACGGATGCGGTGCTGGGGCGTTGGAAGAATATCCGCATAGAAGGTTCCTGCCTGTTGGCTGATGACGATTTTGACGTGGAAGATGAACGCGCCAACAAGATAAAAGGCAAGGTGGATCGCGGTATGATCAAAGGCTGCTCGATGGGCATTTCGTTTGATTCTTCCCGCATGGAACGCAAGCCCGACGATTCTTATGAACTGGTTGAAAGCGAACTGGCCGAAGCCAGCATCGTAGCCGTTCCGGGCAATGCAAATTCCCTGCGCCTTTATGCCACTGACGGCACTGTGCTGAGCAGCGAAGCGGTGAAGCTTCAGCTTTCTGCGCTCCCCCAAACTGCAACCGATCCCAACCTTTTTCCAAAACCAGAAACCCCCTCAAAAGGCATGAAAGGAGCAAATCTTTCTTTTAACGCGCTTCAGGCGCTGGGCTTCCAGTCCGTTCCTGAAAATGTGGATGACATGGCTATCAGCACCCACATTGAAACTACAAATGCTGCGCTGAAGGCGGCGCAAACCGAAAATGCAGCGCTGAAAACGACGCTGGCCGATACGCAAAAAGCAGTCTCCAAAGGAATGCTTGACCGTGCCGTTTTGAGCGGACAGATTCTGGAAACAGAGCGCTCCCACTATGAGAAGCTTGCTGCTTCGGATATGGATTTGTGTATCGCTACACTGGCGAAAATTCCGGCTAAGAAAAGCCTGGGTAATCAGATCGACAACCCTGCCGGTGATGCTTCTGATCCGAAGACGATGGAAGAATTCCAAAAGCTTTCTCACGAAGCACAACTGGCTTTCAAAAACAACAATCCGGCAGGCTACAAAAAGATTCTTGAATAAGCCTTTAAAGGCAGTTTCAACCAGCTTTAAAGCTTCCCTCCTTCCACAAATTTTCTTCCTAAAAGCTTCTTACTATGCCAGCCAACTTCCCAGAGATTTGGTCAAAGCGCGTCCGGGAAAATGTCACTAACCAGAATCAAGCCCCCTGGTTGGATGGCATTCCGGAAATCGACGCCGAACTGCAACTGAATAACGCGGGCGACATGTCTGAATCGAATACGATTCACGTGCCGATCTCCACCTTCGCTGTGGACGTGTTGATCAACAACACGACGTATCCGATTCCGTTGCAGCCCTACACGGATACCGAGTCTTTGCTTACGCTCGATAAGTACCAAACCAAAGTAACTACGCTTTCTGACGATCAGATCATCGGAGCCAATTACGACAAGATTGACGTAGCCACGCGCTCCCATACCGTATCTATCACCAGCACGAAATACCGCAAAGCGCTTCACGCCCAAGCCCCGGCCTCTCATACGGCAAATACGCCGGTATTGACACCAACCGGCGCGCTGGTGAATGGCCGTCACAAACTGACTTTCCAAGACCTGACCGATCTTCAGAAGGCATTTGATGACATGGAATGCCCGGAGGAAGGCCGTCGCCTGGTACTGTGTTCTGATCACTGGAATGACCTGCAAAACATCGGCGGCACGGATGCAAAAGAAATCATGACCTACAAAACGGGTTCATTGGTTCCGATGCTTGCTGGCTTTGAAATCTACAAAGCCGTGGCACCGCCTCGCTACACGTCCGGCGGCGTGAAGGTGGCCTTTAATGCTGCTGCGCCTGCTGGTAGTGTGCGCGCTTCGGTAGCATTCTGGACAGGCAACGTTGGAAAGAAAACCGGCATGACACGGCAGTATTTCGCGAAAGCTGACCCGGAAAACCAAACCAACCGCATCAGCTATCGCCACTACTTCATCGCGATGCCGCTTCAGAATAAGTATATCGGCGCTATCCTGGCCGCATAAGAAAACCCTTTTCAGATTTATCCAAATCAGCCTGTTACAACAGGTAGCAGGCTGATTTTTCTTTTTCTTCCTGTAAAGCAAGTGATGTGCGGCTTCCAAAACCTTACTCGACAGACGAAATCCAAAAGAAGCCTTTCCCGGTTCTGATTTCGGTGCTGATTGGATTGCTGCTAACCACAACAGGCGGCTGGATGAACGAAAATAGTTCCGGCAAAAGAGACCTAAAGGAGTGTAATGATCGCGCTTATGAAGATCAGCAGGAGCGCATCAAAATGTACGACCGGATTTATGGCCTCGAAGTCGAAAACGCCCAGCTAAAGAGTGAGCAACAGGAAACCGACAGCTCCTTCCGCGCCAAAACAGGCACTAATGTAAACAGGCTTCTACGCCGCCCACGTTGATTATTTGCGCCATGCGTAATTCTTTTTTCACTTCCCTGCTAATTCTGCTGTTAGGCGCTTCCCTTATCGGCAATTTCTTTCAGTGGCGCGCTGCTGAAGACTGGCAGTCGGTTCCGGTAGCAATGGACACCCTCTTTGCAGCACCCGCGCAACCCGCCCAGGTAATTGCAGAGCGTTACGTCGCAAAAGACGGCACAAACCACGCACTGGCCGCCGATCCGGTACGCACCCGGAAGACGGAGGAAAAGCGCCTTGCAGTTGGAGGCTCTTACCTGGATACGGTCGCAAAGGCGTTGAATGTTTCTGTGAAACACATCGACGAATTAGAACATGAGGTCGCTACCCTGAAGGCGGAAAATATTCGCCTTACCCAATCCCACACAAACCCAAAGCGCCAGGAATACAAAGACTCTTTTTTGAGCCTGGTTTACAATTCTGACAGCAATACAATCGATAGTCTTTCTTATATCGTAGAGCTGACACGCACACGCTATTGGAAGCGGCCTTGGCTGCTGGCTTCAAAGCGTTATTACAACGACATTTTTAGCGCTGATCAGCGCGTAACCATAAACAGCGTCCGGCGCTTCACGCTGCCGGAACCCGGCCCGAAAAAATTTGGAATCGGCTTTCAGGTCGGTTATGGATTCCCCGTAATTCCGGCCCCAAAATTCAGCCTTCAAACGCCTGCACCCTATATCGGGATTGGCTTCTCCTATAACCTCGTTCGCTTCTAATTTTTGTCATGGCTCTTATAAACTACTATCCGGAACTGCCCATTGTGCCTTACCAGCGTACCCCCGTTTCGCTGGCGAAACTCACCCAAATCCTCGCAGCTGTTAAAGCGCCGGTGTTGGTGAAGCGGATGGCTTATGTAATGCTGCGGAATGAGTCTGCCAACGGGGCCAGCATTATAAACAACAACCCCGCTGGGATTCAGGCCGATTCGGGCCGCTGGTCTGGCAAACACCAGTATGCCGGTGTGGTAGTGAAGCGTGAAAACGGTACCAATAAGCTGCGCTATTTTTTGGCCTTTAAGTCGTTGGCCGACGCGGTAACATTCGTTTGTGAACGCATTGCCGCCCGGCAGCTTCATGTCGGCGGTACACCACCCAAGATTTATAAAGAGCGGATTGATACGGCTGCCCAATTGGCGGACGCTTACATAGAAGAATGGGTGCGGGGCGACGGCTCGGCCAATCCATCTCCGACGGAACTTAAAAACTTCCTATCCATGTACCGCCAGGCAGAAAAAGCCTTCGTGTAGCCGTTCCGCTTCTAAGACATTCTTCAAAACTATTTTCTTTTAAAACCCGCCTTTTTTACCATGAAAGAGCATCTGAAGTATTACTTCGACACGCACCCAAAGAGCACCGAAGTTTTTGAAACAGCCGACGAAAACCTGTTTCACGACGATTACGCCGCAAAGGCCCACGCGCGAAACCTGGACAACAAAACAGTGGTGCGCACGGAGCGCCCCTCTAAGCTTGGCGACTTTGCAGATGAGATGCTGCGCGTTATGAGTGCTGTGGCAACCGCTACCGTTCCCACCAAAGGCGTGGATGCCGTAGCTCCGGTGGTGGCCGAGCAAGACGGGACGGTGATTTCTCCCGGTGTTGGCGAAACATCTACCAGCCCGGTTGCCGCGCCGCAAGTGGTGGATGACAAAACCGGCAAAGTGATTGACCCCGGCACTGTTGATCCGGGTGCCCCTGTTGAAACGGTGGTAACAGTGGAAAAGCCTTTGACTACGGATGTACCAATGAGCGAAGCGGAAAAAGCGGCCTGGGAGGCGAACCCTTCAAAAGCCTCACAGGATGCCGATTCTCAAACAGCACCCGTAAAAGAAGAAGTAAAGAAAACGAGCGGTCGCGGTCGTAAGAAGACTGGTGACGAAGCTGAAGGTAAAAATTGATTTTCGGGGCATTCGGATAAGTGATTCCTGTCTGGCCCCCTGGGTTATACTCCCAATAACGATCCGGATAATTACCGGCTACCAGCCCGCCCTAACAAGGCGGGCATTGGTGGCGAAACCAATTTCCTTTTTTCACCCAACCCACCTTTTTTATGCGAACCCTTTTGATTGCCGCCACTCTTTCGTTACTGGCTTGCACTGCCAAAGCAGAATCAGAAACGCGAATCGTCCGGACTGAAATCGTCGATGCTACACCGGCAGTGGCCAGCGACGTGTTTACCGCTTCTGTTAGCTATGAGCTGAAGCAGGCGGCGCAAGACGGAAGCGAAGCCCTGGCGCTTGAAATCGCCGCTCCCTACCCGGTGCGCTACACCTACGAAGCCAAGCCTTTGCCTGTACTTCTCTCCCTTCAGGAAACGCCTGCACATATGCCTTTGGCTTTCCCTTTTCCGGAAAATGCGCGCGCTGTTTCCCAAATCCCAAACCATAGAGTTGGAACCGCATTTCTGGCGCGCCACAACTGTTAGTGGCCCCAATCAACGATCCGGATAATTACCGGCTACCAGCCCGCCCTAACAAGGCGGGCATTGGCGGTAAAAGACCTTTCCTTTTTCCATGAATACCCCATACGTAAAAATCCACTTTGAGAACGGCGCACTGGCGCAGGTGTTGCCTTCAAATGATGGTGTTTTTGGCATTCTATCCACGGCTGCAACAGTGGCCGGCACGTTTGCACTTAATACACCTTACATCCTGCGCGGGATGGATGGTCTGATAACGCTGGGCGTTACGGCTGTAAACAATCCGGCACTTTACAAAGTAGTAAGCGACTACTATGACGAAGCAGGAACCGGCGCGGAAGTGTGGATTATGGGATTTGCAGACACCGTGAAATTGAGCGACATGGTGGACGTAAATAACGCCAACACGGGAAAGGCTTTGCTGCTGGCTGCAAATGGTCGCCTGCGCGCGCTGTTTGTAACCCGCACGCCTGCTGTTGGTTATACACCTGTAATCACCAATGGCCTTGATTCAGATGTGGCGCTTGCAATTACCAAAGCACAAGCACTGGGCGTATGGGCTGCTGACACAAAGTTTGCCCCGATTTTTACTATCATCGATGGCTATGCCTATTCCGGCAACCCGATTGACCTTGCCGACCTAACAACCGGCTCGAATAACCGCGTTGGCGTTATGATTGGTAGCACCATCAGCGCTTCAAAGAATGCGGCTGTTGGTTTGGTGGCTGGCCGTCTGGCGAAGAACCCGGTGCAAAACAAAATTTCCGCACCGGCTTACGGCTCCCTTACGCCACTGGCGACGTTCCTGAACGGCGTGGCTACGGAAAAAGCGGATTGGGAAAGTGTTCACGCCAAAGGTTACATCACATTCCGCACACACGTAAATCGCTCCGGATATTTCTTTGTACAAGACCCGCTGGCCACGTTGCCTACGGATGATTACAACTTCATTACGGCACGGCGGACGATTGACAAAGCCGCCCGTATCGCTTACGATTTGATGCTTAACAAATCGCAGCTTCCTATTCCGGTAACAGCCAGCGGCCAGCTCCAGCCAGCCCTGGCCCGCGCTTATGAAGCGGATGTGGAAACAGCTATCGCCAACGCGATGACCGTGCGTGGCGAATTGAGCGCAGATGTGACCAATCCGAAGGATAAGGGCGTGGAAGCTTACATCAACCCTGCGCAGCCCATCCTAAGCACCCGGCAGCTTAATGTAAAGCTTCGGGTGCGGCCCTTTGGGTATTCGGATTTTATCGACGCTTATCTCGGCTTTCAGGTAGTACCCGCGTAATGCCTGCCGGGCCGGGTCCATTCTTCCATCCTTCAATTTTTCAGACATCATGGCTTATCAAGTCAATAACCGCGAGTACGAATTCGGCGATCTGCAACTGCTACTCAACGGCAATGATATTACAGGTATTCGCGGCATTAAATACGACGAAACCGCTGACCGCAAAGTGCTCTTTGCTAAAGGCCGTTATGGCCATTCGGTGCAAACCGGAAACATTACTTGTGGCGGTGAAATCACTTGCACGCAAACGGAGCTGGAAGCGCTTATCAACGCCGGTGGTGGTAGCATTCTCAATCTGAAAGGTTTAACCGCTATTGTGTCTTACGGTGATGGTACTGCCATTTCACAAATCAACGACCGCATCGAGGGCATAGCCTTCGGAAAGAGCGAAAAAGAACTGAAGCAGGGCGATCCAAACATGGAGGTAAAGATTCCTTTTGTTGCCCTGCGCATCTATCACCAGCAATAGCGCGCACGCCTCGCTTTCCCGCCAGCCCGTCCCAACAAGACGGGCTTTCGGGGCGAAAGACCTTTTCAAACTTCACCTCTTTTATGGAAAACATCGAACTGCAAAATCAGGAATCGGAAAACCAAAATCCCGCCACCGAAGCGTCCCAAAACGAAATACCGGAAAACAAAACAATGGAAGCCCCGGCATCCCCGCTAATCGGCCAGGCAACGGATGCAGAAATCGCAGCCTGGAAGGCAACACACGGCGATGTTTTTCAGTTTTCGGCAGATGGCCACACCTGCTACCTGAAGCGCCCCGACCGGGGCCAATATGCCTATGCCGTTCAACTGCAAAGCAACCCGGTTCGCTCTAATGAGTACATCCTGAAGAACTGCTGGCTGGGCGGTTCGGAGAAGATTTTGAAGGCGCAGCAAAACGATAGCTTGTTTACCAACGTGCAAAGCAAGCTGAGCGTCCTGATGGATGTAATCCCTGTGCAGGTTTCAAAGCTCTAAAGGCTGTTGAAGTGGATGAATCGCGCGATTGGCTGGCCATTCAAAACGCCATGCTACGCTACTATCTACACATTGCCGACCCGGACAGCCTGAGCAATGAAGAGTGGGCGGCACAAGTGAAACTGTTGGAGTGGATTCGCCGGAAAGAATCCGGAAACTAAGAGCAGCAAAACACCATGAATCAGCAAGTCAATTTCGGCATCAATTTTTCAGTAAACGGCCAGCAGGTGACTGCTGCCGTTTCTGGTATTGGTGCGGGTGTTGAACGCATTGATGCGGGTGTAAGCCATATTCAGCAACGTATGGGCGCTCTGAATTTTAACGCGGTCGTGCAACAGATCAACGGCGTTGCAGATGGTCTTAATTCCATCTCTGGCCCTGGCGCGGGCGTTGCTAACAACCTGAATGAACTCCAATCAATCACCGGGGTGGCCGGTGCGAAGCTTCAGGAAATAGAACAGTACGCACGCGAAGCTTCCCTGCAATTTGGGGGCTCGGCAGTAGATAATATTGAGGGCTACAAGCTGATTCTTTCGCAGCTTACTCCTGAGATTGCACAGACCCCAGCAGCGTTGAAGGCAATGGGTGAAAGTGTAGCTGTAACCAGTAAGTTGCTGGGCGGTGATAGCGTTGCTGCTACGGAATTGCTGACCACAGCCATGAACCAATATGGCATCAGCACAGAAGACCCCATCGAGGCCAGTAAGGTAATGGCGCAAATGATGAACGTGATGGCTGCCGGTGCGAAAGAAGGATCGGCAGAGCTTCCACAAATCAAAAGCGCATTAGAGCAAGCCGGAATGGCGGCAGCAGCGGCAAACGTTTCTTTTGAAGAAACCAATGCTGCAATTCAGGTTCTGGACAAATCCGGTAAGAAGGGAAGTGAAGGTGGCGTGGCCCTGCGCAACGTTCTGGCTACACTTTCAGAAGGCCGTTTTCTTCCAAAGGAAGTGACTAAAGAGCTGGAAAAAGCGGGGGTGAACATTGACAAGATGGGAGACAAAAGCCTGCCGTTGGCGGCCCGGCTTTCGCAGCTTACACCCATTTTGCAAGACAGCGCGTTGGTTACAAAGCTTTTCGGTAAAGAAAACAGCAATGCGGCCCTGGCGTTACTGCAAAACCAAGATTTGCTGAAGGAGTACACAGAGGCAGTCACCGGCACAGCAACCGCAACAGAGCAGGCGGCAATTATCATGGAAAGCCCTGCTGAGAAAGCAAAGCGGATCCAGGCGCGGGTAGATGATTTGAAAATTTCGCTTTTTAATGGTACGGGCGGCTGGCTTGGTTATGCGAGCGTTGTAGGTGATGCCACGCGGGATATAACCAATCTATGGCCAGCAATTAGTGGTGTGGGGAAGGTGTTGGGAACAGTAACGAGCAGCACCAAGATGTATGAGCTGGGCGTTACCCTGGGCAGCAACGCAACCAAGATTTGGACGGGTGTGCAAGGAGCCTTCAACGCGGTTATGGACATGAATCCTATCGGGGCTACGGTGGCTGCCGTAGCAGCCCTGGCGGCAGGCGTGATTTACGCTTACAACCACTTCGAGACGTTCCGGGGCTTTGTCTTCGGAGCCTGGGAGGCGGTGAAGGGTTTTGGAAATATCCTTTATGACCTGACTATTGGCCACATTGCAAATCTTGTGAAAGGGATTGGTGGCATGGGTACGGCGCTGGTGGAGCTTTTTTCCGGAAATTTTTCTGCCGCCGCCGATGCGGCCAAAGGGGCTTTTGAGGATATTTCCGGTGTAAGCACGGCCCGCGCCGTGTATGATTCCGGAAAAAAGATGGCCGGTGCAATGGCCGATGGCTATGAGGAAGGGGTAGCCGATTTTCGGGGAGAAGCGCTGGAAGAGGCTGCTAAAACGGGTGTTCAGGTTGGTGATCTGGGCGGATTGAGTTTGAAAGCGGCTTTTGTAAATCAGATAAATAAGGGCGCTGAAATTCAGGTTGCTACGGCGAAAGCGCTCGATCCGAATGCGACCCTGAAGACGGTCTTGCCGGAATTTTACAACGCCGGGGCAACTGCTGCGCAGGTGATAGCGGATGGACTGACAAACGGCATTGCGGCGGTAGCGGGTGCGGCAACGCAAATTGCGAATGCGGCGGCGGGGCCTTTAGCCGGAATTTCCGGAATGCTGGGTATTACAACGGCAATCAGCAGTACGCCAGCACTTGTGCCGCCCGCAAAGACGGAAACGAAAACAGGGAAAGGCGATGGAATAAGTGATCAGGACAAAAAGAAGCACTCAAAAACCAATGAAGCCATTGCAACAGGCGGCACGCGAAACACAACTATAAACGTCCGCATTGATAAACAGATTGAAAAATTTGTGGTCGAGGGTGGCAATGTTGCCGGTGGTATTGAGCGCATGAAAGAGATGGTTTTAGATGAAATGACGCGTGTATTTGCTATGGCCGCGAGCATGTCAGACGTTTAATGGCGAATCTATTTGACCCCCGGAAATTGTTGTATTTGCCGAGCTTGGTGGAGACTATTACGCCCATCCCAGCCCGGCCCGGAATGGAACCTTTAGACATGGAAGCAAAGGATGAAACCTTTGTTTCTCTGTTTGGTACGCCGATGGAGTTTCCACTTCGGCTGAAGCTTACGAGTAGCTCGGATGATTACTGGCTGCTTCCGATGGAACCTGTGATTTCAGTAGGTGGCCAAAATCAAATGTCCCGGCGCACGATAGCAAAAGCATCGGCAACCGGAGACCAGCTAAAAGGCACTATAAAAGAACGCTGGAGCGCAGACGATTATAGTATTTCAATAGCGGGTATGCTTACCAGGAAGGATAAGATTGCATACCCCAAAGAAGATGTGGCCCGGTTGCGTGCAATATTGGAAGCACGCGATACCGTGGATGTGCTTTGTCCGCTTTTTGAAACGCTGAGCATCGCCCGGATCGTGATAGAAGACTACGAATTTCCTTTTACCACAGGCGAAGAAAACCAGGAATACAGCATCAGGGCTTACAGTGATAGTGATTGGGATTTGTTTATTCCTCTCAAAAAATAGAACCGTGTATTTTAACCTTGATTGGCAGATAACGATAGGCGATTATCAGCTTGCACTTTTAGAAAGTTGCGAGGTTCATAGCAGCGTGGATCTGCTGGCTGATACGTGTGTTATAACACTCCCTGGCGGGGTGTATAAGAAGGCATTAACGCCTGACCAGGCGGAACAGGAAAAGGCGCGAAAAGAAGGTAGGGAGCCAGAGCTAAAAATTAAGCGCGGTGATAAGGTGGTGGTGAATCTGGGCTATAACAAGACGTTGGTGGAAGAGTTTAACGGTTATTTATTGCGCATTGATACGGATGGTGACAGCATCGCCCTGGTGTGCGAGGACGCGCTCTTCCTGATGCGCAAGCCGGTGAAGGATAAGCAATTCAAAACGGCTTCGGTGGCGGCGATTGCGCAGTATCTGATAGACGAAACGGGCATCAACGCCGTGCTGGCTGAGAGCACCGGCATCACCTACGAGAAGTTCGTCATCCGCCAGGCCACCGGCTACGATGTACTGAAGAAGCTTCAGGAAGAAACGGGCGGCAATATTTACATGCGCTGGCTGGAAGATTCTAAAAAATGGCAGCTCAATATTCACCCGCCTTACATTGAAAAACATGGGGCGGTGCGCTACTCTTTCCAGCGCAACATTGAAAGTTCTGACCTGAAATATGTGGTTGCACGCGATAAGCGCTTAGAAGTAACCGTCGAGCGGATCGGCAAAGACGGGAAGGTGGTGAAAGAACAATTTGGAACGACCGGCGGCGACAGCATCACGCTGAAGCGTGGTGCGATGGATGCAGGAAGTGCGGCTCAGACCGCAAAGAATGAATACCTAAAGCGCATGACGGACGGCTATGAGGGCAGCATCACTACCTGGCTGATCCCTGCTGTTGCGCCGGGCTTTTCTGCTGAAGTGGTAGATGAAGATTACCCCTATAAGGACGGTACTTATTACGTCACCGCCGTAACGACGACTTTTTCCGCCAGCGGTGGGGAAAGGAAGGTGCAGCTCGGTATAAAAGTAGGAGGGGCCAATGGCTGATAAATACGCAAAACTGCGCGCGGCTTTCCGGGCGATGTTGCCTGCTATGCCTTTGCCGATTTTTATCTGCGAAGTAGTAGCGGTAGCCGGTGAAACCTGTACCGTAAAGCTGGAAGGCGGCTTGGAGCTGGATGGTGTGCGCTTGCGTCCTTCCCCTGTCGGAGCCGCTGAGAAGGCCATTTCTTACCCAAAAGAAGGCAGCAACGTGCTGGTGGGAAGTCTTACCGGGAGCTTGGAAGATTTGTGCGTTTTGGCGGTTGATACGGCGGAAAAGCTGGAATATTCCTTCGGGGATTTGAAGGTGGTAATTGACGGCAAAACCGGAAAAGTAAAGGTGGCAAATAACAGCACCAGTGCCATGCAACTTTTCGCCGATTTGGTGGCCATCATCCGGGGGCTGAAGGTAAATACCCCAGCCGGGCCGAGCGCAGGCATTCTTCCGGATACGGAAGCCGCTTTACAGAAGTTTGAAACAGCCTTTAAAACCCTTTTCAACTGACTTGCAATGGCTTTAGATACAGCAGGTTTTGCATCCGGAATGGAAGCGCTTTTGACAGATATGGAGAACCGCACGGAAAACGCAAAAGGTGAATACGCGCGGCGGCTGGGCGGATTGATAACCGACCTTATAAAGAGCGGTGAAATTCCGCCCGGACTGGCCGTAACAACCCCGGTAGGACCCGGCTCAACGACAGCACCCGGAAAAATGATTTAACTCTTATGCGCGGCAAAGGAATACTTCTCGATGATGCTTTTGGCCTGAAGGTGCACCCTGTAAGGGACACTTCCGGAAAAATTATTTCCGGACTCCAGGTGGGCAATACGCTTTATCAGAATCAGGCGCTGATACTGATTCTTCATCCCGGGGCGCTGAAGCTTGCCCCGACCGTGGGTGTGGGTATTTCGGATATACTACAATCTAACGACTTCCCTTTCTGGCGCAGGAAAATAAAGCTGCAAATGGAAGCAGACGGCCAACGGGTGACGGCTGTTTCTTTCTCTCTTTCTCAAAAGCTCTCAATAGATGCGCACTACTAAAGCAAAGCCCGGCCAGACGGTTCTGGATATCGCACTGCAAACGTGCGGCGATGCCTCGGCAGCGGCTCAAATAGCCGTATTGAACGGGCTTACGCTTACGGATGCGTTGGTGGCCGGGACGGAAATACAAGTGCCGGAATGGCCTGCAAACCCGGTGCGTGCCTTCTTTCATGCCAATGGTATCAGCAGTGCCACACTTGCTACTTCTTCTCCCTGGTTGCAGGAATCGAAAAGAAGGGGAATCGGTTCGTGGGCTATCGGCGTGGACTTTATTATTTCTTAAAAAACAGCAATGGCACAGACAATAGCAGACGTAAAGAAAAGCCTTACAGATCGTTTCATTGCCGATCCGGTAATTATCGCGCAATACCAGCTCACGCCCGGCAACACGTTTGATCAGGAATTTTCCGCCGTATCGGTGGAAAGCATTCTGTTTGACGATTTGGCGCTTTGCGCTTGGACGTTGCAGCAGATGTTTGATGCGCACCGTGCTTATGTGGACGCAACATTGCTGACAAAGAAAGCACACAGGCCACGCTGGTATGAAGGCAAAGCGCTGGCGTTTCAATTCGGCAGAGCACTTCCGGCAAATGGTGATGACGTGTATGACAACACTGGCGTTACGGCTGCACAGATTGCCGCCGAAAAAATAGTGAAGTATGCTAAGGCTGTTGAAGTGCCTAAAGGAATGCGCATCAAAGTAGCGGGCGAAGCGAGCGGCGACTTAGTACCGCTCACTGCGCCAGAGCTTGCAGCCTTCACCGCTTACATGGAAGAGATAAAGGACGGTGGGGTGAAATTGTATTGCGAATCAAAACCGGCTGACAGCTTGAAGCTGGATGCGATTATCTACTATAATCCGCTTGTGCTGGATGCGACAGGTGCACGGCTGGACGGCACTAATAACACGCCGGTGCAAGATGCGGTGAAAGACTTTCTGAAAACAGGAATGCCGTTTAATGGGCTATTTGTACGCGAAAAATTGGTGGATGCGCTGCAAAAGGTGGATGGCGTGGTGATAACGGATTTGAATAGCATTCATGTCCGCTACGGGGCGCTGGCATGGGCGGCGGTGGATGTGGAATATCAACCGGATGCGGGATGGATGCACATTGCAGCCCCGGCAGACTTAACGCTTCAATTCATTCCTCATGAGCCTCTTTGATACCAATCTGCTGACACTTGCCCGGCAGCTTGTGCCGGTGGAGCTGCAAACACCTGTGCTGGCTGCGTGGATTACTGCGATAGGTGATGAATTAGAAGCCTTACGCGCTGCCTTTTTGCAGCGCCGCGCTGCTGATGAAGTAGAGTTGCAAATGACCGGGCAAGTGTGCAAGTTGAAAGCGCTTTTAAACGACACCTTCGACCCGATTCAGCGTCGCATTTACATAGAAGATGACAACCCGGCTGAGCCTTTGTGGATTCGCCGCCGCGCCGAAGCCCAGCCGGTCTTTATCTACACCNNCTACACACGCGCCGAGGTAGCCCCGGCTTTTGTTTATACCAGGAAGGAGACAGAATATGGGGCGATGTTCACCGTCTTTGTGCCCGCCTCTTTGATTTTTGATCCTGTGCGCATGAAGGCGCTGGTGAACAAATACCGCATCCCTTCCTCCGTTTTTACAATAAAAACCTTTTAGAAATGGATTATACAGATTTTTCCAAAACAGGCGGCTTTCCGCTGGATTCCGACGTGCTGGATTTTAACCACAAGGTGCTGGCCAGCGCGATGAATTGGCCGTTCCGGAATCCGGATGGTACATACCCGACCGTCATGGTTCTTTCCGGTTGCGAGGACACCCAAACCAACGATTTTATAAACGATGGCTGGATGTTCTACAATGGCGAAATTCTGCCATTCCGGGGCAGCTATGCCAACCAATGGAGCGCTTCCATCCCATCCACGGATGGCGATTTGTTTTTAGTAGAAACACGCCAGCAGGCGGTCTTTGAGAATGGCCAGACCTACGATGTGCTGGAAGTAACGCGCTATCTGACGTGTGATTTACCTGCTGGCACAACCGCCCCGGTTGGCAATATCTATCAGATCCCGCGCTGGACTGAAATCGTCGGTCAGCGTGCAGCCGGAGTGGGTAACACGACCAGTGCAAACAACGGCTGGTTGCCGTTTTCCGGAACCAGCGGCCCGGTGGCGTGGATGGTAGAGCTGCGCCGAAATTTATTGACCAGGTTAGTGTATTTGCGTGGTGAGGCGACTATTAACGTTGCTGCCGTGCCCACGCCAGCCATTAACTATATGACGCTCGTCTTGCCGCCCGGTTACGGGCCGTCTGCTACTTTGTCGTTCTGCGCCGCCCACGATTATCACGGTGTTAGCCGTCCGGAAGACCCGGCCATTCGTTCTATTTCCTGTAAGATACTTCCTGGAAGTGTCGGCACGTGGGCGCTGGGCATTGCCCCTGTCAAGCCCACCGACCCTGCCATCACCTCTTACAAGGTTCGTTTTCACACCGTTTATCCGCTTGATTAATTATGCCAGTAGAAACAAGAGAAGTACTTAAAAGCTACTTTGAGAAGGATGATACGCCGACCGCCGAGCAGTTTGCAGCCCTCATCGACAGCCTCGTACACTCAAAAGAAGATTTGGCCCTGTTGGTGCCGCCGCTGGGGCAGCCGGGCCATGTGCTCACCCGGCAACTGAACGGCAGCGCCAAGTGGGAAGATTCCGGGGTGGTTGGAGCCTATCAACTGGCTGGCAAGGCAATGGGTGTGGGTAGCAGCGCAAAGACATTGGCTGAATACTACTCCGATAAGATCGCCCAGCTCTTTGCCTTCTATGAACAGCTTAGAGACCGCTCTTTTGTAAGCATTGTGGACTTTGGCGCGGTTCCTGTGGCGTCCGGCCCTCCGGGCGGTGCGCAAGTGCTAACAGACTGCACGGAGGCAATTCAAAGCGCATTAAACAACGCTGACAAAAAACGTGTTTTCGTTCCGGCCGGACGTTGGCTCATTACCGCGCCGTTGTTGATTCCGGATGGAGTGGAGCTTTTTGGAGAAATCACTCCCGATGGGGGCGAAAGTGAAATTTTCTGTAACGAAAGTTGGGCAGGCGGGGATATGCTGACGCTTGAGAGCAATACAACGTTGAGAACATTGTTTGTAAACGGCGCGGGCTACTGCGACTACAATATAAAGCCCGGCGATAGCAATAATGTGCTCATTAAGGACTGTTCGGCGGCAGACGCCACGGTGGCGGAAATCAATTTTTTCGGGCAAGGCCTGATTGAAGGCGGCAACTATGACAGACCACCAAGCGATTTTGGACGACCCGGAGCATGTTTTGAATTAGGCGGCCAAGTAAAGGTTAAAGATTTGAATCTGGACACCTTGATACATTTTGGCGGCTCCGGCTCCATAGAAGCGTATGACGTAAATATGCGCACGCTGAACGCCGGTAACAAATCAAAACTTGTGTTCTGGGGCGGCAGCGTAACCCAAGGGGTGTTTTTGGGCAGCAATTCTTTTGAATACGGAAAATTCTTTGGAACCAAGCTGGCCCCGGCAGCGGCTATTACTTTGAAGAACATTCCAGAAGTAGTAGAACTGATTGGCTGTGTATAAAGCGATATTAGGAAGGGAGGCAATTCTATTTCAGAAACCTTTCCTAACAACCTATACATGCGAGCACGACTCAAAACGCCCATTTCTTACTATGGCGGTAAACAAAAAATGGTAAGTACTATTCTTCCCCTTATCCCTGAGCACCGCCTTTACACCGAGGCATTCATTGGAGGCGGGGCAATCTTCTGGGCGAAAGAATCGGCCCCGGTGGAAGTGATAAACGACGTGAACGGTGAGATAGTGAATTTTTACCGGGTGCTGCAAAGCCGCTTTCCGGAACTTCAAAAACTTGTCGCCGAGACCCTGCACAGCCGGGAGCTGCACCGCGACGCGGGTGTTATCTACACCTATCCGCATTTGTTTGACGAGGTGCGCCGGGCGTGGGCCTTGTGGATTCAGACCAATCAAAGCTTCAGCAGCAAGATCCTTTCTGGATGGGCCTATGCCCGGAAATCTTACAGTTGTGAGCTGAAGACGGCAAACGGTACTGAAAGATTCCGGGAAATGTACCAGGAGCGTTTGCGGCTGGTGCAGGTAGAAAACAATTGCGCCCTTCAGGTAATTAAGAGCCGGGATTGCGAGGACGCTTTTCATTATCAAGATCCGCCGTACCCGGAGACCGTGCAAGGCCATTACAAGGGCTATTCAATGGCGGATTTCCTGGCGCTGTTGGAGCTGAATACAACGCTTTCCGGAAAGTTCCTGTTAAGCAGCTATCCGTACCCGGAATTGACAGAATACGCCCAGCACGGCTGGTATCAGCGGGAAATTACCCAAAGTATTTGCGCTGCCGGTGGCACCCGGACGGACAAAAAGAAGGTGGAAGTGCTAACCGCCAATTACCCGATTTAAAACAGAAAAGCCCAGCATGAAGCTGGGCTTTTTTGATAAAGGGAAGGCATGGGCGGGATGCGACTCTCGCGATACAATACCGCAGGGTTACTAAAAACCCTCGCCCAATGCACTTCCCAGGAAGGGAGGCCATTGGTTGAGGGTTTTTGGGTAATAAGTGTGAGTCGCGGCGCGAAGATAAGGCCTGTTTAAGGGGCTTTCACTACATTTCTTCGCTGCCTTCTGCCCAAATCAGCGCATCTTCTTTATAGAAGCCGATTTTGCCGTCTGTGAATTGTACCGCATAGGTCTCATAGTCGTCTCTTATACCTATTGCGAGTCCCTTCTGGCCGCGCTTTTTGTAAGCTCCTTGTTCTACTGTTACCGGCTGGGCTGGAGTAATAAAAGGCTGGAAGGCTGCTCGTTGCGTGTTCATAGTGCAACGATGAGATCGTTTTTTTGATTGTGGTCGCCGCCGGTGCAACAATCACTCAACGATAACAGAAATGGTTATCTTTGAGTTATGGTAACTGAACGTGAAACACCGGTGTGCAAAACTGATTTGAAAACCTTAGCGGACGAGCTGATTGATTTAATGCCTGATTATGACTACACGATATTTGCCGGTGTGCTGTTTTATGAACGCTTGCGCCGTGTTCCGAGCCTGAAGGTTAATTCAGAAACCTTTCCTCCAACCCCGCCCGGAATCTTCTTTTACGAAGGAATAAAGGTCGTGCGGACGGATTGGCTGCCGCAAGAGAAATGGGAGATTCTTAGAAAAAAGAAGGCACCGGCTGATTTGCCTGTTAATCTTGATAATAATCCTTTCGGTTGTACATATTGGGATACTGACAAGCTTTTGTAGCATTTTTTAAAGCAAAAGCCCGGCTATCATGCTGGGCTTTTTTACTTTTAAACTTCCTTGAAAGCCATTTTAAAACCGCCAAAAATTGGACATTTGGATTTTAAAAAATGGACGTTTCGTTTTCGCGATTATAAATCGGCTCTATGTAATGGGCGCTGACGGCGTGCCTAAGCGCACCTGTCATCTCCACAAAAAAGACCTTCCGCAAGCCGAAGGACTTCTTTTTGAACCCAACGGCGTCCTCTATATCTCTACCGAAGGGCGCAAAGGCAACGGTGCGATTTTGAAAGTGCGGCTGGAGCCGTAAATAATTCCCCGCGCCTTCTCGCGGAGCTTTATTTTCCGGAAAATCCCAAACTTCGCATCTTGTTTATGAAAAAAACACTTCTCTCCCTTGTGGGCGCACTGGCCCTGCTTTCTTCCTGCGTGAAAGACACCAACCCGGGGATTCCCGCGCCCTCGTTGCTGGGCAAATGGCAGGTTTATAACTATACCATCCGGTATTACCGGGGTGGGCAGCCTGTTTCTACGCAGGTTGTTACCCGCGATTCTATGACCGCCTGCGAACTCGACGACTATTGGCAATATAACGCCGACAGCAGCGGGCTGGTTTATTACGGCAAGCCTTGTAGCGGCGATTCAGTAGCCACTGCGCCGTTTCAATGGCAGCTTTATGGCGATGTGCTGATTCAGAAATTTGCCAATGGCCGCAAGGAAGGAATGACGATTTCCAACGTCTCTGCCGATTATTACACCTCTTTCGACACGCTTTACCCCGCGCCGGGCCAACCGGATACCGGAACGCTTCTGCAACAATTTAAGCGGATACCGTAGGCGTTTTTTTGCCGGGCAGAAATCAGGTTTTTGTCCTTTTATGAGCCCTGCCTATCGCAGGGCTTTTTTGTACGTAATAGCCCGGTAGGAAGGACAAAAATTATCAAACGCAAGGCGTATCCGGCGTGTCAGGCGATTATCTTCAGCACTCTTTCTAAAGTGCTTTTCACATTATCGGCAATCAGGCTTAGGAAAGGCATTGTGTCGCCCCCGACCTGCGCGGTTTCCAGCGCGGCGTAATAGTCCAGGCGGCTTTGCGCATCTCCTTTCAGGATGGCAATCGGGTAGCCGTGCTGCAATAAAATCAGGTTCATGACAAGGCGTGCCGTTCGCCCGTTTCCGTCGATGAAAGGGTGAATGGTAACAAGGCGTTCGTGAAGTTCAGCGGCGAGCAGAATCGGGTGTAATGATTCCATGTTTTCCGCTGCCCAAAGGAAATAATCTTCCATTTGCTTATTCAGCAGATACGGCTGTGATGGAATGTGAGCAGCCCCGCTTATCAATACCGGAATGTTGCGGTAGCATCCTGCATGGGCATTGTCAATGCTTTGCAGGATCAGCCGGTGGATATTCAGCAACACGGCTTCCGAGAAGGGCTCGTGCCCGGTGGCTATTTCTTTTATGTATTCCAGCGCGTGGGTGTGGTTGATGGCTTCCAGATGGTCGGTCAGCGGTTTGCCACCAATAGTCAGCCCTTTTTCCACCACAAGCGCCGTTTCCTGCAACGTCAGCGTATTGCCTTCTATCCGGTTGCTTTCGTAGGTATATTGCAGTTCAAAGGCGCGGGCCACTTTTGCGCCCATCCGCTGCCGGTAGCGGTCGAGTTCCACTTTAAGCCGGTCGGCTAGTGTCAGGGTTTCGGTGAGGTTCATGACGGTGCTGCCGGGGCGAGATTCAGAGGCGGCGTTTGGGGTGGGAAACGCCCGGCTCGCTGCTGCGTTCCTTTATTTCCCGGATTGAGACTGCTTTTCAGGCCGGTAGCGTCTTGTTTGTCGCTTCTTTCTTGTTTTATTTAAATAAATAAAGCCTTGAAAATCAAGGCTTTAAGTTACTTCAGGGTGCCCGGAACAGGAATCGAACCTNNTAGTGCGTCTACCAATTCCGCCATCCGGGCAATAAGGAGCGCAAATGTACGGGGAGGAGGTGCTATTTTCCAACCCGTAAAGAGCTGATTTTCCGGAAATTTTAAGTCGGCTGCGCCGCCCTTTCCAGATATTTCTTCCGGAAATAGACCTCCTGCAACGCGCCGAAAAGGGCTTCCGAACGTTCGCCGCTTTCGTAGCGGGCAACCAGCGCGTTAAGATTTTGCTGCCAGTCGGCCTCCAGATCTTTCAACTGCGCCTGCGCCGCTTCCGGATTGTCCTCGGCCAGCTCGTTGAGGTCCATCATCTCCATCATAAAATCCGGCGGCAGGGCATAATTTTCCGGAAGCGGATGCCCTTCCAGCGCCAGCAAATGTCCCAGCCGCAATATGGGGTGGGAGAGGACGCGCAACGCCTCGTTGAGCAAAGCGGTTTGTTGCAAAGCGGCTGCTTGCGCGGCGGCATCGTGCGTTGCAAAGCGGTCGGGATGCACGGCGGCGCTTTGGGCATAAAACCGGCGGCGCAAATCGGCCTTGTCAGGGTTGAAGCCTCTTTCGAGGCCGAGGAGCTGGAAATAATCGGTCGCCGGGGACATGGCTTAGTATCTTTGCGGCCAAAATTAAACAAACCTCTCTCTTCCGTGCGCATCGGTATTATTCGTGAGGGCAAAAATCCGCCCGACTCCCGTGTTCCCTTTTCTCCCCGGCAGGCCGCTTCTCTTTCTAAATTGTTTCCCGGTGTGGAAGTGCTGGTGCAGCCCAGCCCAACCCGCTGCTACCGCGATGAAGAATATCGCGCCGCCGGCCTGGAGCTGCGCGAGGATTTGAGCAGCTGCGACGTGCTGATGGGCGTGAAGGAAGTGCCGGTTAAAGACCTGATTTCCGGAAAAACCTACTTCTTTTTCTCCCATACCAAGAAGGCGCAGCCCTATAATCAGCCCCTGATGCGGGCTTTGATTGAAAAGGAAATTCGCATGATAGACTACGAAACCCTTACCCACGAAGACGGCAGCCGCGTGCTGGGTTTCGGCACCTGGGCGGGCATTGTAGGAACGCACAACGCTTTTAAAACCTGGGGCGCGCGTACCGGAAAACTGAATTTGCCGGCGGCTCATGCAGTACACGATTATGAACACCTCAAAGGGCTGTATAAAGACGTGAAACTGCCCGCATTGCGCATCGTGCTGACTGGCTCGGGACGCGTGGCGCAAGGCGCTCTGGAGGTGCTGCACCAATTGAATATCCGCGAAGTAAGCCCCGAAGATTTCCGGAAAAAAGGCTTTGATGAACCGGTATTTACCCACCTGAAGGGCGAAAGCCTTTATCGGCGCAAAGACGGCGGCGGCTACGACCGCGACGAGTTTCACGCCCACCCAAAACGCTATCAATGTACCTTTGAACCCTATCTGCCTAATACTGATATTCTGATTAATGGTATCTATTGGGATCACGATATCGACCGGCTTTTTGAACCGGAAGACGTGAAAGCGCCGGATTTTCGCATCCGTGTCATCGCCGATATTACCTGCGATGCCTTTGGCTCCGTGCCTATCAACCTCGGCGCTTCTACGATTGCCGACCCGGTCTATGGCATCGATCGCGAAACAATCCACAAAACGGCACCTTTCCAAAACAACGACGACACGATTGACGTGATGGCGGTGGACAACCTGCCCAACGAACTCCCGCGCGACGCTTCGGCCTACTTTGGTGAGCAGTTAATAAAATATATCGTTCCGGCACTGCTCGAAGCAGACAACAGCATCCTGCGCCGCGCCACCATCTGCGAAAATGGTCGCCTCACGCCCCATTTTGAATACCTGAGCGAATACGCGGGGACGACGGAAAACGCGTAAGCGTTTTCTGTTGTTGGACACCTGCGGCGTTGGAGTGCTTCGCTGTTGGACGCTAAAGCTGTTGGAGCCTTCGGCTTTGAGTTGAAAACAGATTCACTGTCCGAGGCGTTTAGTCTGTTGCGCACCTTTCCCAACAAAACCTGATTTCATTATCAATCTTTTTCCCTGCAATTTTTAACGAAACAAGCCGCAGGCTCCAACAACGCGAAGCGTGTCCAACGCCCGAAGGGCTTCCAAGCCACAGGCTCCAACGGCACGAAGTGTTTCCAACTAACTCATGGCTCTACTCGGTTCCCTCATCACCCGTTCTATCAAACTTCGCAAGCGCATGGCGCGCAACACCGCCACGCCCGAAGTCTATCAGCGCCGCGAACTGCGCAAGCTGCTCGAGCGCGGCCAATACACGCTATTTGGCAAACACTACGATTTTGGCGGTATTCTGGAACAGGAACTGGATTTTGTACGGGCGTATCAAAAAATAGTTCCCGTATATGACTATGACAAGATGCACAACGAGTGGTGGCATCTGGCGCTGGAAGGGAAGGAAAATGTGAGCTGGCCCGGTAAGGTGAAGTATTTCGCGCTCTCGAGCGGCACTTCCGGCTCGGCCTCCAAGCATATTCCGGTAACGAGCGATATGATTCGATCCATTCGCCGAATGGGTTTCCGGCAGCTTTTTAGCCTGGTGGATTTCAACGTGCCGGAGGAGACTTTTACCAAGGGCCTGCTGATGCTGGGCGGAACAACCTCTCTTTTTGAAAAAGACGGCTACTATGAGGGCGATATGAGCGGCATCTCCGCCAAAAATATGCCGCGCTGGGCAAGTCGCCTGCTCTACAAACCGGGGCAGAAAATATCGCGCGTACCCGATTGGGAAGACCGCATCGAACAGATTGTGAAGCTGGCGCCCAAATGGGATGTGGGCACGATTGCCGGCGTGCCGGCCTGGGTGCAGATTGTGCTGGAACGCATTGTGGCGTATCACCGGGTGAAAACCATTCATGATATCTGGCCCAACTTCAATATTTATATCCACGGTGGCGTTGCTTTTGGCCCCTACCGCGAGTCTTTTGCACGGCTGCTGGGCAAGCCTATTATTTATATTGAGACCTATATGGCCTCGGAGGGCAGCTTCGGCTATCAGGCGCGGCCCGGCGAACCGGGCATCAAACTGGTGCTCAACAACGGTATTTTCTACGAGTTTGTACCCTTCAACAGCACGAACTTTGATGAAGACGGGCGCTGCATTCCCTTCCCCCAAACGGCCCTGATCCACGAAGTGGAAGAAGGCGTGGATTATGCCGTTTTGCTCACCACCGCTTCCGGTGCCTGGCGCTATCTGATTGGCGATGTGGTGCGCTTTACCAATGCCAAAGAGGGCGAAATTGTGATTGTGGGCCGCACCAAACAGTTTCTTTCTATCTGCGGCGAACACACGAGCATCGACAACCTCACCGAAGCCATAGCACGGGTAAACCGCCAACTGGGCATCACGATTCGGGAGTTTACGGTGAATGGATTTAATTATGATAATGGCTTTGCCCATCGCTGGGCTATTGGCGCAGACGCGCCCCATATAGATGCCGGAAAGGTGAAAGCCATTCTCGACGAAACGCTCCGAGAGGTGAACGACGATTACGCCGTAGAGCGCACTTCGGCCCTCAAAGGGGTGTTTGTGGATATTTATCCAAGCGACGTATTTTATGAATATATGCGTGCCAAAGGCAAGGAGGGCGCGATGAATAAATTTCCGCGCGTGCTGAAAGGAAAACAGCTTCAGGATTGGGAGCAATGGCTGCAAGAAAAGAAGGTACAGCCGTCGGCTTCGGTTTAAAATAAAAGAACCGGTTTCGGGATTGGCCGTATAAAAAGAACCGAAAAACGACGCAGGGTAGGGGGCGGATTTCCGGAAAATCACTCGTTGCTGCGCATCCGCCCGGCGTTTTTTACCTTCGCGGCTCCTTATGCCAAACGCTGCTCTCCCGCTCTACGACCGCATTCAGCAAACCGCTGATTTCCTAAAACCCTATCTCCCCGAAAAACCCACTGCCGGCATTATTCTGGGCAGCGGGCTGGGCGGACTGGTAAATGCCGTTGAGGTATTGCATCGCATTGCGTATGAAGAAATTCCACAGTTCCCGGTCTCTACCGTCAAAGGCCACGCCGGTGCGCTCATCATCGGTCGGCTGGGCGGAAAGCTGGTGGTGCTGCTGGCCGGTCGCTTCCACTACTACGAAGGCTACTCTATGGAAGTGGTTACGTTTCCGGTGCGCGTGATGCAGGCGCTGGGCTGCGAAACATTGATTGTTTCCAATGCTGCCGGCGCGATGAACAGCCAATACCGCGTGGGCGATATTGTGCTTATCCGCGACCATATCAACCTGTTTCCGGAACATCCGCTGCGGGGTACCAACGACGAGCGCCTCGGCACCCGTTTTCCGGATATGACTGAGCCATACAGCTTTGCCCTGCTGGAAAAAGCAAAAGCCATTGCCGAAGCGCAGGCGTTGCACGTACACACTGGTGTATATGTAGGTCTGCAAGGCCCCACTTTTGAAACCAAAGCCGAATATCACTGGCTGCACGTCATCGGCGGCGATGTGGTGGGCATGAGTACCGTTCCGGAAGTGATTGTGGCCATCCACGGCGGCATGAAGGTCTTTGGCGCAAGCATTGTTACCGACCTCGGCATCCGGGAAGAAAACAACGTCATCACCCACGAAGAAGTGCTCGAAGCGGCCAACGCCGCCGCGCCCAAGCTGGCGGCCCTGGTAGCTGCCTTGGTGAGCGAGCTGTAATACCGTCTTCCGTAACACAGAAAGCGGCGATTGCGGTTCAAGCCCGCAATGACGTGTGCCGGGAAGGCGCGGCGAATAAAGAACGGTATAAATCATTTCCGGAAATAAGCCTTCTTCCTAAAGCGCCCCGCGCCTGCCCAGCTCTATCACTTCCAGGTCGCGGATATGAGCGCCATCTATGACGAAGCGCATCGCCGTTCGCATCTGGTGCCAGCCGTGCTTTCCGGCAGCGCCCGGATTGAGGTGCAGGCATTGCAGCGCCGGGTCGTACTGGGCTTTGAGGATATGAGAATGCCCGGAAATAAACAGTTTGGGTTGCTCCTTTTCGAGCCATGCTTTCACGCCCGGCGCATAGCGCCCCGGATAGCCGCCGATGTGCCTCATAGCCACCTTCACGCCTTCTATCATAAAGACGTTGGTTTCCGGAAAATCATAGCGCAGGCTGCCGCCATCTATGTTGCCCCACACCCCGCGCAATGGTTTGCCCCAGCTGCGGAGCTGTTCTACCACTGCTGCGGTGCCAAAATCGCCGGCGTGCCAGATTTCATCGCATATCGCAAAATGGCCCGACAGTTTTTCGTCGAGCCATCCGTGCGTGTCGGAGAGTAAACCAATTGTCTTCATGGTTGAGATTGGATTTCCCGGCAGGGAATTGGACCGCCTTTGGCAATTGGACACCGCCTTCGGCGGAATTGGAGAATTGGACTTCGCTTCGCGAAATTGAAAGATAGGGAAATTGGAAAATCATTCATACGCTAATTCTCTAATGTCGGAGCCGTCCAATTTCGCGAAGCGAAGTCCAATGCCCGCAGGGCCTCCAATTTATATCCCCATGCTTTTGCGCATTTCTTTCGGGATGCCGGCTTTATTCAGCAGTAGCGCCGTGGTTTTGTATTGCACGTAGGGTTTCGAGACGTAGATATAACCTTTATTGTCGTTCTTATCGCCCCAGGAGTTTTTCACCTTATAGTATTCCTGCCCGTTTTGGTCTTTGGAGATGCCTACGATGTGCATCCCGTGGTCGTCGGTAGTGCTGTAATTATCGAAGGCCATCTGGCGCATTTCCGGTGTTAAGACGCGTTCTTTCTGGGGGCCGTTGAAAAGCGCCTTTTGCTCGGCTTCTTCCATATCTTCCCAGTCTTTTTCCGGCACAAATGCAACGCCGTTTTTCCAGGAGAAATATTTCTCGCTCACGTCGGTCGCCCACACCACCGAGTAGCCGTTTTTCAGCGCGTTGTCGATGATGCCGGTGAGGTCCTGCATCTTCACGTTATAGATTTTGTCGTTGCTCCAGTTGTCGGGCACGAGCAGTTCGGTCTGGGTATAGTACGGCGCATCGGTAAAGGAAGAAACCTCTACATAGTCGTCGGCATTGAGGCCCACCACTTCTTTGGCAAAGCTCTGCGGCGTGTATTTCTTGCCATTCCAGGTAAAGTCTTTCGGGTCGGCGCCCAGATAGGTGTCGATTACGGCGGTAAATGCCTGTTTCCAGACGGGTGTCAGCTTGCCGTTCGGGTTTTTCACCACGCCGTCGAGCATTCCTTTGAGGGCAGCCTGCATCTCGCCAAATTTGTTTTTAGACGTGCCATATTGCAGGCCGGTATAAGCACTTTGCGGCACCGCGCCATATTTGCGATACATATTAATGACATCATGCGCTGCGCCGCCGTCGCCCCAGCCCAGGTTTCCGTGCAGGCGCACATAGCGGTCGGCCTTGTCTTCGTAGGATTTGCGGGCGGTGTATATCTGGGATATTTCCACCGGTTGCCGCCCCGCCTTAATCATCTCGCTTTCCAGAAACGAATTGCCGCTATAGCTCCAGCAAGTGCCTGAGGAGCCTTGGTTTTTTACCGCTGTGGTTGTCAGGTCAATGACCGGCGTAAAATGCCATTTGCGGCCAGTGTCCTCGGTCTTGTTGGCTTCTATTTTTTTGATCAGATTGTCTTGCGCGGGCGCAACGAAAGGCGCTGCCAGCAGGGCGGCGAGTGCGTATTTCTTCATAAATGGAAAGGATAACAAAGGGCTTAAAATTACGGATTTTGGCCGGGGGTGAAAAACCTTGTCCGATATTTTAAAACCTTTTTAAAGTAAAGAGTGTTTGTTTGGCTGGCGTAGCAAACGCCTTTTAGCGAATAAATTTTGTAACTTCGGGCTTATAAATACTGGAGTATGCGGACTATCAGCATTGACATTTCAGATCTTGAATATCAGAAGTTTGGACTGAAAGCTGAGCGGCTTCCTTTTTCCGACCTTGTGGACATTGTGAGTCGTGAACTCAGTCGCCAGAACTTAGCCAGAGCAGTAGAACTTGCCGAACATTACGGGCTTTCCAGCATGACTATGGAGGAAATTTCCAGAGAAGTAAAAGCCGTAAGAGATAACAATGCGGCTCATTCGTCCAGGAAGAAGGTACCGCAGATTTACCACTCCTCCACCAATTCTTAATCCGCAGGAAATAAGTATGCTTTTTGAAAAAGCATCCTTTGCCCTACGCGGCCCTTCGACTTTCCTACCTTCGCCGCTGTGGACGCTCTCTTCACGCTGCTGCGCAAAGACCTCATGGCCGAGTGGCGGCACAAGCATATGCTTTTTGGGGTGTTGCTCTATGTAGGCAGCACCGTTTTCATCATCTATGCCATGGCCGGCAGGCCCGATGCTGCGGTCTGGAATGTCTTGTTCTGGGTGTCGCAGCTCTTTGCCGCCGTCAATGCGGCGGCCCGCAGTTTTCTGGCCGACAATGCGGCGCGGTTTCGGTATTATGCCACGCTCGTGCCGCCGCGTGCTTATTTTCTTTCCAAGCTGGTCTATGGGCTGGTTCTTCAGCTGCTGGTAACGACCGTGAGCGTAGGTCTTTTTGCGCTCTTGCTGGGCTTGCCGCTCTATCGGCCTTTCGAGTTTTTGCTCACTGCTTTATTGGGCAGCCTGTCGCTGTCGCTGGTCTTCACGTTTTTGTCGGCCATTGCCTCGCGGGCGGGCGGCAATGCTGCGCTGATGGCCATTTTGGGATTTCCGCTGCTGTTGCCGGTGTTGATGATTTTGGGGAAAATGGCGCTCGCGGGGCTTTCGGCTACCGTGGCACCGGGCTGGTGGAGCCTGGTGGCTTCGCTGGCCGGATTGGATGCGCTGCTGCTGGCGCTCGGCGTGGTGTTGTTTCCGGTATTATGGACGGAATAGAAACTGGTTTTTGCCTGTCGGCAGAAATACCGGAATGCCTGCGGCCCAAGGGGCGACCTCCAAAAGAAAACCCCCTTCGCGCATATCGAAAGGGGGGGATTCTTTGAGAAGGTTGCCGGGTTGGCAGGAGTGGCTATTCCTGAAAAACAGCCGACTCGCTGCCGTCTTCATAAATCATCTTTATGGCATAAGTTTTCGCTTTTTTGCCTTTATCTACAAACTGATATTGCTTATCCGGAAGCACCTTACAAAGGGTGAGGCCCTCGCCAAAATCGGCATAGAGCCAGGCAGCGTTTATGACATACAAAGAAGGACTCCAGCTAACAGAAGCGCCGTCGGCTGTTCGTTCTACACGGATTCGTATGGTTTCCTGTTTAGGAACTCTGCCGGTTGTGAGGACCACCGGCGTTGCAGGCGTACTTTTGAGGCCATTTTTGTCAACGGCGAGGAGGCTGTATTCATAAGCTGTTTTTTCTTTTGCCGTCGTGTCTTTAAAAGACGACTTTGTCGTTTTGCCCAAATCGGCCCATATTTTTTCGTCTTGCAATCGTCGCAAAATGACATAATGGGCAAAGTCGTAAACCTGGATTTCGCCCCAGGCTAGTTCCACGGTTTTTCCGTTTATAAAATAGTTGTTAAATACCGGCTCGGGGGGCGGGATGGTATCCCGCCGCGTTAATACCAGCATTCGGGAATATTCGCTGTGGTTAAAGTTTTGATCTACGGCTACAATCTTGACTAAAAGATTGGGGCTAAGGGTGTTTAGCGTGGTCGAGAAAGAAAAGCTATCCTGAGCGATGATATTGGAGACGGCAGCAAAACGGTGGTCTTCCTGATTGGCAATGAATACTTTATAACCCTTAATTTGGTCTGTTGTGTCCCATTGCCACCGAAGCGTTATTTTCCCCATAGAGTCAATCGTACCCTCCAGTCCTTCCGGTGCTTTGGGCGGCGTAAGGTCGTGCTGCGCGATATAGGAAAAGTTGGAGATGCTGTAATTATTGGCCGTATCAAGGGCAATAATCCGGAAATAAGACGCTTTATTGTGAGGCGGGAAGGTGTAGGTAAAATTATTTTTTCCGGGAAGCAGCAATTGCGGAGTTGCCATGCTATCGGCACGGTTGCGGTCGGCCCCCCACACTACATAATAGCCTTTCAGGTCTTTTTCGGCACTTGCCGTCCATTTCAAAACGGCCTTGTCGTCTTCGAGTTTGCCTTCCAGAAAAGGGGCCTGCGGCGGCGTTAAATCTTTTGCCGAAGCACTCACGATATCTTTGGATTCCACTTCTTCGCCAAAGCTGTTAAGCCCGATAAGCCGGTAGTAATAGGTGCGATAATTCGGAACACTATCGGTATATACATAGGTATTGTCGTTGGTGTCAATTCCGGGCAGGTAGGGCCTTTTGGTAATGCGAGTGAAATTTTTGCCGTCCGTAGAGCGTGCTACATGATAGGCCGTAAAATGATTGTCGCGGGTTGACCACTGCAGGCTGATGGCTCCATCGCGGCCCTGTGCATACAGCCACCACACGTTTTCCTGCCGGTTGATGTCGTCGCCCACCACATAAATATAACCGGTATCCAGATGATAGCCTGTATGCCGGTTGGCAGGCATAATCCGGTAGAGATAATCCTGCGAGGGGTTTACCTTCAGGCTGTCTTCAAAACCCAGTCCGCTAATCAAAGCTGCTTTAGGATTCAGCAGGGCATAGAGCGAAATAATTAAATGCCGGTTTTGTTGGTCGTATTGATATTGCTGCACTTTCTCTATCAATGAAATCGTGCTGTCTGCCTTTCCTTTGCCATAAAGGCATTGCGCCACAATGGCAATAATGGTATCTGATGGGGCATATTCTCTTCCGATTCGCGCCAGGCTCCAGGCCCTCACGGTATCGATACACACATCCGTCCAGGCCGATTTGCGGCGCGTGGCCGTGTCTATCGTCTGCCTTTGTATCCACAATCCTTCTTGTGTCAGCATCTGCATAAGCTGATAGTTGTCGGTGTTCCACCGCAGGGTGATACGGTTTGTATAGGGCTTTGCATTGCCCATTATTTTTCCGGAAAGAATGCCTGTGCTACTCTGTCCGAAACCCGACAGAAAGCACAAGAGCGCCGCCAGTAGAATCGTGTATTTTTTCATGTTCTTTTGTGCTTGTTGAAGGAGGAAAACCAGCGCACCGCAGCGGGCTTTTAAAACAGCCTGTTGAGGCGGTTCATGCCCGGTGTGCGGGGTGTTTGCGTACAACTGTTCTCGTTGTCTTCGTTGAGAATAACCCCGAAAGGAGTGGGATTGTAAATTTGCTGCCATGTGTAGTTGAGCCTCAGCAGCAGGTTGTTAGGTCGGGGGATTTCCATCGGGCTGCCGCCTTCATAAGTCCGGTTTATGGTTTTGAAAGTACCATTAAACAGGGCTGCCGGTGTGTTGCAGCCGGTTCCTTCCAGATTCACGTCCAGGGTGTTGGCGGACACACCGGTACACTCCGAGATGAAGTTGCGGATGCTGTTTGGATTGCCGCCTGCCCGCCACACACCCATTGCCCGCAGGCCGCCCTGTGCCCAGTCGGTGGCTTCCGCAGTGGTGTTCTGATAAGTGGTAATGAGGGCGGTATTGTTGGGCGTTGTCTTGCCGTTTCGCCAGATGTCATCAGGGGTGAAACTGCGCAGGTCGGCCACCATAAAGGCTTCTTTGCCCGTATAATAAATCTCGTTTCGCTTGCTTCGTATGGTATATCTTGTCAGCACGCCGTTTCCGGAAGAAATAGCTACATTAAAGAATGCGGCGGCGTTTTGCGTAGGGGCGCTTTTTACGAAAACATTGTTGTTATAAGCGCCTTTCAATATAATTTTATCTATTTCCAGGTCTGCCAGCTTTTGGGTATAGGTCGGATAGGTGCTGGTCGTAAATTCATAATAAGCAACTAAATAGGTGCCTTCTTTGTAAAGGTTTTGCACCGTCTGATTGGTCGATTTAATGCTGTTGCCGTCGCCCCAGGTTTTGGTAAGTCCCCTCACAACCTGAATTTGAGCCATCTGACGGTTTGCCAGCAGGTCGTTCTGAATCAAGAAATCTACCCGGTATTGTGTTGCCGGCTCCAGGTTTTGCTTCGGGATGCGCCATTGATTGCCCACCACCGTAACCGGCACTTCCTGACCGGCAGTCTCGCCGTTTTTATACACCTTAGCAAACAGCCGCATCCAACGGTCTGCGCCCCATTTAAAATAGCTGAGCGTGAGTGCTTGCGTAAATTGCAGATAATGATTGGTTTCGCCCATTGCATACGGGAAAGATCTATGTCCGTGCAGCGGGGCCGAGTTCACCAGCATTCCATTGGGCACTTTTGTAAGCCCCTCGTTGGTGGTGAAGGTAAATTCTCTTGTCTCTGTTACGGGGTTGCCGTTTTGCATGGCCGGGCGAAACGTGGCCGAGAAGTTGTTGTTTCCCAGATTGGCCGCTTCCAGCAGGTTCGCTGTTATCTTGAGGGTGTAAGTTGCCCGTGGGCGTAGCAGGCTGTCTATTTTCAGCTCCAATAGCTTGCTGCTGCTCCCTTTCACAAAGTTGGCGGTGCGATAAACCGTATTGGTGCGGTTGTTTTTAAGTTCAATAAGGATTTGATTTTTGCTGAGCATAAACCGGCGGGTAGGTGCGGCTGAGCCGTCGCTGTTTTGAAATTTCAAATCATAAACGCTGTCCACATTCAGGTTGAAATTTATTTGCGGCACTTCTGTTATTTCTACATCGTTTTGGGCGGGCTTAAAGTCGGATATGATGGGCATCCCAAAAGGATTGCTTTCTTTTGGCGGCTTACACTTGTCGCCGGCTACAAATTGAAAATTGAAGTTTCCGCTCACCAGCCCGTCCAGAATATTGTAATGCCCAAAAAGTTTTCCCTCGCAGTAGGTAGGGCTTGGCAAGCCGGCTTCTATGATTGCCCCCACAGCAGCGTCGAAAATAGTAAAGCGGCCACTTACAAAAAATAAATCCACATCTATACCCACGGCCAATCCCGCACCGATATAGCCGCGCCCTTTGGCATACCACTGGCTCTCTCCGTTGGCGCAAAAGTTGCTCCCATCCAGGCGGCGCAGATAGGCAATATCGTAGCCCATACCGGCAGTGAGCTTGCCAAAGAAAATCAGAAACTGGCTGTCGAAACCAAACCGAACCATAGAGCCGTGAATGATGCCTTCATATTGTGCAGGGTTGAAACTGCGGTCCGACTGGGGCTGCATCTTGTATTTTTCATTTCCGGCCATATCCAGGATAAACTGGGGCGGCGGCGGCATGGGGTCTATCTCGTGGGTTCCGCATTCAAAATAAGTTTGGCCATGAAACAGATAATTCCCGTTTAGCTTCAGTAAGTCCACGGTAGCCGGCGATTGCGGTCGCCCCACGTGCAGGAAAAATCCGCCGCCGCCGACATT
Organism: Bacteroidetes bacterium UBA1952; assembly: GCA_002336725.1. Lineage (GTDB taxonomy): Bacteria > Bacteroidota > Bacteroidia > Chitinophagales > Chitinophagaceae > UBA1952. The sequence continues at coordinate 10,995 of DDEO01000192.1, read as the reverse complement.
GAGATGCAGTCCGCCCTGCACGGCAATAAGCTCCCGCGAACCCATAGGGAAGCCAACCGTTGCGGCAGCGGTAAGGTCAAAGATGTCATTTTCATAAAAGGCACGGAAGGTTGCAAAGCCCAGCGATTTATCGTTGCGGCTGCTCAGCGGTGCGCTGAGGTCTTCTACCACAATGCGCACAGTGCCGTCGATGCCTACCGTTACGCCGCCGTTTTGGGAAACGCCTATCGACAGGGTGGCATCTGCATCCAGTGTGTTTCGCTGCGCCAGTCCAAACAAAATGGTTGCCTTCAGCGACCAGTCGCCGCGCTGTGGCTGGTAGGTCATGCCGCCGATGGGTTGCAGCAACGCCTCGGCGCTGAGGCGGGCAGGGTCCACCTTCGGGCTGTTGGCCATCTGGGTGTTGTTCATTATCATTTGCTCGTTGATGCTCATGCCGCCGCCGAATCCATAAAGCGAAATGGGGCCGAATGCCGGAATGCCGGTGTTGCCCAAATCCACCAGCGCATCCATGTCAAAATATTCAAAGTGGCCCTGCGCGTCGTAGGCCGTGCCAAATTTGGCCCGCATTTTCACCTTGATATCGGCAGGCATAACCACCTCCAGCGCACCGGCAAAGAAAGAACCCCGACCGGGGTCGGCATCTTTATTCACAAATTGCAAGGCTCCTTTCACCTTGAAGGGGCCTAAGTCGGCACCGGCGGCCATGCTAATTTCGCTCATCTCTGCGCCCACACCTTCCCACTGAAAACGACCGTTTAAATTGGGTTTAATCCGGGCATAAATACCAAATTTGGCTTCGGCCACCATACCCAGTTTTTCTACTGACTTGGGTACTACGTGCATTCCACCAGTAAACCCGATACCGATTTTGGTTTCTGCGCCGGGTCTAAAAATCATCCCCGAACTTTTTAAAGTCATGGTGAAGCCGCCCACTTGTTTGTCGGGTGAGTTAAACTTGAGGGCAATTTTCATATTCGTGTCCACGTAGGGCGCTTCGGTAGAAATGCCCAGATTTGTAAATTCTATGTCGGGCATCGACACCGCCACGATTCCCGGAATGCGTTGGTCTTTGTCATCAATGCCCAGCACGCCGTTCAGGTTGGCCTGGGCCACCAAATCGCCGCTGCTGTCGGCCTTGGTGCGCACACTGATTTGCGAAGACCCATCGAGCCGCAGTTTCATATACCACACCTTAAAGGCCAAATCCCGGTTTTCTTTGGGCTGAATGGCAAATTGAAAATCCATTGGCCGGTTGTCGTTGTTTACGAGCAGGCAGGTATATTGCAGTTGGTTGTCGGATACCGCATAATCCGAGCCACTCGGCGGCAACACCATGCGGCCAATCATCCGGCTGGAGCTAAGGGTGTTTTTCCAGAAATCAAATTCCAGCGTATCAATGGAGGCGTACCAGCCGGCCAGCGAGCCATCGCCGATAGACAGCAGGCTTGTGGCCGATACATTTCCGGAAAATGCGCCGCCCGTATATATCATGTCTTTGGCCTGCACGGTTGTGGTGCTTTGGGGGTTGTTGGCCGCCTTGATGGGCTGCGGCATCTGAATGGCTACACGCGGAAAATACCAGCCGCGCCAAGTGGTTGCAGTCGTGCTGATAACATCATTGCCCTGCTTTTGCCGAAATTCAGCCGGGATGCCGGCCGGATTGCGCACATCGCTGTGATCCCAATAAACCGTATCCATGCTAAACTGAAACTTTTGTGCGCCGCTCACATAGAAATTGGGCAGCTTCACGGCAGCAATCCAGTTGTTCCAGCCCTGCCGGATGTCCATATTAAAGGCGGCGCTCAGGCTGCTTCTTGTTTGGGCATCTACCAGCGTATTGGCCGGGAAGGTATAGCGCGCCTGCACGTTAAACCGGTCGAGCGAAAAACCGCCGCTGCCCTTGGTCGCGACAATAAAAGTACCCGATTGTTGGTCGTTTCCGGCCTTCAGGATGTTTAAACCAATGGCGGGAACGGACAGGTCTTGGGCCAGAAAAAGCTTCATCGGCCCACATAAACCCTGCGCATCCTGAAAGCAGGCCGTGCCGGCCAGCACCAGGTCGGAGGCCGCCGATTCCGGAATATCCACCTTGGTAGCCGTCGTAAACCAGGCCTGTTCGGGCGTGAAAACCACCTGCGTTACGGCAAACATAAACGGCCCGATGTCTAACCCCAACGGCATTTCCAGACCAATAGAATTGACCGTTCCGGCGGCGGCATCTGCTATTTTCTGCGCCGGATTATTGGCCAGAAAACTCATGACACCGGCCACATTGGGCGGGGCCACCGAGGGCGCATCAGCCGCAGGCACCAGGGTAGGGCTTCCGCTCTTGGCAATGGCGTTTACTTTACCGCTCATTATCTTCTTATCGGCGTTTACCACTACATCCTGAAAGGCAACGCGCAGCTTGATGTAGCCGCTGTTGAGCAGCGGAACGGGGATGGTTCCGGTTCCGGAAATTTTGCCGCCTGCCGCCTGCACGGCCAGCACGGTCATGCTAAACTTGCCAATGCCCAACACGTCGTTCACCTGCACGGTAGCATTGCTGTTGACACCCGTAGGCGGAACGAGCTTGCAGGCCGCTACGCAGTTTCCGCCCTGAATCACGAAAGGCACCGCCGGAGCGGCAGGCGTGTCGGGAGCGGGCGGCGGAGCCACTGCCGCCGTGCCATACTGAAACCAGGAAACAGCACTGCTGCCGCCGTTTCTGAAAACTGTGTTTCCGGAAGGGTCACGGGCCGTAACCATCAGGGCATATTTTCGGCCCAAAACCAACTGCGGATACGTGGAGTTATAGACAAAAACGGGGATGCTCGTAGTGGTTTCAAAAAACGGCGTAACGCTGTTGCTCATCATTGCGTCGATAGGATTGCGGTTGCCCAAAACTTCTACCATCCGCAGCACATACTGAATATTATTGCGCCCCACCAGCCCCGGCGGAACGGTCCAGTTGATAATCACATTTTGCGTACCGGCCAGCACAGGCACGGTAGATTCTGACACAGGATTGAGCAAAACGGGCGGCGTGATGCTTTCTACCGGAAAGATATTGCTACAACCCAGCGGCTCGTTGAGCGCACTTAAAGGCTGCATCGTCCGGAAATCATATGCCCGCAGGCAAATTCTATAATTCCCTTCCGGTAGCATCCCGGTGCGCTCCAGGTCGGCCCGGCTGATGCCGATGAAATCCAAATCGCCAAAGTCTAAAAGCTGACTGATTGTCGTGCCGTCGAGGCTAATAGTGCTAAGCGCACCAAGGCGCACGGGCTGATTGCCGCGCTTTCCGGGCTTTGTCTGAATGCGAATGTTGCCGTCGTTGCTAATGCTGCCGCCCAGTTGCAGGTTCAGCTCCGTATTGCTTGTGTTGGTGAGGGTCAGCGCAATGCGTTCCGGATGGGTTTGGAAGTCCAGAATGCTTTGCTGATAGGGTGGCAAAACGGCTATGTTGATGATGACGGGCGTATTCTGCGCCCGCGCAGCCGGATGACACAGCAAAATAGCTACCCAGAAGGCGAGGAGAAGGCGTAGGAGTGGTTTCATTTTTGTGTCGTTTTTCCAAATTGAATAGCATACGCCAGCTCTGCCCGCACATTGGTGAGTTGCTGTGTGCCGACAACTGCGTCGATATTTGTTTGATTGTAATAACTGCCCAGATTAATACTTTGCTGCGCCCCCAGTTTATACGAAACCTGCAAGGCCAGGTTCAGGGTGCGGGTGGTGCCGGCATCCCGCCGCCCCCACAAAAAAGAGGACTGTGCCGAGAGGCTCAGTTTGTCTTTCAGCAGTCTTCGGTCTGCCGCCAGCGTCAGCCCCTGATTGCGTTCCTGCAATCCCAGGCCCGAAAGCTCGTTGTAGGTGAGGCCCGCCTGTGCGCCCCAGCCCTTTTTGGTGTGTGCAATATGATAATTAAGAATCCCTACATACGTATTGATGTTGCGGCTTTGCATTCCCGGCTGATAGCTGTTGTTGTAATCTTGTAGGGTATTGGCGTTCAGGCTAAGGGTGATATTTTGTGCCTTGTCGTTTTTTACAAACGTATAAATAGGTGTCAGCGAGAAGGTTTGGGTAGCCTGCGTGATGCGCAGGGTGTCGCTGATGCGGGTGATATTGGTATTGGGTTGGCTGCTGTTGTTATAATTGCTAAAATTGCCGTTGATAATCCAGTTCTTGTTCAGCACGGCCACCACGCCCAGGTTGCCGATAACACGCCTCGAAAGCGTGGTCTTGGTGTTGCGCAGGTTGTCGTTCTGAAAACCCAGGCTGCCGCTGAGTTGAAGTTTCCCCCGAAGCAGATTGAGCGTCGGGGCGAGGGTGATGTCCTGCAGGTCGTTGTTGATAAAATAAGCGCCCATACTCTGAAAATCGGGGTCTATGCGCTTATATCGCAGGCGCAGCGTCCAGTTTCTTGCCGAGTAGCCTATGGCCGCCTGCGCGGCGCTTTGCACAGAGCTTGTGGCGTTGATATACACGATAGAACGCACGGCATTTTTCAGCGCCTCGTCTTCTGTTACGTTGATGACGGTTGGGTTTCTTAAATCTCTTGTATAGATGCTCAGTGCGCCATCGGCTTCCACAAACATTTTTTTGCCTATTTGTATCCTTCCCGACACGCCCGCAACGGCATTTCCGGCAGGCATAATTTCGGTTCCGTAAATCTGACCCAGTCGGCTCAAATCCGTTTTCAGGCTGCCGGTGTCGTCTTGTGCCGACAAAACACTTAGTTCGATAAAGCTCTTTTCGTTGCCATAACCGGCGTGTGCGGCCAGCCCTTTCCGGAAAAAACTCACCTGTTGCAAAGAGCGCGTAAGGGTGTCTATCACGGTGGCCGCCGACAGCCGGCCATACATCATTCCGATACGCCATTTTCCGGGTGTGAGGTCGAAGCCTGCACCCAGCATCGTGTGGCCCGCAAGCGTAAAAGGCTGATAACTCAGATTTCGGTAGCCCAGATGCAGCGTAACCCATTTGTATTTTGGGCTTGTGCCATATTGGTTGAACGGCTGCTGAAAGCTTTGGTTATTAGGACTCCAGATGAAGCTCACCGGAATCTCTAAGCCATAAACCTGAAATACCGGACTGCCCGTCAGCACCAGGTCAAAGGGCTTTCCGCCCTGCCAGTTGCCGCCGCTATAGTCGGTATAAATCGTGCGTACCGAGGCATTTCCGGAAATCTTAAAAGGCTTGGAGCGAATCATCTGCTCAATATCCTGCGTATGCCCCACCAGCGGCAAGAGACCTGCCACCATAAAAGCGCGTATTTTATTTTTCATAAACAAATGCTTTTGAGGCGTTTATTCAATTTTATAAATCTTATTGCGAACCGTATCCAGAAAACCCGTAGCCATACCGGTTTGCAGCCCGCCGCCCAAAAGCATGAAATCCCGGAACGGAACCACAAAACCCTTTGCAAATGCAGGCATATTTCCGGAAAACGGATCGGCGCGCCAGCTATTGGTCGCCGGGTTAAAGCTGTATTGCTGAGCGTAGCCCGGAATGCGCAAGGGGTCGCCCGGCATCATCGCCGACAGATTTCCGGCACCGCCAAACACATAGCCCATTCCCTGAAAAGCACAACCGGCCATTCCATAGGCGGTATTTCCCGGAAAATCGGCCTTCCGGCTCCATTGATTGGCTTGTGGGTCAAACTCCCAGCACTGCGCCGAAAGCATAGAGTCGTAGCCCGCTGAAAGCGTCCCGTTGGATTGCTTAAACTCCGAAATGCCGCCCACTACATAGCCCTTGCCCGCCAACGTAAACGTAGCCGCATAGGCCGCACCCATATCGGCAAAACCGGAATTTGTATAGCTATTAACTGAAATGGAACGACTCGTCAAATCAAAGGCAAACATCTGAAGGCTTTGTGTGCCTGTATTATTAAGCAGGGTATTGAGATTGTTGTAATAAAAATTAAATGGAGAAACATACGTGGCCGGAGTAGGCGACGGCGTACCGCCGCCTATCCATGTATAGCTAATGCCGCCAAAGAAGTAGTATTTTGTCCCAATCAAGAAACCATTGGCCCCAAAAAAACGCTGACCACTGAGCGAACTTGCCAGCGGGTAGCGCAGCACCACCGACCAGCTATTGGTGGCAGGCGTATATTTCTGAATATACAGATTGTTGTCGGTGTAATCCAGAAAATTAGAAAAACCCCCTACGACGTAGATTTCGCCGCCATACTCAAAACCGTTTGACCCATATATATAGCTTTGCGGAGGCGCTGCCAGAACGGTTGTATTTCCGGTGTTGGGGTCATACACATTCCATCCGTTATTGCCGGGGTCGTAGCTCATGGACGACCTGCCAAGGCCGTAATACAATTTTCCGTTGCAGGCCACAGCCACGCCGCTTTCCGGCAGGTTCGTCAGCATCGGGCCTTCCTGAATCGTATTTTTCATGCCCGTTTTGAAAGAATCCACCGTGCCATACACGGTTCCCGAAGCATTTGTGGCAAACGCGCGATAATAGTAAGTAGTAGAAGTCCTGAGTTTGACATTGGCCAGAGGCGATACAAAATTCCCGATAGTCGTAGCCGGGCCGTTGTTGATGACCGAGTCGGCCACTGTTGGCATCCGGTTGGTGGCCGACCATACATGGCCCAGTTGCGTAGCTGCCGGCATACCCATTGCCGTCAGTTTCCCGTTGAGTGGGGTGGTTGCAGTTGTCCAGCTATGCGGTGCCGAAAGCGGCAGTGTAGCAACTGCCGGCGGGGTTTGCGAGGCTGCCGTTGTTACAGTAACGACAACGCCATACGCCGTTCCGGTAGCATTGGTCGCATAGGCTCTTACATAATAGCGCGTGCCTTCCGGCAGGTTGGTCAGGTGCGAGGTAAAAAGCGTGGGGGCAGTAGCCGCGCCCAGATTACTGACGCTGTCTGCCGTGGTTGGCTGCGGTTGGGTGCGGCTATAACAATGTCCGTAGCGCGTAACATTGCTAGTGCCGGTATTAACGAGGTTTCCCCGGATATAAAAATCATTTTTCGCTACCGCCGAATCCGACAAGGTGGCCACATTGGGCGGTAGTTTGACACCTGCCGCAGTATCCGCAGTGGTGAAAAATTTAATATCATTTCCATACAGCGTATCCTTGTCAGATACCAGATAAGCACGTACATAGTATCCGGTTTTGGGATAAAGCCCGGTCATATTACTTCTGAAACTGCCCGTCGTATTCCGGGTTCCCAGCGCGGTTTTCCCCTGATGAATCCGCAAATCCGGCACATCGTTTGCGCTGCTCCAGCAATGGCCATATTGAAGAATCGTTCCGCTCCCCACCGATTCCAGAGAACCCGTAGCCACGGCACTTCCGGCCAGAATATCGCTCACGGTGCCGGTCTTTACAACAGGCTTGGTGTCTTTGGGATATTTGACACACCCATTCGCAAACACGCTAAGCGAGCAGACGAAAAGTATTGTTTGAAATCGTATTTTGATAGACACGTTACCAATGAATTATAGATGAAATAGAAAAAAATAGAACAGCGGCATCCCTTGGGACGGGGCATAAAAAAATGCACAGCCACAAAGGTGGTTGTGCATCAAAAGGCCGAATAGTAAAAAACCGAAATTCTGCTGTGTTATCTCAAATCGGCCAGGTCTTGTTTTCGCTGCTCATAATGAGAAGGCGTATGGCCATAAAAACGCTTAAATTCCTTGATAAAATGCGTTTGGTCTGAATAGTTGAAGCCGTAGGCCACTTCTGCCCAGTCGGGGTTGCGGCGGCTCACAATTGCCTCTTTTACGCAACTGAATCGCGCAATCCGGCTATACATCTTGGGAGAAAGGCCCACGTGTGTCCGGAAGTGTAGCTCCAGATTACGTTCCGACATAGCTACTTCCCTTGCCAGCGCCGCAACCGGCATCCCGCCGGAAAATCGCTGAATCGTTTCGCAGGCAAAGCGCATCCGGGAAACATCAATGCGGGCCAGATTGCGTCCTTGCATCAAAAGCCAGCCCTGCAACAAATCCACCACCTTGTCAGGCGTGTCCGACACATCTTCCAGCTGCCGGATAAGCGTCCCGATGGTCGGCCCCAGCAGGTCGCGCATATCGGTATAGTTGTCGAGCAGCAGGTTTTGAGGAATGCCCAGCAGCCGATAAGCGCCAAAAGGCTTAAACAAAACGCCGACGGAACGCAGCAGTTCGCTGCAAAGCATTTTGTAGTGCCGGGTTGCCGGACTGGAGAAAAAGAACCGGGAACCGTAGCAATTGCCGGTCGATAAATCAGTAGCCGTATGTCTTTCGTTGAGCAGAAAAAACACCTGATTGGCACCGCGCGGAATCAAATCCATCTCCAAATCGCTCATGGCGCAATAGAGAAAGGAGTCAATATATTCTGCCAGCAGCGGGTGGGGGGCATACGCTTTTACATACATAAATGGCTTTGTAACCGCGAATATAATATGCAGTAAGTTTCCGGAAAGCAATCCTTTTTTGGGGCTGCAAAATCGTACGGATTCAGAAGCCCGTTGGGCGGTTCATTCCCTTGCGCCGGTTTCGTTGCCGGGTTGCCTGCGGAGGTGTCGCGCGGCGGGTGCGCTTTCCGGAATTTCTTCTCCTTTTTTACTCCACCACCAGCTCAAACGGCAGCGCCATCTGCGCCTGGCGGTTCAGCAGGTGCCATTTCCGGAATTTCTCCACCAGCGTGCCTGCCTGTGGCCCGGCTACTGCGCCAATGGCCTGCTGCGTTTGGGTGAAGGGTGTATTCTTCAACTGCCCCAGCATAGACCGGAAGCGATCCACCGGCTCCGGATACGTTACGATACTGTAATCGCTGATATTTGCCAGTCGGGCCGCACTCCGAACGGCATCGTCCAGCCCGCCAATGCGGTCCACCAATCCCACTGCCAGTGCATCGCGGCCCAGCCACACGCGGCCCTGCGCGATAGAATCTACCTGCGCCGGCGAAAGTTTTCTGCCGGCAGCCACGCGCGATTTAAACAAGGCATAGATAGCATCCACCCCGCGCTGCATCCGCGCCCGCTCGGCATCCGTAAATGGCTTGGCAAGCGACGGGAAATCGGCAAAAGGTGCGTTTTTCACTTCGTCGAAGGTTACGCCCAGCTTTTGAGTGAGCAGCTCGCTCGCGTTGAACATCATCCCAAAAACGCCAATCGAACCGGTCAGCGTCGTCGGCAGCGCAAAAATGCTATCGGCAGTTGCCGAGATATAATAGCCGCCCGAAGCCGCCATATCACCCATCGAAACAACCAGTTTTTTCTTTTCCTGAAGCAATTGCAGCTCGCGCAAAATCACCTCCGAGGCCCGCGCCGAGCCGCCCGGACTGTTTACCCGAAGCACCACCGCTTTCACGTTGTCGTTGTCGCGGATGCGCCGGATTTGCGCCACAAAGGTTTCAGATGCTATCTGATAGCTGTTCTCGCTCTTGCCGTCGCTGATTTCGCCTTCGGCAAAAAGCACGGCAATACGGCCTTCTTTGAGCGATGCTCCCGCTTTGGATTTGGAATAATCGCCCATTTGGGTGAACGCCACCTTGTCTTTTTCTTTCTTATCGGTTTTGCGGCGAATCAGGCTTTCTACTTCATCCCAATAGGCGAGGCGATCCACCAGGCCGAGGCGTTGCGCATCTTCGGGCAGCAAGACAGCACCTTCGCGCGTCCAGGTGCCTACCGTTGCCGTATCGGTCTTGGCGTGGGCCGATGCCGCAACGAGATATTCTTCCCACAGGGTGTTGATAAGCACCGAAAGTTGGATTCGGTTGGCATCGGTCATTTTATATTCCCGGAACGGCTCGGTGGCGCTCTTGAACCTTCCGGCGTAGAAAATTTCCGGTTTTACACCGATTTTCTCCAGTGTGCCCCGGAAAAACTGCAACTGCGCCGCGAGGCCCTTCAGCTCAAAATCGCCTGCCGGGTTCAGAAATACACTATCGGCAGCGGCAGCCACATAATAGTCTTTTTGGGAATAATCTTCGCCATAGGCATACACCGGTTTCCCGGAAATTTTCCGGAAATTCAGCACCGCTTCCCGAATTGCCTGAAGCGTGGCCCAGCCCGCCGAAGTGCCGCCCGTACGAATGATAATACCCGGAACGCGTTTGTCGGTTGCGGCATCGCCGATGGCGCGTGTGATGTCGTAGAGGCCGGCGTTTTCATCCTCATCGCCGGTAAGCATCGGGAAAGAGGAAGTTTCGCGCTGCTCGTGTATAGATTTGCGCAGGTCGAGCAGGAGCATAGAGCCATCCTTGACGGTTACTTCCTGATTGACGTTTTTGGCAGAGCTTATCAGCGAGCTGATGCTGCCGATGACAACGCCAATGAGAATAGCCGAGGCCACCAGAATGGCCAGCAGGGAAGCGAAGAATGTTTTGAAAAATTGTCTCACGAGCAGGAAAACAGGCGGCTTTTGAAGTTTGCCGGGAAGTGCCCGAAAATACGAAGCGGAACGCGTATAGCTTTGCATCCTGCGCCGGGCATTTTCCGGAAATTTCTTCCTTTCTCTATTGAAAAAATATTTTTTTATGGATAAAAATGCCCTTCCGGCTACCACCGTTTTGCTGCTGGGCAGCAATCTGGGAGATCGGGCCGGCTTTTTGACTGCCGGTATGCAGGGCCTTGTCGCAAGTTGCGGAACAATCGTTCAGTGTTCTGGTATATACGAATCGGCGGCGTGGGGGAGCGCAGACCAGCAGGATTATCTGAACGTGGCGATAGTCGTACATACGATTTTGTCGCCGGAAGCCCTTTTGCGATGCTGCCAGCATATCGAAAATGCCCATGGCCGCGAGCGTACCGGCAAATGGGCCGCCCGAACGCTGGATATAGATATTCTTTTTTATGACCAGAAAATCATCGCCCTGCCACACTTAAAAATCCCGCACCCGCTGCTTCCGGAGCGTCGTTTTGTTTTGATGCCGCTTGCGGAAATCATTCCCGGTTTCCGGCATCCGCAAAAGGGCCTTTCGGTGCAGGAATTGCTTGCACGTTGCCCCGACGACGGGTGGGTGCGTCTGTGGGAGAAAGCCACAGGCGGG